>DATLWF010000820.1:0-4613 GCA_035576605.1 Blastocatellia bacterium | reverse complement strand
TAACACACAAGCTACCAGGTGACAGAGAGACCATCGCCCCACAAGACGAAGACAGAATCGGTTTGCTTGTAATCGCGGTCCAATCGCTGAGCAGCGCGGTTCAATCGCTGAGCATTGAGGTTCAATCGCTAAGCAGTGACGTCCACGAGGTCAAGGCTCGCCTCGAGGCGCTCGAGAAAACAGTGACTGAGCGTTCGTTTGAAACCAAGCCCATCTGAGAGCGTGCCCTCGCGGAAAATAGCTGCAACGAGAGCCGAGCTTGCAGAAACGAGAGCAGAGCTTAGAGCCGAGATGAAGGACGGGTTCCGCAAGTTGGGCTTAAAAATTGAACTGCTCAACGAGGACTCGTTAACGCTTCGCGCAGATCAGAAACAACTCGACAGACGAGTTGAGGCCCTCGAGTCAAAGATTCCCTAGTCTGGCCTCTCGCAAATACTTTTCGTTCAGTCCATTGTTTCGAATTAGAGTAAGCCGACGTCTAGTCGCTGCCGGGGGCTAACTGCTCCCGAGGCGGGCGGGCTGCTGGCGTAGCGCCGCCGGACCCACGCCGGCGAAACACCTTGAATGCGCCAAGCTTCGTTTGGAAGGTGTCCATATAAGTGTAGAAGACCGGCGTGACGTATAGCGTCAGGAGCTGGGATACCAGCAAGCCGCCGACTACCGCCAGACCGAGCGGGCGGCGCGATTCGGCTCCGGCGCCGAAGCCGAGCGCTATCGGAAGCGTCCCCATCAACGCGGCCATCGTCGTCATCATGATGGGGCGAAAGCGTATCAGCGAACCTTCTACGATCGCATCCGCGGCACTCCTCCCTTCGCGCCTCTGAGCCTCGAGAGCGAAGTCGATCATCATGATCGCGTTCTTCTTCACAATCCCCACCAGCATTATCACGCCGACGAACGCGTAAAGGTCGAGATCCTTGTGAAAGATCAGCAACGTCGCCAGAGCTCCAAAGCCGGCTGCGGGCAAGCCCGACAAAATCGTCAGTGGATGGATGAAGCTCTCGTACAGAATGCCCAGCACGATGTAGATCACCAGCACCGCCATGATCAGCAGCACGCCCAGTCCTGTGAGCGACGATTCGAAGGCCTGAGCGGTTCCCTGAAAGCTCGTGGTGATCGAGGTAGGAAGATTCTGGCGCGCGAGCCGGTCCACCTCAGTTACGGCGTCACTCAGCGAGACACCCGGTTTGAGATTGAAGGACAACGTTACTGCCGGAAGTTGGCCAAGGTGATTTACTGACAGCGGACCCACGGTGCGAGTGAGGTGCGCAACTGTATCGAGCGGCACTGGAGCCTGGACGTTCGGCGCGCGGACATAAAGGGTCGAAAGCGCCGAGGGTTCCTTTTGATATTGCTCCTCGAGTTCGATGATCACCCGGTACTGATTATTGGGCGCGTAGATGGTTGAGATCTGCCTCGATCCGTACGCATCGAACAGCACGCTTTCAATCTGATTGGCAGTGATGCCCAGCGCCTGGGCTTTGTCGCGGTCGATCTCAACATTGACCTGGGGGTTCTGGATTTGAAGGTCCGAGGTCACATCCTGAAAGCCAGGAAGCTCGCTCATTCTGGATTGAAGTAATGGCGCGTACTTATAGAGTTCCTGAGTATCCGGGCTCTGTAGAGTGAGCTGATAAAGGCTCTTCGTCAACTGACCGCCGATTCGAATCGGAGGCGGGTTTTGCAGGTAGGCGTTAATTCCTGGGACCGACGCCAGCTTCGGCCTCAGTTCTTGAATCACTTCATCGACATTCAACTTCCGCTGGGAGCGAGGCTTCAATCGCATAAACAACCGTCCCTGATTGAGCGACCCGGCGTTACCTCCTATGCTCGAGCTGAACGAATCAACATTTGGGTCCTGCCGCACAATGTCGGCAAGGGCCTGTTGGTGACGCGCCATGTCCTCGAACGACGCTCCCTGCGCGGCTTCGGTCGCGGCGAACACCTGATTGGTATCGTCGCTGGGGAGAAACCCCTTAGGCACGATGACGAACAGGAATCCGGTGGCGACGATCACAACGCCAAGGCTCACCATTGTCGTCACCCGATGCCTCATCACCCATTTCAAGCTCCAATCATAAGTGCGAAACATGCCGTCGAAGAACCGCTCCGAAGCAGCATACAAGCGTCCATGGCGCTCGCCGCCGGGCGGGCGCAGGAACCGGCTGCATAGCATCGGCGTTAACGTCAGGGAGACAAATCCTGAGATCAGAATCGCGCACGAGATGGTCACCGCGAATTCGTGAAGAAGCCGTCCTATGATTCCGCCCATGAACAGGACCGGGATAAACACCGCTGCCAGCGACAGCGTCATGGAGATGATAGTGAAGCCGATCTCCTTTGAACCGAGGAGCGCTGCCTGCAAAACTCCTTCCCCCATCTCCATGTGTCGCACGATGTTTTCAAGCATCACGATTGCATCGTCGACCACGAATCCTACCGAAAGTGTCAACGCCATCAACGAAAAGTTGTCCAGCGTGTAGCCCAGCATATACATTGCTGCAAAAGTACCGACGATGGACATCGGCAGCGCCATGCTCGGTATGATCGTCGCCGAGATGTTTCGCAGAAAGAGAAAAATGACCAGCACGACCAGGCAAATGGTCAGCACTAGCGTGAATCTGACATCGTTAACCGAGTCGCGTATGGATTCGGAGCGGTCGTACAGAACATTGAGAAGGACAGACGCCGGCATCTGCTCGCGAAACGTCGGAAGCATGTTCTTGATGTTGTCCACGACTTCGACTGTGTTCGTGCCGGGTTGCCGCTGAATCGCAAGCACGATCGCGCGATCTCCGTTGAACCAGCTTGCCGTCTTATTGTTCTCAACGCTGTCGCTAACGTGGCCGAGTTCTTCGAGCCGAACCGGTGAGCCGTTACGGTATGCAACTATGAGAGGGCGATACGACGCAGCATCGTTGAGCTGGCCGTTTGCTTGCACGGTGAACGCCTGGCGAGGCCCGTACAAAGTGCCAGTCGGCAGGTTCACGTTACCCGTCTGGATTGCGTTTGCGACATCTTCCAGGCCAATGCCGCGGGATGCCATTGCCTTGGGATCGAGCTGGGCTCGAACCGCGTACTTCTGCGTGCCGAACACCTGAACCTGAGCCACGCCGTTGATCGTGGAGATTCGCTGGGCAATGAACGTCTCTGCGTATTCATCCACCACCGACAACTGAAGCGTCGGTGAGCTCAATACCAGATAGATTATTGGCTGGTCGGCCGGATTCACCTTTCGATAGGAAGGAGGGCTCGGCATGTTCGCCGGCAGTTGATTTCCGGTCGCGGCTATGGCGGCCTGAACGTCCTGCGCCGCGCCGTCGATGTTGCGGCTGAGGTTGAACTGAAGCGTGATCTGAGTGCTTCCTATTCCATTACTGGAGGTCATCTGGTCCACGCCGGCGATGGTCGAGAACTGCTTTTCGAGCGGAAGCGCAACCGACGAAGCCATCGTGTCGGGGCTTGCGCCGGGCAGGGACGCTGAAACGACCAGGGTAGGGAAGTCGACGTTTGGAAGGTCGCTCACCGGAAGGCTGCGATACCCCATCACTCCAAACAGCAAGATCGCCAGCATCACCAGAGTGGTCATCACCGGCCGGTTGATGAAAAGGCCGGCGATGTTCATGGCTTCACCTCGCTGGCGTCGGCCTTTATTTCGACTTTCGCACCCGGCACTAATCGCAGTTGACCGTCGGTCACCACTTTCTCATCGGGCTGAAGACCTTTCTCGATGACCGTCTCTCCATCAAGTGAGCGACCCAGGACTACCGGGCGAGACTCAACTGTAAGATCCGAGTTGATGACGAAGACGAAAGTTCCCGCTTGCCCTGTTTGCACCGCGCTGGAAGGCACCACCAGGACGTCGGGCTGCATTGTGAGCGTCATAACCACGTTGACGAACTGCCCGGGCCAGAGGCGCCTCTCTGGATTCGAAAAAACCCCCTTCAGCTTAATCGTTCCCGTGGTTGTATCGACGCTATTGTCGACGAAGCTGATCGTGCCTTCCATCGGTTGTTGTTCCTGACCGGGAATGACCGCGCGCACTTTCAGCGTCCCCGCCGCGCTGTACCTCTTTATATCCGCGAGCTGCTGCTCGGGAACGGTAAAGCCGGCGCGGATAGGGTCGATCTGATCGACGACGACGACGGGAACGTCGTTGGCCTTGATCAGGTTACCCTGATGCACCAACAAGCTCCCGGTGCGCCCATCGATCGGGGAGTGAATGTAACAATACGATAGCTGAAGCTTCGCATTCCCAAGATTCGCCTCATCAGCTTTGGTCGCCTGTTCGGCGCTATTGATAGCCGCTTTATCCGCGTTGAGCGTGGCTTGAAGCGCCTCGAAGCTTGCACGGAACTGATCGTATTGTTCTTTGGAGACTACGCCTTTTTCTACCAACTCTGAGTAGCGCCGCTCTTCCGCCTCAGCGTTCCTGGCCTGTGCAGCGTCCTTCGCTAGAGTGGCTTGAGCCTGCTTAGCCTGCGCGGTGTCCTTTTGAATATTGGCTTCGATTTGACTGACGGTGGCTTCGTACGGCCGCGGGTCAATCGTGAAAAGCATATCGCCCTTCTTCACGAACTGGCCTTCGGTGAAGTGAACCTTGATCAACTCGC
>DATLWF010000819.1:0-3795 GCA_035576605.1 Blastocatellia bacterium | reverse complement strand
TTCAGCCATCTTTTTCTCGTTGTCGCCAAACTTGTAGTTGAACCGCAGCACTGGAACTCCCCACCTGTCCTTCATCGCCGGATCGATGTCGACGTAGTTCTCGTATCTGGCAAGCACTTCGCCGAACGCACCCATCGAGATAAACGCGCCGGAGTAGTCGCGGACGTTTTTCTTGTAGCTCGATCCAAAGCCCGGCGTCGAACCCGCGTTGCCTGGATAAATCGATGTGCCGGAGCTGCCTTCGAATCCGTAGCCTCGAATGAAGTTCGGATGGCGTTCGCTGAGATTGCGGAACCGCGCGAGGTAGAACGAGCCCGGCTTGCCGTCGTCGAGCGTGTGCGGCTTGCCCACCTGGTCCTTTACCAGCCCGGTTACGTGCGGCCCCATGATGTGCTCGCAGAAGTTGTGGCCGACGTGCTTGCTCGAATTTCCGATGCCGTTGGGATGCGCGTTCGACTTTGACAACAGCATCAGCCGGGCCGATTCCAGAGTCGAAGCCGCAATCACAACGACCTTCGCCTTCGCCTCGTAGGTTTTGCCCGTCTCGGAGTCGATGAACGCGACCCCGGTCGCCTTGCCGGTCTTCTTATCAACGGTCACTTCGTGAGCGATCGAGTTAGTTCTGAGCGTCAGGTTGCCCGTGTCCATCGCGGGCAGGATCAAGCCGGTCGGCGAATCGAACGCGGCGTGAATATCGCAGCCGCCGGCTCGCCGATTGCACGCGCCTCGGCCAAAACACCTGCTGCGATACTTGTTATGTTTTAGACCATCGGTGGTTACGCCCGCCCGATAAGGCGTGAGCAGACGATTCATCTTCTTCAAGCTCTGACGCAGCTTGTTCTCGGCGTAAGCCAGCTTGATCGGGCGCTGAAAAATACTATCGGGCAAATGCGGGACGTTCTCTTTCACGCCCGAGATTCCGAGGTATAGATCGACCTTGTCGTAGTAAGGCTCGATGTCTTTATACGAGATGGGCCAGTCCTCACCGTAGCCGTCGTGGCTCTTTGCTTTGAAGTCCAGGTCCGATAGCCTCAGCGCGAGCCTGCCCCAGATGTTTGTCTTCCCGCCCAGAAGCCGAGCGCGAACCCAGGCGTAGTTTGTTCCGGTGTAGGGATGGTCTTTCTCGTCAACGACTATGTTCTTGCTGTAGTCCGAGCCACCCCACCCTTGAACATAAGAGTAGACGTGCTTGGCCTTGCTATCGGCGGCATAAGGCGGCTGCCGAATGTTGTATTCGTTCAGCGAGAGCGCGTGAGAGTCAGGCGGCATCTCGCCGCGCCTCTTGTGCTTATAAGGCCATTCGGTTGACTTGAGCTCCTTATCGATGTCGAGCTTCTTGCCGGCTTCGAGCATGAGCACTTTCATTCCGTGCGATGTCAAAACGTGCGCAGCCATTCCTCCGGCCGCGCCCGAGCCGACAACGATAGCATCATAGGTTTTTTTGAGATCAATTTCGGGCTGTGCTTCCCGGATCAAGCGGATTAGGTTCATGGTTGATCCTTTCGAATCGAGTCTGGGAGATAACTACGCCAAATAATTCGCGGAGTCAATCCCCACTTCACCTTTGACTGCACGACGGAATAAAATGATGGCGGCCCTGGTGCTCAAAGGTTGATATGAAAAGATCACTTCAGACACTCGCTTTCGCTCTCCTGTTAGTGGGTCTCTTCCACGCGAACAGCGTCGCTCATCAGAAAGCAAAGAAGCTCGTTCAGACCGTCGGCGTCACCGGAACCTACAAGTATGTGCTCAATACCGTGGAGGTCCTCGAGCTGCCCGATCACAGAGTACGCATCAGTTTCTCCGGCTTCTGGCCCAATGACCACAAGCGCGTCGAAACTCGCAACGTCGGAGGCTTCGACGAGACCGTCCCGCTCAAAGGGCGCACCGCGACTGTGAAGATCCAGTATGGGGAAGATCCTTGCACAATCACGCTGGAATTCCGTTCCAATAAGGTGATCGTCGAGCAAGGCGGATCAATACTCGGATGCGGGTTCGGGTTCAATGTGGAGCCGGATGGGACTTACGTGAAAACGAGCAGCAGGCCTCCTAACCTCCCACCGCCGTAAGATTTTGCGTGTACAAACGAGACCGATCACGATGTGAACAGTAATTGGTAAGCACAGGAGGTCCGCAATGAAAACGATCTGCACCGTCGTTTTGCAGAGTCTACTCGCCGCAACAACCTTATCCGCTCAAGAGGCAAATAGAGGCGAGCGGGCGGAGTCACAACTCATCGAACGCGTGCTATTTCGTGGCAATAGACGAATTCCAGCCTCGACGATCAAATCCTGGATCGGCGCTCGTAAAGGCGATTCGTACAGCCCCGCGCAGCTTGATCGTGACGTGAGGTCCCTCCATGACACCGGTCATTTCGACGACGTTACGGTCTACGTGGAGGATGGGCTCCGCCGAGGTAAGATCATCACCTTCGAAGTGTCCGAGCGGCCACTCATTCTGGCGATCAATTACGAAGGAATAGACGAAGCTACGCAGGCGGAAGTCTTGGAAGAATGGCGTGAGCGGAAAATCGAGTTACCTGAGGGGTCAGAGTATGATCCCGTAAAGGTCAGGCGAGCGGCTGCGGTGATTCAAGACTTGCTCGTAAGGCGAGGCAACCACCGAGCGAAGGTAAACCCGATGGTCGAGCGACAGACGGTTAGCAGTGTTTCGGTTGTCTTCAAGGTGGAAGAGTAGCCGGCAGTGATGAGGGTGGATGAAATGCTAGCCCAATTCGACATCACACAGACGCCGTTGTCTCCGCACGAGCGGGAAGCGCTCGATCGGGAAGGATACGTTGTCCTTTCCGGTGTGGTCGATGTGGACTGGCTGGAACAGCTTCGGGCTGCTTTCGAGAGCGGGTGTGAAAAGGCTGGAGGCGCAACGGTAGTTAAGGAGAGCGGCACTCGACACCTCAACGATCTCGTGAATCGCGATCCGGTCTTTGAAGGCGTCTATACGCAACCTCGCGTGCTCGCAGCCGTCCATCACATCCTGCGGGACGCTTTCAGGGTAGGCCAGATCGGTGGGCGCGATCCCTTGCCTGGTTACGGTCAACAAGGCTTACACGCGGACTGGACAGCTCGATCGAGGGGCGAGCCATTTCGCATCGTGACCGCGATCTGGCTTCTGGATGACTTCACCGGCGAGAACGGAGCAACACGGGTCGTGCCTGGAACTCATCACTTGTTGACTCAACCGCCAAAGAGTTTTGCTGATCCGTCGAGCGGTCATCCGGATCAGAGACTCATCGTCGCCAAAGCCGGTTCGGTTCTGGTTTTCAACGGACACCTCTGGCACAGCGGAACCGCGAACAAATCAACTCGTCCGCGCCGTGTGTTGCAGTGTTCGTTCGTTGGTCGTGACGAGGTTCGGTTTACCAGGATCAAAGTGGATAGCCCCGAACGCTTGTCGCCGGTTGCTCGCTATATTTTGGGCGTTTGAGTTATGAAACCATATCGAGCTCAAGCATCAAGCATTATTGCTGCTCCAGCGGAACTGGTCTACCGGACGTTGGCGGACTACCATCACGGTCACCCTTCGATCCTACCCAAGCAATACTTCCTGTCGCTTGAAGTTGAGCAGGGCGGGTTCGGCGCGGGTACGGTCATCAACTTCCAGACGAGAGTTCTCGGCGAGACCCAGAGCTTCCGCGCAGCGATCACCGAACCGGAGCCGGGGCGGGTGCTCGTCGAAACCAACCTGGGGGAAGCCAATGGCGTGACCACTTTTATTGTTGAGCCAGTCAGCGAGGGAAATCGCACAGAGGTGACAATTACCACCGAGAGTGTGACG
>DATLWF010000818.1:0-2564 GCA_035576605.1 Blastocatellia bacterium | reverse complement strand
ATCTCGGCGGGCGTTTTGCAATGAATGCCTCAACGCCTTCCTGCGGGTCTCTTAATGACATAAGCTCATTGAGATAGATTTCTTCCGAACGCTTCAGAGCATCGTCGAACCCAAGCCCCCACGTCTGAACCATTGCGCGCTTAGCCATCTCGAGCCCCGGCACGCTCATCTGCCGGAACGCGCTAAGAAATTCCGCGCACTTGGACTCGATCGCGCTTTCTGGCACCACGTGATTGACCAGCCCCAGAGACTCTGCAGATTCGGCGGTCAACAATTCACCGGTCAGTATCATCTCCCGCGCCCTCTTTTCTCCAATCACTCTTGGCAGTATGAATGCGGCAACCGGCGGGTAGACCCCGAGCTTTATCTCGGGCTGACCAAAGCGCGCCGCGGGAGTGGCGATGACGATGTCAGCAAACGCGGCAAGCTCGCAACCCCCTCCCAACGCGGCGCCCCCTACCAGCGCCATCACCGGCTTTGACACTGTGTTCAGCGCGCGAAAGATCGAATGAAAGCCCTCGAGCATCTGGAAGACCGATTCCGGTTTGTGCTCTTCGATTGATACGCCCGCGGAGAAAGCTCCGTTCGCATGTGAGGAGGCAAACACTATCGCGCATGTATCCGGCGCCTGCGCAGCGCGGTTTATCGCATCGCCAATCTCCCTCATCATCGCAATCGTGAAAATGTTCAGCGGCGGACGTGCGAAGGCGATCCGCGCCACGCGGTCGGTGAGAGTGAACTGAATGTCCTTGTAGTGAGCTGCCATCACTGGAAAAACTGTACGGGCGCACTGGGAGCGCAGGCGGAGTTCACAGTCCAAGCTTTAGCATGCCTGATTCGATGGATAAGCCCTGGAAGCAAGCTAAAGCCTGGACTCTGAACTCCGCCCCTGCGCTCCCAAGGTCCCTACACTTTCATCTTTGCTTCAACTTGCTCTGCGAGAGTCTTCGACCGGTCGATCATATCCTTCATCTGTTCACGCGTCGTGTCCGCAGCTACGCGATCGGAAATCGAAGCAAGGTTAGCGCTAATGTTGTAGGAAGCGCCCCGGATTGCAACCTGTGCGAGCCGGGCGCCGACCGCCACATCCGAAAGCGCGTTAGGATTGCCGATATCAGCAAGCTCCCCGAGCAGCCTTAGAATATCGAAGCCGCGCTGCGCCGTTTCAACCGGAACGTCAATCGCGCCTTGAAGGGCAATCTGAATCTGAGCCGCGCGCTCAGCCTTTTCCTCGTCGCTATCTTTCGGCAACCGGTACGCCCGGAGTACGGCTTCAAAACTTGAAGCGTCTTCGGCGATCAACTCGCGCAGCCGCGCGCCCAACTGTTCGAGCTCCGATCTGATAGCCCGCAACCGCGGTTCAGCTTCAGCATACTTCTGCTTGCCGATTGTTAGATTGCATACCATCTGTCCGAGTGACGCCGCGAGCACTCCGCAATAGGCAGCAACGCTCCCACCACCGGGCGCCGGAGTGCCTGCCGCTACAAGTTCCGTGAAGTTGCCGAGGCTGTTTGACAGCACCATCTTTGAATCGGCAATGGCGGGCTCGCTCATGCCTTGGCTTCCTCCATCGCTCCTGCCAATCTGTGTTCGAGTATCTGGTCCTCGCTGAATCTCTCGAGCTGCAAATAAAAATCGGCGACGGCGTTCAAGGCGCGCTGAGGAACCAGGCCCACGATCTCTGAACCAACGACCGCGACGCCGTAGCGCTCGGCTTCGCGCTTGATCATTTCGAAAGCGCGGAACAGCGGCGTGCCTTCGTAGTTCACCATGTTCATCGACACCTGAACGATGCCGCGATCCTTCAACTCAAACCCCAACGCTTTCACGTAGCGCAGGCCACCCGACTGATGACGAACTGCGCGCGCGATCTTATTGGCGATCTCCACATCAGCGGTGCCGAGATTCACGTTGTAGGCGATCAATGGAGGGCGCGCGCCGACGGCGGTTATGCCTGCGGTCGGATGCACTCGCGCCTCGCCGAAATCTGGGCGTCGGGCTTCGTTGGTTGCGATCTCGTCACGTATGGCTTCGAACTGCCCTTTTCGCACGGTTGCGAGATTCTCACGCTCGGGTCTGGTCGCGGCTTTTTCGTAGAGGTATACCGGAATTCCGAGGTCACTCCATAAGCGCTCTCCGCAAGCGCGAGCAAGCGCGACGCAGTCATCCATCGTGACTCCCGAGATCGGCACAAACGGAATCACGTCGGTCGAGCCCATACGCGGGTGCTCGCCGGTGTGCTTGTTCAGGTCTATCAATTCAGCCGCCTTCCTGGCCGCGGCGACAGCGGCGTCGACGACGCGGTCGGGCGGCGCAACAAAGGTGACCACTGAGCGGTTGTGATTGGGATCAGATTCACGATCGAGCAAGACCGCGCCGGAAACCGATTTGATCGCCGCGGCTATTTCATCGATGACTTCAGTGCGGCGGCCTTCGCTGAAATTTGGTATGCACTCGACTATGCTTCGCACGCTCAGAATCCTAACCGATTAGCTTTGGGCTTGCAAAGAAGGCGGTAACAGCCTCGACGTTCCTTGTTTTCTTGTCGGCGCCATACGTCAGAG
>DATLWF010000817.1:0-9789 GCA_035576605.1 Blastocatellia bacterium | reverse complement strand
TCACAAAGATTTTGTTCTTGCCGTCGCGGTTGCTCCAAAACGCTATCTTGCTTCCATCAGGGGACCACGCAGGCCCCGCGTCGAGCGCGTTGTTGTTGGTCAATCTGACCAGCGTGCTCTTTGCGCGCGACACGGGCGCCGGAGACGGGCGGTGGCGTTTCAGATAAACAAACGTTCCAAGGGAGCCGACGAGCAATAGAACGACTGCCGCTGCAACAGCCAGGGTGGTTTGCCTCTTTCGTCGCTCTGTGTCGCCAGCCGGCGCAAGAATCGCCGCCCGGGCCGCAGAAGGCAACGGCCTAGCCTTAGCGGGCACGTCTGATCCTTCAAATTCTTCGCTGAAGACCCGAGCAAATGTGTGTTTCTCGATGACCGTGGCTTCCCGATCTACGCCGGGGGGGCCGATTTGCCGGGCATCCGGCACAGATACTATTAGGGAAGCGATGAACCGATAACCGCGCTTTGGGATGGTTTCGATGTAGCGCGGCTCGGAAGAATCATCGCCCAGCGCCTTCCTCAATTCATGTATGTTGCGCGAGAGGCTGCCTTCTTCAACAAAGCTATCCGGCCACACCTCTTTCAGCAGTTGCTCCTTCTCAACTACCTGCTCTCCGTGTTGCACAAGCACAAGCAGCGTCTCGAAAGCCTTGGGAGTCAACCGTACGGTCATTCCCTCCTTGAGCAGTATCCGGCTGGCTGCATCCAGCAGGAACGGCCCGAACTCATATAAGTGCCTGTCCGGCAAGTTCATAACGTCTTTAAGAACTCTGTAAGAACTCGGTAAGAGTTTTATCAGCGCAATCTTAAGAAAACCAAAAAGACTTTTGAGAGCGCCCAGGATTATCTTCTGGTGCGTTGGGAGAGGCCGATGGGGGACGTTCTCAAAATCAAAACCTCCAAGGTCTCGCCAATTATATTGCCGGCTGGCGATGACAGCAATAAGTCATTCGCTGCGGACAGATTTAGGAGAACGTCGTGTCAAATACGCGCAGGACCGAAAAGACGGTCGAGATCCACGAATTCTATGTGTTCAGGACGGCGAGCGGCTCGTTGCCCGCGCTCTGCGTAGAGTGCTCGACGGGCGACGCCATCATGATTCCGCCCGAACAAGCCGCCGCAGTGGCGCACGTCCCGGTGCGAATGATCTATCGCTGGGTCGAAACCGGGGTGATCCACTACAAGGAGGAGCCCAACGGCTCGCTTATCGTGTGTGTCAAATCGCTGCCCGCTACGGGCAATCAGGTCATAGGAGCTAAAGATGAAATCATCAGTGCGAACTATTGACGATTATATTTCGACTGACACGCGGGCGGATTCCGTTCCGCGTCGCAAATGGGTTCTAACGCAGGAGGCCTTTGATGGATTGCTGGACTCCCTGGGAGAAGATCGTGAGATCGCGGGCGAGCGATATCTCGAGATTCGCAGCAACCTGATCAGATTCTTCCAGTGGCGCGGCAGCCAATTCCCCGAAGATCACGCCGACGAAACCATCAATCGAATTGCAAAAAAAATCTCTGAGAGGGAAGAGATTCGCAATCCGGCCAGTTACTACCTCGGAGTAGCGCGAATGCTTCTACTCGAGATCAACAGGGAACGCGTCATGCAGCAACAAGCGCTCAGCGAATTGACATACTCGGAGATCACATCCGATCAGCCCGATGAGTCTGAAGGGCGTATCGATTGTCTGCGTGCCTGCTTGCAATGTCTGTCCTCGGAGAACCGCGAACTGATTCTCCAGTACTACAGCGGAGAGAAGAGCGCGAAGATAGATAGCAGGAAGAAATTGAGTCAGAAGCTCGGAATTCCAGTCAATACGCTCAGAATGAGAGCACTGCGAATAAGAGAGAACCTTCAACAACGCATTGAGAGTTGTCAGGAACAGTGCAACCCGGATTGCGCTAATGGGTCTCTCGCCACCCTTGCTTCGCGGGCGAAAGAAGTTGACCACCGAGGTGCCTCTTCAACCTGATGCTTGCTTGAAGATACCTGCTGCCAGACTTGTGGAGGAAGATTATGACTCGTGGAGGAAGATTTTAGAGTAGAAATGGTTGCAAAACAGAAAAAAACCCCCTGTCCTGTGATGAATAGACGATCTCGGCCACTTATGTATAAAGGGACAGACCACTATGAGACACGAACCTTCGGCCGACGCTCTGCTTGTTCGATACCTGCTCGGCGATCTGCCTGAAGAGCAGCAGGTTGAGATAGAAGAGCTCGCCTTCCGAGATCAGCAATTCATGGAGACCATCCAAGCCGTCGAAAGCGACTTGATTGATGAGTACGTGCGAGGCGGGCTTTCTGATTGCGAGCGCCGGCAGTTCGAAGGCCGTTTCTTCGCATCCTTGGAGCAAGCCCGAAAAGTGGAGTTCGCCAAAGCTCTCGCAATTGTCATGCTTGAGTGTGGAGGCGATCGACAGAAAGCTTAAAACGGGTCCGAATTTGAGGAATCGTTTCGGGCGCCTACGTGTGCCCGCCACGGCCGTGCAGATATGTGACTAAGAGTATTGTTACTTCAGAATCCACACTACCGCCAGGCTAAGTCCGGATCGGTACACCCCATTCCAACACTCCCGCACACCAGGTGAGGCCGACGCCGAACGCTCCAAGCAAGATTCGAGCGCCGTCAGCAGGGCGAGAAGACACGCGATATGCATGCACAAGAATGGCAAGCTCCCTAAAAGATCAAAGCGTTCGTCAAGGTCGAGACGCACGCTGAAACCTCCAGGTACGCCGCGCCGCGGTCCACATCCGAGCGGCCAGTGGTTTACGCGAACGGGAGAATCGGTCACCGTCAAGGTTCTTGCGAGCCCCGGAATCCGCGGGAAGTTCGAGTAGAAGACGATACGCAGTTACATCGTCGCTCGTGAAACAATGGACACAACCCCACAGGTATAGTCGGAAGCGACGATACCAGCGCTCACCCCATCTTGCGACGATCTCGTCTCTGTGACGGTCCAGGTTTTCGGCCCAATGCCTCGTGGTGAGAAGGTAATTGCGCCGATCGTTCCGAGCGTAGATCAACTCGAAGGGCGTCTTCGCAACTGCTTCGAGATAGTTCGCGAGGTTCATCGGTGTTGTGTTTCCAGGCCACACATGCGAAAGAACGAACGACGAGAACGAGTACTTGACCCTCGAGGCGCAGGCGTCAAGAAACACCCGGCCGCCCGGCTTCAACAGTTTTTCATACTGAGCCAGCGTGGCGGCATAATCCGGCAAGTGCTCGGTGACGCCGAGATTCACAATCGCGTCATAGGGCTCGTTAGATTGGTATTCCAGGAAGTGCTCGCGGACAACCTCGCACGGAAGCTGCTCGCGAGCGATCAAGTCGTTGACGTATCGCTCGGACTCGGCGGATATTGTCAACGAAGTTACACGAACCCGCTGCCTTCCTGCGTGCTGGGTGAAGGCGCCCCACCCCGCGCCGATATCCAACACGCGCCAGCCGGGCTGAATGCCGCAGGCTTCGATGGCCGTATCCAGCTTGCGAAGAATCGCGCGATGAAGCGGCTCGTCGGCATCTTCAAAGTATCCGTGCGAATAGCAGCGGTGTTGCTGGTCGAGAAACAGAAGATAGAAATCGGATTCGTTGTCGTAGTGCTGGCGTATCCACTCCTTATCGCTGTTTACCTGGCCGAAGAGCAAACGCTGTCCGTATGTGGACCACAGACGGAAGAGAAGATGGCGATCCGTGAGACTCTTTCGAAGGTCCAGTGCGGCGACAAGATTGCCTTCGATCGATATGTCGCCATCAAGATAGGCTTCCCCGATTCGCTTTTCATCCAGTGAGCTCATCGCGGCGACCCCGCGCCCGTTGCGTACAGCAACGCGGAATTCGACCCGGCCGTCGCCGATGCGCATTTGCTCGCCGCCCAGCTCCACCTCGAACGCGGTCCCGCGTGGCAGGCTCGACGCGAGGGATATCAACAGCCGCTTTAATCTGGCGGGCGGTTCATAGCTAGCCGAGCCCGCAGTCGAAGTCAGTTCGATATTCTGCATTTAATTGATTTCTCCTTCGGAAGTTACTGTCTGCTTAGCCACCGGATTACTTGTTGTTCGAGCCCAGCTGGGCCCGGCTGGCCCAGATCGAGCGTACTGGGGAAGTAGACATGACCTCCCGGTTCAACCCACGAAACAGAAAGGTCTCCGGACGCCTCGGCGATGGCTGGAATTATCGTCTCCGGGGGTACGAGCGGATCGTTCTGGCTGGCCACAAGAAGTGAGGGAACTCTGAGGCTGCGCAGTCTTGGCGCTACACTCTCGCGCTCGTAGTAGTCTTCGACGCCGCGATAACCGAAGCGGGTAACCACCGTAAGCGCGTCTCGCTCGCGGCATGACCTCGCACCTGCCACGATCGCCAGGGGGACGTGAACCCGGCCGCGAGCGACGGCAGCTGCGTAGGCTCGGTTAAGACCGCGGAAGATGTGATTCCGATAAGGTGTTCGAGTCGGATGATCAAAAACGATCGTCGCGTAATCCAAATCCAGAGGCGGGCATATGGCGGCGGCCGCGCGCACGCGATCATCCAGTTGCTCGATCGCGGCTCGCAACACTATGTGACCGCCGACCGAATAACCAAGGAGTAAAACATGACGATAGCGCGCGATCGCCGGCGCGGCCAGCGCGCCCCACACGTCCTCGGTGATACCCCCGTGGAAGATATCCTCGCCCGAGTAGTCCGCGCCACGAAGCGAGAGTCTTAACGAAGAGAATCCAGCCTGTTCGGCGGCGCGCGCCGCGCTCGCGCAATATGGACTCGAGGCGTTCCCGGACAAGCCATGCACGATCAAGACTATAGTATCCGCGCCTGGCACCTCAGAGAGGAGCCCCGTCAGGCGCACCTGACCCATAACCGGGTCCTTTATCATAGTCCGAAAAAGCCGAGCCCGAGGTTCGGCGGGGCGTTTGATGAACGAGACGATCGCCGGCATGACCGTCCAGAGATGCCCAGCTAATTGACTAAATCGTCGTCGCGATGGAGGGTTGTTCGCTTCAAATCGCTGAACCGGTTGTTGCAGGGTACCCACTCGCGCGGCAGCTTTCGTTTTCTTGACTCTCATTTCCCATTCCGTCCTGGCTACGGCGAAGAATCCGCCGGCTTGATGAATCCGTCAGTCCGCAGAACTTCGCGTCGTTAACCGCACTTCAAATGGATAGTGGTGAAAACATCAGAAACGTCACACACGGTCTCATGAGTCGCGGCCCGTGCGTATCGGGTGCTGCGTTTTCTTTCTCAACCGTTTGTGTGATCCTTTTTGGTTTTCGACCGCCGAGCCTCGACACGAAGCACAACAGTTGTGAACGAATCAAAATCCGCAGAATTCTTCCGTGATGTTTTCAAAGTTTCCGCCACTTAAATACGAGACAGGATAAAGGTGAACTCCAGGTTGGAGTTCGCTATTTGACCGATCGTGTACGTTGGCAGGCGACGGTTCTTTGAAAGCCTTTCCGTCCATAGAACGGCGCTTCAGCAGGCGCTCATCGCAGGTCTTGTCATCGGAGTGCTCGCCTGGCAGGCGTAGAATTATTGAATAGGACCTGGCCAAATTCACCGCAGAGTCTTCTAGCCGAGCTGCTCAGAGGTGCCCACGCCTGGGGTGAGGCGGCATTCTATGCATCATCCCTGCTGTCGCTGCTGCAGGTCAGTTCGAATATGACAGCGGCTACTCGTACCGCTCGGTACCGTTGGCAGGATGGCCGTTACATGCAAATCAGTTTGCTAGTTAAGCATTTGACTGTTAAGCCTGACACCTTTCCTGAGAGTCTTCACCCCGCAAGCCCATCGTAACTGAAGGCAGTTAGAGCGCTTGAAAGTGTGATGACCGTCATCGCGGCACGTGTGGCGAGCAGGCTCCCTGACGCAAGCTTCGTCCTTCTCTCCGCATGATTCACCTCCTTCGACGCAATCCAGAAAGGGACAGAATATGGTGTTACTCGCAGTGTTCCGTAATCGTGAAAGTCGTCCCTTGAGCCGCGGCACGCATCAAGGAGATTCATCTCCTATCTTCCGTAATATCCCGGCCGAGTGCGGACCAGAACATCGGACCTGTTCACCTGCACGCGAATCTTTCTGAAGCGTCCATCATAATTCAGGTTCGTTGGCGTGTACGCCATACTGTAAACCGTCCGCAGTTCGGCGGCCACCCGCTCGAAGACGCCTTTCAAATCCTCGATTCTATTTGCGTGATAAAACCTGCCGCCGGACGCCTCCGCAAGCGAACGCAATTGCTTTGTAGCGATTTCAGTAAGTTCATCCCGAACCTCGAGGAGAGGGGAGTGTACTCTGGGAGGGGGATTAACATTCGACTGAACGATTACTTGCGGCTGCGTAGGACTCAGGTGCAGCGGATAAATTAGCGCGTCGGATTCAGTCGCGCCGTCAAGCAACTCCTCGAAAGTCAGAAATGATCCCAACACCGGGCCCCGCATTCCTCCTGGCCGGAGCTTCTCCAGAAGCTTCGACTGAAGAATGTTGTCTTCGCCGTCAGTTATCGCGATGACGGCGTTTCGTTGTCCTTTCACCTTTCTCAGCACTTCCACCAATGCATAACCAAGCGCGTCGTAGAAAGCGGTCCCGCCGGTCGGTGCCAACATGAATTCGATGCTGTCGCGCAGATCGTCGCGGTCCTTCGTAAGCTGCGAAACGACAGTAACATCATTGGAAAAGGTAACTACCGCAACGCTGTCTTGAGCGCTGATGACGTCAAGGAAGTGAAGCGCCGTTTCTTTTATCAACTCGATCTCACCTTTCATGCTGCCGCTCAGATCGATCAGAAGGACGAGGTTGAACGGGGACCTCTCCGGTGAGAAGAAAGAGATCTGTTGCCTCACGCCATCCTCATAGACGCTGAAGTCTTCCCGCTTGAGATCAGGAATCGACTTGCCTGCATTGTCCGTTGCGCTGACATTCAGATTGACGAGATGGGTTTCGAGTTTCAATGAACCCTCTTCGGCGCCCGGGAGATTGACCGAGGCAGGTTGATCGGATTGAGGCCGGATCAATTGCGGGTTTGAGCGGCGTAACGCCCGGCTCATTGAGCTGGTCCTGCGCGCGATAGTGGTCGCGGCGATCGTGGGGTTCCGTGGGAATTGCGTGGCCGGCGGGATGAAACCCCGGGCGACGATTATCTGTGTCGTCGGCGCTGTCACTTTCACAAAGGGTGGACCGGTCCCCAAGCGCTTCTTTCCGATTCCGATCCGCATCGAGCCTCCTTGTCCGATTTGCCGGTGCTCCATAGCATTGGACGCTTCCTGCATGTCGAGACTGGCGGATTCGGGAACGTTGAGCTGTATCAAGTCTCGGGAGGCAATAACTGTGATTTGCCAGGCGGGCTCCCTTATCTCGACTTTGTTTTCCTGATCTCTTATCTCAACAACGGCCTTTGCGGGCACTCGCAAGGTCAGGAAGATCTTCCTATCCGGATTCAATGGCTCGCAGGTTATATCCAGTTTGTTTTTTTCCGTCTTGATCCTCACCTCGTCAACTTTTATCGATGCCCCCGAAACCTGCGCAGTCATCGAAACTTCGTTCGATGCCCAGGCGATGATCGAGACTGTGGAGGCGCTCGATATGACAATCCGCGGATTTTCCTGAGTCTGAAAACGGTATTCTGCTTGAGGGGACTGCGTGAAAGCTGACGCGCCGGGAAGTAAACCGATCGCTATAGAGAGAATCAAACAGGCGGAGGCCTGTCGGGATGTTGATCTGAAGCTCATATACTGCTCCTGTTAGTTTGCGGTAGGAACTCCATCAGGAATTGCAGAGGTGCTTAGATTATTAGCACCGACTGGCGAGGTTTTCAATGCAAGTGGGCGGTGCTTGCGTGCGGCGAATTTGACAGGGACTAACCGTTCCCGGCGCGCCTCCCTGCGGAAGGAGTTTCGGGCGAGTAATAATTCTCCCCATGTTTTCATCGGTTGGTCGGAATGGAAAATGATGAGAAACTAACGCAATAGTGAGAAACCGTGGAAGGCGTGATATGGATGACGAGGGTATCGGAAGCGAACCCGAGGGGAAGCTCGACGATGACGTTGATGCCCTGTTCAAGCTCCCATTGGCAGAATTCATTGGCGCACGCAATGATCTCGTCGCGCGGCTGAAGCGGGCTGGGCGTGCTGACGACGCTAACCTCGTAAAGGCATTGGCGAAGCCTTCAATCTCAGCGTGGGCCGTCAACCAACTCCACTGGAGGCATCGCGAGGCGCTCGATCGCCTGTTCGTAACGGTTCAGCGCTTTCGCCAAGCCCAGACTTCGCATACCGGCGGGAGGATCGCGGACATGCGCGGATCGCTCGACACGCGAAGCGAGGCGCTCTCCCACCTGTCGAATCTAGCGACTGAATTGCTGCGAGATGCAGGTCACAACGCGACGCCCGATACGATACACCGCATCACCACTACCCTGGAGGCAGTCTCCGCCTACGCGACGCCTTCCGATGGTCCAACTCCCGGTCGTCTCACTCAGGACGTAGACCCGCCGGGTTTCGAGTCACTCGCCTCATTGATTTCTGGCACCGTCACGACGAAACGGAATGACGAACTTACGAGGGTCACTCCCTCACAAAAGTCACGCAGTGCCGCCTCAAAAATGCGGCAAAGCACACCACCAGCCGGTGATGTACAAAAGGTCCGCCAGGCTGAAGAGACGCGTCGGGCTAGAATAGCTGCAGCGAAGCTTACATTGCAGGAAGCCAGGAAATCGTTGACTGAAGCGACGTCCAGGGCCCAGCGCCTGGAGGCGGCGCAGAAGAAGGCGTATGCAGATACGAAGGAGGCCGATGCGGAGGCGAAGCATGCCGAAAAGCAGGTGCGCGAAGCAGAGGAGCGCTTCAAGAAGGCAAGCGCCTCTTCGCAAGATGCGGCACATCGCGCGCGACGCATCGCGGCCGAGGCGGGAGAGGCCGCACAGGCTGTGGAAGACGCCAGGCGCGCCATCGAAAAGGCATCCAAAGAGTTTGACTCATTGTTGCAAGAATCGGCAGCGCGGTAGCGGAACAGTCCGTTACCAATGTTATTGGTTCAAGTTACGTACTCGTCAATGGGACAGACCAATTTCCATCCTCAAAGCTGACATTCCTTCATGAGCTTGGGATCAGTCGCGTCCGTGTCCTCTCCAAACATCACGCAGAAGTCATTGGCTTATCAGGAAAGTCACACTCCAGTCTCACCAAGGGAAAAACAGTCTGGAAATCACGAAATTGGGAAACAATTTTGAGAAAAGGGGTTGAGCATTGGCTGGGAGGCAGGGATTCGAACCCCGATAAGCAGAGTCAGAGTCTGCTGTCCTACCGTTGAACGACCTCCCAGCAAACGTCCAAACTATATCGGCCCGCGGATTTTATTGTCAAGTTTTGAGCCCGCTGACGACAGTGTTCGGTGTGATTCGAACTGCGTCTCGCCACAACAACGCTTAGTAGTGAGGCTTCATCGGCCAGACTCGGGATCTGATTAACACCTCACTTCAGTGAGGTGGCTGGAATTTGGACATTCCACTTGGCAACCTTCAACAACGCAACAGAGGATAACCGCGTAGCGGTGTCCTATCGATAGCTTGCGGGATTGGCGATGCACGTGGGCCGCGTAGCGGTTACCTATGTTTCTGCAGAATCGATTTACAAGGTCAATAGGTAACCGCTACGCGGCCCAGGAGAGCTCGAACCACACAAACTATCGATAGGACACCGCTACGCGGTTTGCACCTTACTGAAGTGAGGTGTTTTCCCCCAACTGAAGTTGGGGGTATTGCAGGAGTTTTCGCATAGTCTCTCACATGGGTATGCGCAAAAACTCGG
>DATLWF010000816.1:0-6109 GCA_035576605.1 Blastocatellia bacterium | reverse complement strand
CACTGTGCACGATCACTACACCAGCAGACGGTAGCCCGTCCGCATCCGTTTTTCGCACCGCGATTGCGACCCACTGGTCAGGATAGGATTGCTTGATCTGTACCAGGGAGAAAATATCGTTGCCATTGCGAGACATCAGAACAGACCTCCCACTGGTTCATGGGGCAAGAAACGCGCATAGGATTTCGAACCTTCCTGGAGCGCTCTCGAGGGCTCACCTGCAGATTGTTGGCTTCGATTGTTATTCTGAATCGAGGGGCTAAGAACCGTAATCGACAGCGGGCCGCTGTCCTGCCTTTCATTCTACACGCGCTGTCAATAGTTCGCTTTGCCTGACGAATCGAGCCGATTTGGGAAGTCCTCGCAATGCATCATGTTCGTGGAAGTTTTAGCACCACGCGGATGTGTCGCTAAAGAAAAAGGGCTGAGGAGGTCAACCTCAGCCCTGATTTCGACAATGCATCTTGCGCGCTAGATATCCAAATTCTTCACATCCAGCGCGTTGTCCTCGATGAACTTTCGGCGAGGCTCGACCGCGTCTCCCATCAACACCGTGAACATCTCGTCGGTCTCTACCGCGTCGTTCACCTGTACGCTCAGTATCGTTCGCGTCTCCGGATTGAGCGTCGTCTGCCAGAGCTGCTCCGGGTTCATCTCACCCAGCCCTTTGTAGCGCTGAATCGTCAGGCCGTTCTTGGCCGAGGTCATTATGTGATCCAATAGCGCCTGGCGCGATTCGACAACCGTATGAGTGTCGTTCTCCGAGATTACGAATGGCGGGCGGCTCAGATCCTGAAGCTCGCCGTATAGCTGCACGGCTTTTTGAAACTCGACGTGAGTCGCAAGCTCCCAGTCGATCACAACCCGCCCGTTGCCTCGCGCGCGCGTGATCGCGATCGAGGACGTGCCGTGCTCTTCGTCCGCTTCGATCTCCGTCTCGTAGCTGGCTTCCTCCAGCGCAGCCGTCACATTCTGCAGCAGCTTCTCCTTTTCGAAGACCTCGTGCAGCTTGGCCGCGGCCTTTGTGGTAAGCACCCCCTTCGGACCGGCGAGCGCATCGATGACCGTGTCCACGATCTTGCGATCGTGCAGGCGGCGCTCGAGCTTCTCCAGGTAGTTATCGAGCTCAGCCAGCTTCTCGAGCATCTTCCGCAGCTCCGCGCCTTTGAACTGCGCGTCGGTAGCCTTCACGGTCACGGTGACGTTCTCCGTCGCCTTGCGCATAAGGTATCGCTGCATTTCCTTCTCGTCATTCATGTACTGTTCATTCTTGCCCTTCTTGATCTTGAACAGCGGCGGCTGCGCGATGTAGATGTGGCCGCGATCGATCAGCTCGGGCATCTGACGGTAGAAGAACGTCAGAAGAAGAGTGCGAATGTGCGAGCCGTCGACGTCAGCGTCGCATAGCAGGATGATGCGGTGGTATCGAAGCTTCGATACGTCGAAATCGTTCGCGCCGATGCCCGTGCCAAACGCGGTTATCATCGTGCGAATTTCGGAGTGGCCAAGCATTTTGTCGTAGCGCGCCTTCTCGACGTTCAGGATTTTTCCTTTCAACGGAAGGATGGCCTGTGTGCGCCGGTCGCGTCCCTGCTTTGCCGAGCCGCCCGCGGAATCTCCCTCGACGAGGAATATCTCGCACAGTGCAGGGTCTTTCTCGGAACAATCAGCGAGCTTGCCTGGGAGTGAAGCGGAATCAAGCGCGCCCTTACGTCGGGTCAAGTCTCGAGCCTTGCGCGCGGCCTCGCGAGCGCGAGCCGCGTCGATGGCTTTGGCGATGATCTTGCGCGCGACGGTCGGGTTCTCTTCGAAGTGGTGGCCGAGACCCTCGTTGATGAAGGCTTCGACCTGGCCCTTCACGTCGGAGTTGAGCTTGCCTTTGGTCTGTCCCTCGAACTGCGGCTGCGGCAGCTTGACGCTGATGACCGCAACCAGCCCTTCGCGCACGTCTTCGGGGGCGAGCTTCTCGTCGTCTTTCTTGAAGAGACCCGACGACTTTGCGTAGTTATTTATCGTCCGGGTTAACGCCGCTCTAAAGCCCGTCAGATGCGTTCCGCCGTCCACCGTGTTGATGTTGTTAGCGAATGAATGGACGATCTCGTTGTAGCCGTCGTTGTATTGGATCGCTACTTCGATGGCGAGCGGATCGCCGTCAGTCGCTTCTCGATTGAGGTGAATCGGCTGAGCGTGCAGAACGCTCTTGTTCTTGTTCAGGTGCTTTACGAACTCTGCGATTCCACCTTTGTAAAAGAACTCGTGAGACTTCTCCGTACGCTCGTCCAGGATGCTGATGCGAACGCCAGAGTTCAGGAAGGCTGCCTCGCGCAGCCGCTGGGAAAGGGTGTCGAAGTTGAACTCGGTGACGTCGAATATTTCGCCATCAGGTTTGAACGTGATCTTCGTTCCCCGCCTGCGTGTCTTGCCTGTGGGCTGTAGCCGGCCCTGAGGTATCCCGCGAATGTACTCCTGCTCGTAGGTCGTGCCGTCCCGCCATATTTCGAGGCGCAACAACTCCGAGAGAAAGTTCACGACGGACACGCCCACGCCGTGCAGGCCGCCCGACACTTTGTACGCGTTCGCGTCGAACTTGCCGCCGGCGTGAAGCATGGTCAACACAACTTCGGCGGCGGATATTTTCTGTTGCTTGTGAATGTCAACCGGTATGCCGCGGCCGTCGTCGATCACGGTTATTGAATTGTCGATGTGAATGAAGACTTCTACTTGCTTGCAATATCCGGCCAGTGCTTCGTCAATGGAATTGTCAACGACCTCGTAGACCAGATGATGAAGGCCCAACTCGCTGGTCGAGCCGATGTACATCGCCGGCCGTTTTCGCACGGCGTCTCGACCTTCGAGGACCGTAATCGAAGCCGCGCCGTACTCTTGTGGATTTGTTGTCACGCTCTGCTCCTATGAAAAGTTGTCCGACAAACTTCAGTTTGTCGTTGTTCAAGATCCAAGATTATCAAGCCAAACGACAAACTTCAGTTTGTCGTTGTTCAAGATCCAAAATCATCAAGCCAAACGACAAACTGAAGTTTGTCGGACTTCCTACCCGTTCGCGGCTGGCTCGAGACCAGCCTCGCTCGATTCCGCCTCGTCGTGCGCCTGCTGAAGCTTCGCTGCGTCGAAGATCCGGTCGCTCGAACGGCTCTCGTTCACGGCTTGTCCTCGCTCCACGTAATACACCGAAGCGCGGTCGCGATAGCGATTGGCGATGGCCCTTCGCGAGGTGCTGACGACGGTTTGAGTGCGTCCTTCAAGCTCCGAAAGCAGCGCCTCAATTCGTCCTCTGTCGAGCTCTGCATCGATATCATCGATCAGCAAAACGGGGCTTTCTTCGTAAATTGAATTATAGATGGAAACCTGAGCTAAATCAAGCAAAAGTAAGGCACTTCGCTGCTGTCCCGCGCTCCCGTAGCGGGCCACTTCGCGGCCGTCCGAGAGTATCTCGAGATCGTCGCGATGAGGCCCAATCAGGCAGTGCCCGGCTGCGATTTCAGCGGTCAGGCGCAGGGCAAGACGTTCGCTAAAAAGTTCGGCATAGCGGTCTAAATCACCTTTACCTTCGAGCTGCGATCGGTAGCACACGTTGATTCGTTCGGCCCCGAAGATTGCGCGCCCATGATCGTTTTGATCGAGCTCGTTGTTCAACCGGTCTACATAGTTTGTGCGCTCGATGTGAACAGACGTGCCGAGCTCGACGAGCTGCTCGTTCCACGCCTCGACCTGGCTTATGAACTCACCGGGGTTGTCGCTCTGGCTCGCCTCACCGAGCAAACGGTTCTTCTGTTTTATCACCTGGTTGTACCGGGAGAGAGTATTCAGAAACCTCGGACTGCTGGTGACTGCTCCTCGATCAATGAACCGGCGGCGCTGACCCGGATCGCCGCGAATCACGTCCATCTCTTCGAGAGAGAAAACGAACACGGCGAGATTGCCGAGATAACGCGCTAGCGCCTCGCGCTTGCCGTTGACGAATAGCTGTTTGGAATCCTCGGCTATCAGAAGTTGGATCTGTTTGGTGACAGAGCCCCGTAGCGTTTCTCCACGCAGAAGAGCTTGCGGGTGGTCGAATGCAACGCAGTCGCGAAGCTGGCTTGTTCGAAACGATTTTGTGTTGCCGAGGATGTAGATCGCTTCCAGCCAGTTGGTCTTGCCCTGAGCGTTATCGCCGTAGAAGATGTTCAGACCCGGCCCGAGTTCCGCGAAGCCTTCGAGGTTGCGAAAACCTGAGGCTTCAATTCGGGTCAACAGCATAATCGGATTTTAGCACAAAGCTTCGGCTGGCTTCATGCGGCTGGATCTGGACCGGCATCAAGGCATCCAGAAAACTTGATAAGCTAGGGGTCGGGAAGGGCGGTTTACCCCCGCTGCCTTGATTCAGAAAATCAGCGAGAGAGCGGGGGTAAACCGCCCTTCCCGACCTCTAGCTTTCTGAGACTCGAACTCTCACTGAGGAGGATAAAAAGGGGAATCACACAGTGGAAGCAACGTAGGCGACGGTTCGTTCAAGCAAAAGACGAAAAGTGAGTAGCACCATTCTTCGCAGTAGTGTGTGCAGCTTTACATGACTCCCTCCCGATTGCTTGACGAGTGCCTGAAAGTTGAGCGAGATTCATTGACGACTTCGGGTCATAACACCTGTTTGACATTAGAACACGTGCTGATATAGGTTTGCTCCGCTTAGGAGAAAAAGCGGGTGGAGCAGCGAATCAGAATCGAGATCAAGGGCAAAGACGACTTCTGGGAGCGGGCCTTTCACGTCGAGTGGGAATATCAGTTCCCCAATCGAAGGCTCACTTCGGATGGAGCGGATCGTTTCGTCGCGCACCTTGAGTGGCTCAAGGATCTTGAGCAAGTCGGCGATCAGACTTTTTGTACTATCCTTCGCGCGCCGCTAAGCCCGCAGCGGAGAGAATGGATGAGTTCGTTGCTCCCGCGGCGCGTAAACTGAAGAACGACGGCTGGAGAGTTGATGATGACAAACGATAAAGAACAGGTGACTCGGCGTGACGCGATCAAGACCATAGGCGTTGGCGTCGGCGTAATTGCGAGCCTCCCGGTGCTGGGCAACGGCGCAGGAGCTCAAGAGCTTGCAGCCCACGATCACTCTAATCACGCTGCTCAGGCTGCGGCGCCGGCGAAGGCCCAACCACTGAGGTTCTTCACCGCCGAAGAGAACAAGACTGTCATCGAAATGTCAGAGCGCATCATCCCGGCTGACGAACACTCGCCCGGCGCAAAAGCCGCCGCGGTCAACGAGTATATAGATCTCGTTGTCAGCGAATCACCCGAAACCACCAAACAAGTCTGGCGTGAGGGATTGGCCGCCATCAACAAGATGAGCCGCGACAAATTCGCCAAGCCATTCGCCGATGCGAGCGCGGACCAACAGATCGACTTGCTCAAAGAGATCAGCAGGAACGAGCGGTCGCCTCAGACCGTCGAAGAAAAGTTCTTCCGAACGATCAAGAACGCTACGGTGGATGGCTACTACACTTCAGAGATCGGGATACACAAGGAGCTTCACTACAAAGGCAACTCGTACTTGAAGGAGTTCATCGGCTGCACGCATCCGGAGCATCAGTAATAAATCAGGAACGGCCGGCCGTAGCGCCCGCAACGCAAACGTTGGCTCGGCCATCCCCTAACCACTGGCGGAGGCCGGTATCAGAGGTGAAGCCCACCCAGTCTTCTTGCCTTGTCCTGTACCTTCGACTAAATCCCGAGGAGCTAAGTCAATGACAAGGTTTGTTAGATCATCAGTCGCATCGTTGTGTTTGTGCGTTCTTTTGGTCGCGTCCGTCGCCTGGGCGCATCAAGCCGAAGGCAAGCGAGGCGTCACGCCTGAAGATTACTTCGCGTTTGAGTTCATCAGCGATCCGCGCATCTCGCCTGACGGCAAGCTTGTCGCGTATGTGGTTACAACCGTCGATCAAAAGCAGAATCGCCGGCACTCGTCGATTTGGATGGCCGCGTCTGACGGCAGCCGCGCGCCGTGGCCGTTTACCACCAGTCCGCAGAATGCAAATGCGCCGCGATGGAGTCCGGACGGCCAGTCCCTCGCATTCATATCCTCGCGCACATCCGCGGACGGCCCGGCGGG
>DATLWF010000815.1:0-4411 GCA_035576605.1 Blastocatellia bacterium | reverse complement strand
GGTCACCACTCGGCGGGTGGTTTCCCAGCCGACCTCCCCCAGCCCGATGCCTCGCACAACGACGGTCATCGTCTGCGTAGCCGCGTTGCTTCCCATCGTGGCGACCACCGGAATCAGGACCGCGAGCCATATCGAGTTCTCGATTGTCGAAACGTAGTACTGAACTATCGCAACCGCAATCAGCGCCGCGCCGAGCGAAAGGATAAGCCAGGGCAATCTGCGCCGGACCGAGTTGATCGGTGAGCCGAGCGCGCGGTCATCGGCCTCGACACCCGCCAGGGCGTAGATATCCTCGGTCGCTTCTTCGCGCATCACGTCGAGCACGTCATCTACCGTTATGATTCCTACCAGCTTGTTCTCTTCGTCGACCACCGGCACAGCCAGCAGATTGTAGGTTGCGACTATTCGAGCCACTTCTTCCTGGTCCGTGTCGGTCGTCACCTTGATCGCGTCGCCGATCATGATCTTGCGCAGCGGCGTTGAAGGCGAGTTCAACAACAACTGGCGCAGGCTGACGACGCCGAGCAAATGATTGCGCGAATCGACGACGTAAAGATAAAACGCCATCTCAAACTCTTCCGAGCGCCGCTGCAACTCGCTGATCGCCTCGGCGACGGTGACATCTTCGTCGAGCGCAAAATACTCGGGCGTCATTATTCGCCCGGCGGTTTCATCGGGAAATCCAAGCAGCTCGTTGACGACAGTCGAATGCTCGAGCTTCATCGCGTCCAGAAACTCATCGCGCAATTCCTCGGGCAGCTCAGAAACGATAAGCGTGGCGTCGTCGGAAGGAAGCTCCTGAAGCAGGCGGGAAACATCTTCGCGATTGAGCGTCGTCAACAGCGCTACCGAGCGGCTGGTCTCCATCTCAGCAAGCGCCCCGGCGGCTTTGCTAAGGTCGTGATGCACAAAAGCTTCAAATACTATTTCGCTGTCTCGTTGCGGGAGTTGGCTGAGGATCTGGGCGATGTCAACGGGACGAAGCTTCGTCAGCAAATTGGCGGCATTCGACATGGCGCCGCGGCGGGCCAGACGGCCGACGGAGTCCAGCATTAGATTTAGCCGCTGCTCCTGCATCCCAATCGTCTCCGCTGCGTGACATAAAGTTTGATGAGTAGCTGTCCATTACCGCTGCTGAGTGAAGCCAAAGCCTTTATAGCACAGCGGGTAGCCGCGGCAAAAGAAAAAAGTCTGACGACCGTGCAAGAGTGGCGCGACGTAATACTGTTCGTTAGAATCCTCGGCCCGCTGCCTGACAAAGCTTTGCGACAAGGCAACGGCACGGCTTACCCGTCACGGATCAGAACATGGCCTACCTTACTCCTGAATTCTTTGCACGCGATACGATCGAAGTGGCGCGTGACCTCATCGGCACTGTGATGGTTGTCGGAAGCTGTGAAGGTCGAATTGTCGAGACCGAGGCTTATACCACCGATGCCGCGTCGCATTCCGTGATGCGGCCCAGGCAATCGGCCGTGATGCAACAGACCTTTGGACACGTGTACGTGTACTTTATTTACGGGATGTATTACTGCCTCAACTTCACCACCGATCGCGAAGGCGCGGGGGCGGTGCTAATACGCGCGGCTGAGCCGGCACGAGGAGTGAAACTGATGCAGGAGCGGCGCGGCACAAGCGACCTCAAGAAACTCGCTAGCGGACCTGGGCGGTTGTGCCAAGCGTTCGGAATTGACCTGGGCTTCAACGGCGAGCGAATAAACCGCCGCATCAAAGTCAAAACTGGAAATGCAGCGCCGGAGATCGCCAGCAGCAAGCGCATCGGTATCTCTCGAGCGACGCATCTTGAGTGGCGATTCTATGAACGCGGTAGTCTCTTCGTCAGCAGATGAGTTGAGACGAATACTGCGGGTTGTTAGAATTCGGCTTTAACAGCTTCCTATCCTGCGAAAGAACCTCAAATGAAGAACGACCTGCTAATTCGTGCAGCGCGCGGCGATTCAGTCGAAAGAACTCCGGTGTGGATGATGCGACAGGCTGGACGCTATTTGCCCGAGTATCGAGCCGTGCGCGCAAACACCGACTTTTTAACGCTGTGCAAGACGCCGGAACTCGCAGTCGAGGTTTCACTTCAGCCGTATCGAATCCTCGGCGTCGACGCTGTGATCATGTTCAGCGATATCCTCATCCCCGTCGAAGCGATGGGTCAGGAAGTGAGACTGACCGAGCAGAAAGGCCCCGAGCTTCCCGATCCCATCCGCTCGCGCGAACAGGTCGAGCGGCTGGTCGTTCCCGACCCTGTAGAAAAGACCGGCTTCGTGATGGAGATCATCCGCACGCTGCGACGCGAGTTGGACGGCGCTGTTCCGCTTATCGGGTTCGCCGGTGCGCCGTGGACTCTTGCGGCTTACATGATCGAAGGCGGAGGATCGAGAAACTACGCGCAAGTGAAGCGTATGATGTACACCGACCCGGCCACGTTTCACGCGCTGCTCGACAAGATTGCGGACACAATCATCCTGTATCTAAACGCACAGATCGAAGCGGGCGCGCAGGTCATTCAATTGTTCGACTCGTGGGCTGGAGAACTCTCGCCGATGGACTACGCCGAGTTCGCTCTGCCCTACGAGCAGAAGATCTTCGCCTCCATCATGCGTGAGTCCGTGCCATCGATTATCTACATAAACGGCAGCGGAACTTTTCTGGAGCAGATGGCCACCTGCGGCGCCGACGTGTTGAGCATCGACTGGCGCGTGAATCTGGAAGACGCCCGCGGTCGAGTTAGTCCGAAGTTGACGCTCCAGGGGAATCTCGACCCGTGTGTGCTGCTTTCGACTCCTGAGATCATCACCGAGAAGGCTCGAGAACTCATTCGGGCCGGTGGCGGGCACCGTCACATTCTGAATCTCGGTCATGGTATTCTTCCTATGACGCCGGTGGAGAACGCAAGGGCATTCATCGAGGCGGGCAAAACGTTCCCGAAATGATTTGCTGGAACTGGCAAAGAGTTGTCGAAATGGCAAAGCACGAATTGGATCTCCACAGCACTAGGACTGATGAGTTCTTCGAGACCGTTGATGTCGAGACCCTCGCAAAGCAGCAAGGCGTCGGGCCGCTGGACTTCGCCCAGGCAAGACGGCTTGGCAGATTCTGGCCGAAGGACGAGAGCATTGATGATTTCGTTGCGACCGTTCGGCGCTGGCGTGACGAGGGCGGCGACCGCGAGATGCCTTGATTCCCCCGGCCAACGGCTCTTTGAGGTTGATCTGATTCGTCTTCCTCTCATTAACACCCCTCTTCAGAGGGGTGATTTGCGGAGCGCGGATCTCCCGAACTGTTTCAACAGTTTCACGCCCTGCTCAGGCGGCAAAACCGTTAAAACGGTTGGGACCGAGCGGTGACTCGCCGACACCCAACTGAAGTTGGGTGTTAATGAAAAGGCCGCTATCGAATTGAATGTTACAGGTCACGTCACTCATGACCGAAAACACTACAATGGCGTGGATGACCTAATCGTGATATCTGAAAGCCAGCCTTGAGACCCGCAAAGCGGCGGTCTTTTTTCTGAAAGGTGATGACCGACATCAGATCAACCAACCAGCGTATCGGCGTCCTCCTCTTCAATCTCGGCGGGCCGGAAACGCTCGCAGACGTTCGCCCCTTCCTGTTCAATATTTTCGTGGACCCCGACATCATTCGTCTTCCGTGGCGCGCTCTGCAGAAGCCGCTCGCCTGGCTCATCTCGACTCAGCGTCACAAGAAATCGCGAGGCTATTACGAGCAGATCGGCGGTGGCTCGCCGCTTCGCCGCATCACCGAAGAGCAAGCCCGCGCTCTCGAACAAGCCCTTGCAAGCCGCAACATCAACGCGCGCGCTTACGTCGGAATGCGATACTGGAATCCGTTCATCGAGGAAGCGCTCGATCAAATCCGGCGCGATCAAATCGATCATCTCGTAGTCTTGCCGCTCTATCCGCAATTCTCAGTTTCGACTACCGGCTCGAGCCTGAATCGAATGCACGCGATCGCCGCGGAGACCGGCTATCCGTTGCCGCCAACCTCGGTGATCTGTAGCTGGGAGGCCGACGAGAATTACATCGAAGCTATGGCTGCCGCGGCCCGCGAAGAACTCGCTCGCTTCCCTGATCAAGATCCGGCGCAAACGCACATACTTTTCAGCGCACACAGCGTGCCGGTGCGCTACATCGACGAGGGCGACCCCTACCTGGATCAGACCAAGCGGACGGTTGAGCTTGTGATGGAACGACTCGGAGTTCATCGTCCATACACCCTCTCGTTTCAGAGCAAAGTCGGCCCGGTCGAATGGCTCACACCGGCGACCAGCGAAACGATTCCAAAACTTGCGCGCGAAGGCGTTTCGCAGCTTATGCTTGTGCCGGTCAGTTTCGTCTCCGAACACAGTGAGACGCTTTATGAGATGGACATCCTTTAT
>DATLWF010000814.1:0-6520 GCA_035576605.1 Blastocatellia bacterium | reverse complement strand
GATGCGGCTCTGCGTATCAAGCGCTCTCGCCATTGATTGACGAATCCACCACATCGCGTAAGTGGAAAACCTGAAGCCGCGCCGCCAGTCGAACTTCTCGACCGCGCGCATCAAGCCGACATTGCCTTCCTGAACCAGGTCGAGAAACGGCAAGCCCCTGCGCGAAAACTGGCGCGCCACTGAGATCACCAGTCTCAGGTTCGCTTCGGTCATTTCCTGCTTGGCCGCGTTCAGCTCGTTGATGGCCGAAGTAGCTTTTTCCGAGAGCTTCATCAACTCGCGCGCTGAGGCCAGCCCGTTCGCGACTATTTTGGCGACTGCCGCGTCGAGAGCGAAGCCTTCTTGCTGCTCCGCGGCTTCGGTCCCGCCGGTCAGATGCCCAGCGCCCGCCAAGCCCGCGAGGTGGCTGGCGCTTTCCATTAGCGCGACCAGCCGGCGCTCGGCCGCAGGGGTGAATGTGATCGATCTGATCGCGCGCGACAGAGATACTCGCGTTCGGGTGTTACCTGTTTGAAAGACGTTCTTACGTCGCGAGCGTTGTCGAGAGGATCTCACCTTCGACAAACACACACACAGATCCCGATATGCGAATTCGATCCGGGCCAGCGCGGGATCCGCGAGTTCGGAAACAGGCAAGGGCCTCGATGGATCACCGCCCGGCGCCCGCTCGATAACGTCCGCGGCAGTTTCGCCGCCCTGGCGTAAGACTTGTCTCAGGTACATGCAATACTCGGCGACGACCGGCGATTTTGACAGAAGCTTATTCAGCCGAATCCTTGCGCGTTCGATTCGCTTCGCTCCCGCAACCTCTCCTTCAGCAGTGAGCATCGAAGCCCTGCTTGCTTCTCGCAGGTAAAGCTTGAGAAGGTCTGTCCGGTCGATGTCCGCTGCGTCGTCCGCCTCGTGTTCATCTGCAAGGCCGAACGACTCTTCACCGTTTGTTTCATCCTGGCCGTGTTCGAAAGTGCGCTCAATCTCTTCGATAATCATTGCGTTTTCTCCCACCGTCCCTCCGGCGCAAGCATCCTGCCTGTCTCTCCTTCTCGGTCAACGCCAGGCAGGCAGGATGCCTGCGCTCCCAGGGGGACCCTGCGCTCCCAGGGACGCCGCGTATGACGCGTTTATCTGTGGTACAAACACTGTCAGGTTTGGGCCGCCTGACTCGGACTTCTACGGTTGTGATTGTAGCCCGGGTGTGAACTTAAGAAAAATTAATAAAACTAAAATTGAATTCGGTTCGTGCTAATAGTGTGACTCTGCTTTGTGGGATGGAATTAGATGGGTACGGAGAGATTGGCAGGCCGCGAGTCATTTCATCCAGGCGCTCACCGGCGAGCCTTCTCGAATAATCGTCTCGGTGCGGTCAGGTCCCGTTGAGATTAGCGCTACCGGCGCACCGCATAATTCCTCGACGCGGCGAATGTAGTCCTTTGCGGCCGGTGGCAGTTCGTCGAAATTCGTTGTGCGGCTGGTTGTGGTCTTCCAGCCGGGCAAGGTTTCGTAGACCGGCTCGCACTCCGCCAGCACGTTCGCGCCGTATGGCATACCTTCCAACAACTCGCCGCGGCAACGATAGCCGGTCGAGATATTGATCTCATCAAACTCGTCCAGCACGTCCAGCTTTGTCAGCGCGAGCGCGTCAAACCCGTTGAGCATCACTGCGTATCGCACTACCGTTGCGTCAAGCCAGCCGGTCCTGCGCGGCCGGCCGGTCACTGCGCCGTATTCGTTCCCGCGCTTCTGCAGATATGCGCCGTGTTCGTCGAGCAGTTCGGTGGGGAACGGGCCGCCTCCTACGCGAGTGGTGTAAGCCTTCGCGATTCCCAACGCTCCGGTTATTTTCTTCGGCGCCAGACCCAGACCCGTCGCCGCGCCCCCGGCGGTTGCATTTGACGAAGTGACAAACGGGTAAGTGCCGTGATCGACATCAAGCATAGTCCCCTGGGCGCCTTCGATTAAGACCGACTTGCCATCCCGTGTGGCTGTGTCGATCATCTTTGCGGTGTCGCGGATGAAAGGCTTGAGCCGCAGCGCTTCGACGAGAAATTCATCAAGCGTCGAATCTGGAGCTACGGGCTCGGCGCCCATTGAGACCAGCTCGAGGTTCTTCTCCTTGATGTTTGATCGAATCTTTTCCCGAAGCAGATCGGGATAGAGCAGATCGCCCGCGCGGATTCCGCAGCGCGAGGCTTTATCCTCATAAGCGGGTCCTATCCCGCGCATCGTTGTGCCCACGCTGTTGACACCCAGACGTTCCTCGCGCGCGCGGTCGAGCGCGACGTGATAAGGCAGAATCAAGTGAGCGCGGCTGGAAACGACCAGCCGGCCTTCGCACTCGACGCCCATCTCCCGAAGCTCCTGGAGCTCGGCGTTGAAAGCGCGCGGATCGACGACTACTCCATTGCCAATCACACAGGAGCATTCCTCGTGGAGGATGCCGGAAGGAATGAGCCGCAGAATGAACTTTCTGTCGCCGATGCGAACAGTGTGGCCAGCGTTGTGGCCGCCCTGATAGCGAGCGACGATGTCGAAATGCGGCGCAAGTATGTCGACTACTTTGCCCTTGCCTTCGTCGCCCCACTGGGCGCCAACTACGACAACGTTTTTCATGTTAATCCGTTAGCCCGCGGCGCGTTCGACAAACTTCAGTTTGTCGAGATGAGTTTTGACATTTGGCTCAACAACACGACGCAGGATCACAGGTCGGGAAGGGTGGCTTGCCCCCGCTCCGTTCTGTGAATCAATGCGTACTCTTGCGAAGCAGAGCGGGGGCAAGCCACCCTTCCCGACCTGCGATCCTCCGTCGTGTCGCTATGCAAATCTCAAAGTTCTGGTCCCCCGACTGCGTCGGGGGCACGACAAACTTCAGTTTGTCGGACATCGCTGGTGTACGCCTGCTGTTTTCGTGTAGCTGAGCCTGACCGCCGCTCAGGAAACGTTGCCAAGAGCGCGGTCGATCATGCGGGCGATGTTGTCCTTCGATGTCGCGCCGACAACCCGTTCCGCCTCGACGCCACCCTTGAACAGGATCAAAGTTGGAATGCCTTTTATTCCGCAGAGCTGGGCCGTCGGGTTGTTATCGTCGACGTTAAGCTTGACGACCTTCGTCTTGCCCTGATACTTCTCTGCCACCTGCTCGACTGCCGGGTTGAGCATCTTGCACGGATGGCACCATTCGGCCCAGAAATCTACCAGCACGGGCTGGTCGGATTTGAGAACTTCCTGCTCGAAGTTTTGATCGGTCACATCACTCACTAACTCGCTCATCACCTACCTCCGAGTTTCAGTGCTTAGTGCCGGCAATTGAGAACCGGCTAAACCGTCGCTGAAGCCCCGACACCCACCAGCCTTTGGTAAAGCTCGACATAATGCCGCGCCGACTCGGTCCAGGAATAGTCTGCGCGCATACCATTGAGCATCAATGCCTGCCACAAATCGCGATCCGCGTATACGAGCAGCGCCTCATGGATTGTCTCGAGCAGGCGCTCCGCGTCGTACTCATAAAACTTGAACCCGTTGCCGCGAAGCGACGTGTGGTCGAAGTTCACTATCGTGTCGTCAAGGCCTCCCGCAGCTCGCACGATCGGCACAGTGCCATACTTTAGCGAATACATTTGATTCAGACCGCACGGTTCGAATCGCGACGGCATCAGGAACATGTCGGCGCCCGCTTCGATCTTGTGAGCCAGGTCGTTGGAGAAACCCAGATACACCCCGACTTGCGAGCGCTTGCCGTCGCGCAGAGCTTGAAACGCACGCTCATATTCTTCTTCGCCTGACCCGAGAAGCACGAAGGCCACTCCTTGCGCCAGCATTCTGTCGGCGATCGAGAGAATCAGGTCGAACCCTTTTTGGTCTGACAGCCGCGATATGCAGCCGATCAACGGGCGATCGAGATCTTCGGGTAGCCCGAAGTGGCTTAGGAGATCGCGCTTGCACTCGCGCTTACCGCTCAAGTCATCGGTCGAGTAATTCGCGGCAATGTGCTTGTCCGTTTGCGGGTCCCACTCATCGTAATCGACGCCGTTGAGGATGCCGAATAAGTCATTGCGCCGCGCTCGCAGCAGCCCGTCAAACTTCTCGCCGAACTCGGGAGTTTGAATCTCAGCGGCGTAGCGCGGGCTTACAGTCGAGATTGCATCCGAGAAGACCAGCCCCGCTTTTAACGCGCTGGCTAGCTGGTAAAACTCGATGCCGCCTTCCGCGCGATAGATCCAATCCGGCAGCCCGAACTTTGGCAACTGCTCGGGACGAAACAAACCGGGAAACGCAATGTTATGAATTGTGAACAGGGTCTTGGTTCCGTCGAAGGCCGGATCGCTCGGGTAAACCGTCTTCAAATACGTGGCCACGAGGCCAGTCATCCAATCGTTCAGATGAATGACGTCGAAGTGCTCGCCGAGGGCCTTTGCCAACTCGAGAACTGCCCGGCTGAAGAAGGCGAAACGCTCGGGATCATCGGTCTCGCCGTACAGTTTTGCGCGTAAGAAGTATTCGGGTGCATCGATGAAGTAAACAGGCACTTCGCCGGAACGATCGACATAGACCGCGGCGCGGCGTTCGCCGAAATTGAATGGCACCCGAAGTTCACCGGGCAGGGCTTCGGTGACCGCCTCGATCTTCTCAGTTTTGTAACGCGGCATGACGACTCGAACGGTGTGCCCGAGCCGCGCAAGAGCCTTCGGCAGGGCGCCGGCCACGTCCGCGAGCCCGCCGGTCTTTGCGTACGGCACGACCTCAGAGGCCGCCAGTAGTATATTCAAGAGTGCGCTCCCACTGTCAGGAAATTGTCCGACATCCGAATGAAAAACAGTAGCGGACGGCGAATGAGGTTGTCAAGAAAGGTGCCAAGCGGTGCACATGTGACAAGAGCGAGCGCCAGATAGAGTCCGATGAGATGGGGCGGCAGGGTTGACTATTCGCCTGAGAGTACGATGGTAAAGAGCGCTCTAGGACTCGATATGTCCTCGCCGCTGGAATGTCAATATTTCTTGCCTGACCCCTCCGTCGCCCCGTGCACCGGCTGAGCTGAATTCGCAGTGTCGCGCTTTGGCACAACGGTCTCGGAGCCCAGCCCAAGAACGTTGATGAGTGAAGTATATTCTTACCCTATTTAGTTCCCAGTATCGCTCTACCGACTCGAGAAACGAAAGGCAATAACAACGGCGGAGTTAACGACCTTACAACGTGTTCGACTGACCGTGCCTGACGCTTCTGCCACCTCGCGTATTTGATAAGGAGTTCCGGCAATGACGAGTTGTCGCCTTTGAACCCGATTCCGAGTACGGTGTGTGGAAAGGCTTTGTCACCAGCGAATCCAACAAAAGAATGTCGAAATGGTTTCAGGAGCGATTTGAAAGCTTCAGGGGTGAATCTCCAGTAGTCGTAAGGATAGTCGTGGATTGGAAACTGCATTACGGAACTGATTACGGCGATTCCGTCGGGGAGAATTATCCTGTAAATCTCGTCCATTGCTTTGTAGGGGTATTCGACGTGTTCGAGTGTGTCCAGCGACAAGGCAGTACCGACTGACTCATCAGGCAGATCGATGTCATGCAGATCAATGATTTTATCAACGCCCGGCCCCTCGCGCATGTCGCAGCCAACGTACTGCTTATTCGGAAAGAGAGTTCGAAGATCCGCGAATCCTTCCTGCCCTAAGACCTGAAGCGAACCAAATTCGTAAATTGGCCCGACAATTGGAAGACTCGTTGCCGCGATAGACACCCATTCTTTTATTAGTTGTCTCATTGGTATGAATCTCTGGTTTACGACGAGAAGGGGCAACGACTCGCGCGACAATTCAGGTGGGCAGTGATTTTCGAACCTCAGCTTCAGAAGACTGCCTAAGAGTGACCCCATCATATAGTGGGCGCGCGACAGGGTCAATACTTTATCTTGTTATGCTTTTACGCCTTAATATGGGACCCCAAACAGCTACGAAATTATAATAGAGCAGCAAGAGGGGTCAGGCAAGAAATATTGACATTCGCGGACACGGAGTAAGCTCGATTGAAAAGTCGGGACCAATAGACGAGGTGCGAGTTTGTACTTGCGTGTTGTGGGGAGCCGAAGTTACGGGCACTTAACCGCTCGATAGCGTCCAGTTCTTAAGCAGGCACTTCTTCCAGATGGTGGACGCGCCCGTAACGCCGTTCGCGTTTTTGATAATCGATTAGAGCGGAGAAGAGGTCTCGCTCGCCGAAATCAGGCCACAGCGTCTCAGTTACGTGTATCTCGGCGTACGCAATCTGCCAGAGCAGGAAGTTGCTGATGCGCATTTCGCCGCTTGTTCGGATCAGTAAATCCGGATCAGGTAGCGCTCGAGTGTAGAGGTTGCGGTGGATCAGTTCCTCGTCCACTTCATCCGGGCACAAGCGTCCCGCCGCTACTTCGCGGGCAAGCTTTCGAACGGCATCGACGATCTCGGCGCGGCTGCCGTAGTTGAGGGCGATGTTTAGCCGCAGCCCGGTGTTCTGAAACGTCGAAAGCTCGGCCTTGCGAATCTGTTCGAGCACCG
>DATLWF010000813.1:0-11317 GCA_035576605.1 Blastocatellia bacterium | reverse complement strand
CTTCTCGCGAAGCTTGGCTGATTTGATGTCGGAGTTGTGAAGCGTCGTGTACGGAAACTCGTATTGGTCCAACACCCACCGAGTCCAGCCTTCGTCGATGTTTGCTGTCCACGACTGGTACAGGCCGATACGTGGTGCGACTATCGGTACAAATATAAAGGAGGTGGAATCGATGCGTCGGATATTTGGCCCGGACATTGCGTCTTTCACAACAACAGAATCGCCCGCTTGAACCGATACTCCCGAATCGCGCGCGATCTCATCGAGCCGACGCCGGGACACCTTGGAAACAAAGACGCGAGGTTGCATAGTTCCCTTCCGCGTGTCCGACGAGACCGACAACCCGACCTGTGCGCCCTCCTTCACAAGCCGGTTTATGACCCTGGCCGAATCCGCACCTTTGTAGTCGAAGACGAACTCTTTGCCCGTGCCGTTGACTTCGCCTGTAAGCTTCGGAGGGTCAGTAAGCTTGACCAGTGGCACGTCAGGAGTCGGGTCCTTCTTTACGAACACCGCCTCAACACCCATCTGCATCCCAAGCGACCACGCAGTTACATCATAAGGCGGCTCGGGCGGCGAGTTGGGACCCCGGCGCACTTCAGGATAAGTCTGTTTCTCGAGCAAGTCTTTTGCATAGCGTGCAAAGACTTGATTCATCGGTATCACAAACGTGCCGGTTGAATACTTCTTGCCGTCGGCTTCGAAGGCGCCTTCTGAGCGCGAGACCTCTACGCCGGCCATTTGCAAACGCTCGACAAGGTGCAGCACCTCGCGAGGATCGTGTTGCTTATCGATCGGGATGATAATCGCTGCCGGATCGCCCTTCGTCCCCGCTTCGACAGTAGCGCGATTGACTTCGTAGATCTGTCGCAGCAATTGCTCGCGATGATCGGCGGCTGTTTCGAGCAATGCGATCGTTGCAATCAATTCGTAATCGACGATGTCGCGAAGCGTCCACTTCCCTCCCAGCCACGGTCGCGGGTACTCGGTCCGAGGAGTGATGTCGCGCGGCGCAGGCAAAGGCTCATCAGGGTTTTCCATCTGGCGGCGTTGCTGACTCTGAAAGTCTTCTTCTGGACCCGGAGCAGGCGCGCGCCCTGGTTGAGCCTTGCGCTGTTCGATCGGACTGGCGATTCGTGCGCTAGCGACTTCAGTCAGTAAGCCAACCTGGTTGTGCCACCATCCGCTCCACGCCATCGCTCCCTGCCAGAAGTTCGTGTAAGTCGAGTTATAAATGATTCCTTCCTTGCCTGCGGTTTCAAGCGCGGCAGCTTGCGCCTGTCCCAGAATCCCGTTCCATCGATAGATGAGCGGATGCACGTTTTGATTGATCGGGTCGGTTGCCGGCATCACGAATATGCGAGCGCCCTGACTGCCCATCTGATGCTCATCCAGCCACACCGAAGGAAACCAGTCGTGCCACAACAACCGCGCCGTCAGTTGGCTCTCCTTCTGCGTGAACATGTACATATCCCGATTGTTGTCGTGGCCGATGTACGGATGATAGAGCCACGGCAGCGGGCTGGCTTCGTACTCAGTGCCGACATTCTTTGTGTACCAGTCGGTGACGATGATTTGTCCGTCGGGGTTCAGGCTGGGCACCAGCAGAAAGATCACATTGTCGAGAATCTTTTTGACGAGCGGCGAATCTTCAGTAGCCAGGCGATGCACCAGCTCGAGGACCATCTGCGACGAGCCGATCTCGGTCGAGTGAATGTTACAGGAAACAAACACGACGGCTTTGCCTGAACGGAATAGATCCTCGCGTTCGGCGTCGGTAGGAGCGCCGCCTTGAAAGTAGAGCTTGCGTTCGAGCTGCTTGAAATGATCGAGATTCCTGATCGTATCGGCCGAGCCGATTTCGAGAAGGATGAACGGATTGTTGTTCGTAGTCTTCCCAAGCTCGCGCAGCCGGACCCGATCTGAGGCATTAGCGATCACGCGCAGGTATTCGACGATCTTATCCCAGCGAGCGAGTTTCTTGTCATCACCGACTCGAAAACCGAGAAACTGTTGAGGTGTAGGGATTTCCGCAGCCGCTGAAGCTCGAAGCTGAACACAAGACAACACGGCTACCATTAGGATCGAAGCGATGATGATATGGACGCGAAGGCGTGAGCGCATATGGTCGTTCTTCCTTTAAGATGACGTCTTTGTTGCTGAGACTGACCGATCGCTGCTGCAATAGGCGGCTGCTTAATATATCGAATAAGCGGGCGTCTGAGAAGCCTCTACCTGGGAGTGGGTGCGCGTCAGGTTCTCGCGCATACCACCTCGTCAGAGGTGGGTGACTGATGCTACAGCCTACTGTCGCGCAGACTGTGGTTCTGTCGGTTTACTAATGGGCGCTCTGGTGTAGGCTCCAACATGAGCGACCCACCTCTGACGAGACTGTGCGGAAAGTCCGTCCGGATACCATCGCTCTTTAGCCGATGGAGTTTCAGCTTAGCCTAACGGATGACTGCGCACTCCGTAGGAGTGACCTCTCGATAGCACCGCGATGCCTAGTGATTCCGTAACTCCGTAGGAGTGACCTATATGCTCGACGCGCGCGCGATGGCCGTCGGGGAGCAGGTAACTCCTACGGAGTTCCGGCCCTTCCACTGCCCCCGCGCTATCGAGAGGACACTCCTACGGAGTGTTGCAAACCCACCCACTATCCGTGGGTGGGATTCTCGGAGTTTTCGCACAGTCTCTGACGAGGTGGGTATGAAGAAATCGAGGGCGCGCAGAGACGGCGTGTAGGCCAAACATCACGAACCCACCTCACGAGGTGGGTATACGGGAGAACGTGAGGCGCGCCCTTTGTGTTTGTCCGGTTGCCACATTGCCTCACGGTGTTTATTCTCCAATGACGGGTGAGCAATGGACAAAGTGATCGTCGTCGAGAACCTCCAAAAAGTCTACAAACCCAAGAGCCGCAAACAGACTCTCGAAGTGAAGGCCGTCGACGGCATCTCGTTCGAGATCGAACGAGGCGAGTTCTTCGGATTGCTCGGACCCAACGGCGCCGGTAAGACTACTACCATCGGCGTTCTAACGACGCGAGTGATTCCAACCGGAGGCCGCGCATTGGTCGACGGCATCGACGTTCGTCGCGATCCCGTCGCCGTCAAGCGCCGAATAGGCGTCTGCCCTCAGGTTAACAATCTCGATCGCAGCCTGACCGGACGTGAGAACCTGGTGTTTCACGCCGAGTACTTCGGCATCCCGAAGCGGGTGCGCGAACAGCGCGCGCAAGAATTGTTGGATCGATTTCAATTGGCGGAACGCGCCGACGAGAAGCCCACGGTTTATTCGGGCGGGATGGCCCAGCGGCTTAAGATCGCCAGAGCGTTGATGCACGATCCGGCGATTCTCTTTCTCGACGAGCCGACGACGGGTCTCGACCCGCAAGCTCGGCGCGCGATCTGGGACTTGCTGAGCGAGTTGAATGCCAAGGGTCAAACGATTTTTCTGACGACGCACTACATGGATGAGGCGGACCATCTCTGCCAGCGGATCGCGATCATGGACAAAGGGAAGCTTCTGGAGATGGGTACGCCGTCGAAGCTCAAGGCTGGAGTGCCGGGCGGTTACTTGATCGAGCTGCAGGTTCAAAGCGCGGACGGCGCGATCGACTCCCTCGCGTCTGCGCTGCCCGCGCTCGCAGGCGTGGTCGACGTGAAAGTGCAAAACAACACAATCCGCGTGTACGCGGACAAGGCGGAGGGTTTGCTGGCTAACGCAATGCGAGTCGCCGGTGAGCGAGGCGCGATTGTGACCGACGCACACGTCTCGGAGCCGAGTCTGGAAAATCTGTTCCTACATCTGACGGGCAGGAGTCTTCGAGACTGAGGTAGAGGTCAGGTGAGAGGCCAGTAGTCAGAGGTTATTTGTCATTTTCCATTTGCCATTTGTCATTTGTCATTTTCTTGCCGCGGCTCCCAGGCCCATCACACAAAGGGCAAATGACAGCTGACAAATGGCAAATGACAAATGACAAATGACAAATGGCAAGTGGCGAATGAGATAAATGCAATGAACCTGATCTCTGACAGGGACTGAAGATATGTCAACAATGGTAGCGCTGCTTCATCGCGATATGCGCGTCGCGCGCCGCGAGTTGAAGTTTTTTTTCCTGCGCGTTGGAATACAACCGATCCTGTTCACGTTCATATTCGGTTACGTGATGCCGCGTCTCGGCATCGTGCAAGGCGGTTACGCCAATGCGCTTCTCCCGGGCATCCTCGCTTTGAGCATGACCCTTTCTGGCATGCAGGCGGTAGCGCTTCCGCTGGTAGTCGAATTCGGATGGACGAAAGAAATCGAAGACCGGCTGTTGGCGCCGATCAGCATCATGGGAGTTGCGGTCGAGAAGATAATCGTGGGCATCATTCAAGCAGTCATCGCGGGGCTGTTCGTCCTGCCGCTGGCCTGGCTGATGATGGGTACGCACCTGAGCCTTCAGCCGGAGAACTTTTTTCTTCTGATTTCGGTCGCGCTCGTGACGGGGTGGCTGTTCGCGGCGCTTGGGATGGTGATGGGCACGATCGTTGAGCCACAACAGATCGGGCTGATGTTCAACGTATTGCTCGGACCGATGATCTTCTTTGGTTGTGCCTATTATCCGTGGGCATCGCTTCAAGTGCTGCCGTGGTTCCAGAAGTTCGTGCTGATCAATCCGCTGGTCTACGCAAGCGAAGGGTTTCGCGCGGCGTTGACACCTCAACTGCCGCATATGCCGTTGTGGTTGATCTTCGGAGGGCTGGTGGGTTTTTGCGCGCTGTTCACTTATCTCGGGTTGCGCCAGTTCGAGCGCCGGTCTCTGGAGTGACCTGGGAGCGGACCTGGGAGCGCAGGCATCCCTGCCTGCCCGGCGTTGCCGAGAGGGAGAATGGCGGTTAGCGAAGCAGCAGGCAGAATGCCTGCGCTCCCAGGTCCGTGGAGGTCTACATGTTCTGTCGCCGTCGCCTATTCATCACGCTGTTAGTACTCGCCGCGCTTGTTTCACAGGCGCTCGCCCAACAAAATGATCCATCGATCCTGACGCTCGATCGGCTGTTCGGTTCAACAGAATTCGCCGGACAGTCCCTGGGTCCCGTTCGCTGGCTTGACGACGGAGCCGGCTACACTCGGCTTGAGCCTTCGGGGACTTTGAAAGGCGGACGCGATATTGCCCGCTATGACGCCGAGACGGGAAGGCGCGAAGTCCTGGTTGCAGCCGAGCGCTTTGTGCCGACTGGAAGCTCTATTCCGCTCGCGATAGAGGATTACGATTGGTCGCCGGGCGGCAAGCTTCTGCTCATCTTCACAAACTCGCAACGCGTATGGAGAGTTAACACTCGCGGCGACTACTGGGTCTTGAACCTGGGTTCCGGAAAGCTCGCGAAGCTCGGCGGCGACGCCAAGCCGTCAACGCTGATGTTCGCGAAGTTCGCGCCCGATGGCACGCGAGTCGGCTATGTGCGTGAGAACAACCTCTACGTCGAGACTCTTGCCGACCATCGAATCTCCCGATTGACCGATGATGGTTCGCGCACAATCATCAACGGCACGTTCGATTGGGTCTATGAAGAAGAGTTGGATTTGCGCGATGGCTGGCGCTGGAGCCCGGATGGCCAGAACGTCGCCTATTGGCAGCTAGATAGTGAAGGCGTTCGGACCTTCTATCTGGTCGACAACACAAGTTCGCTATATCCGATTCTCACGCCGATTCCCTATCCAAAAGCCGGTGAGACGAACTCAGCCTCCCGGGTCGGTGTTGTTAGTGCGCGGGGCGGATCGACGAAATGGCTCGACGTGCCCGGCGACCCGCGCAATCACTACATCGCGAGGATGAATTGGGCTGCGAGTTCCGAACAGATTGTTCTGCAACAGCTCAACCGCTTACAAAATACAAACCTGGTGATGATCGGCGACATTCGTACAGGAAAAGTGCGAACTATATTGACCGATCGCGATGATGCGTGGGTGGATATACACGGAGACGACGTCGCGTGGCTGGATGACGGCAAACGGTTTCTTTGGGTAAGCGAGCGCGATGGCTGGAGGCACGCGTACGCTGTGTCGCGAGACGGATCGACGATCAAGCTGCTCACGCCGGGCGAGTTTGATGTGATCAGCGTCGAAAGCGTGGATAAATCAAGCGGCTGGTTGTACTGCTACGCATCCCCGGAGAATGCGACACAGCGGTATTTGTACCGCGTAGCGTTGGACGGGCGAGGCAAGCTCGAACGCGTGACTCCGGCAATCGAGCCTGGAACGCACTCCTACGATATCTCGCCAGGCGCGCGGTTCGCTTTTCATACATATTCCTCGTTCGGCAATCCGCCGCGAACAGACCTGGTTCGCCTGCCCGCGCATACGAGCGTTCGGTCGGTTATCGACAACGCAGAGCTTTTTGACAAAGTGAATAAGCTGAAACGTGGAGTGACCGAATTCTTTCGAGTCGACATTGGCGGCGGAGTGCAGCTCGACGGGTGGATGATGAAGCCTTTCGACTTTGATCCGGCCAAACGTTATCCGGTGCTGTTTCATGTCTACGGTGAACCAGCGGGCCAGAGAGTCCTGGACAGGTGGTTTGGAGAGAATTACCTGTGGCATCTGATTCTGACCCAACAAGGCTACATCGTGGTGAGCGTCGACAATCGAGGCACTCCCTCGCCACGAGGACGCGCGTGGCGAAAGATCGTTTATCGACAGATCGGCGTGCTCGCGTCGCAGGAACAAGCCGCGGCCGCGAAAGCCATCATGGCTCGATGGAAGTTTGTCGACGCAGCGAGAATCGGCATCTGGGGCTGGAGCGGCGGAGGCTCTATGACTCTAAACATGATGTTTCGCTATCCGGAGATCTATAAGACCGGGATGTCGGTTGCGCCGGTTTCGAATCAACGCTTTTACGACACGATCTATCAAGAGCGCTACGTGGGTCTGCCCCAGCAGAATGACGAGGACTACAAGCGGGGCTCGCCGATCACCTTTGCAGAGAAGCTGCAGGGCAACCTGCTCGTCGTGCACGGAACCGGCGACGATAACGTGCATTACCAGAACACCGAGGCGTTGATCAACGCGCTGGTGGCGGCTAACAAGCCATTCACGCTGATGTCGTATCCCAATCGAACGCATTCGATCAGCGAAGGCGCAAACACGTCGCGCCACTTGTTCGAGCTGCTGACAAGGTACCTGCAGCAGAACCTGCCTGCTGGGCCCCGCTGACTGAAGACTCTCGTATGGCAAACTTTAGCCTGTCGGACCGGAAGGTTGGGGGATTGCACGCGGCGTCGGCGGATGCGCGTAGCCTAGAATGAATGATCCCCAACCTTTGTCGGTTGGGGATCATTCAGAGATTCTCGGCTTGAGGAGAGGCGTCTGTGATAAGCATGACACAGAGTCTCACTCACTTCACCTGGTCTGTGAATTCCCTATACTGCGATTCCAGATCGTCAGATGTCGCCGTGCCAGACAGAATCAACACTCGGTACCTGAATGTTGCGGACTGCCCGGGCTCGAGCGTGAAGTTCAGCGTCTGCTTTCCGTCGCTGAACACTTTCTGCCCGAGCGTGTTTGCGGCGAACAACCCGTACCCGCGCGCGTGCCAGTAGGTGGGATAGCCCGGGTTCTTTGGATGATCGAGCATCGCCAGCGTCACATCCTCCTGACCAATCTTGCCGGTAAGCATTGTCCACCTTCCGCGTGTTCCCCAGACGGCATCACCGGTCTTGCCTTCGCTGCTCAGGTATCGTCCGGTCACGCCGGTGTTATCAAGTTTCGGAACCGCGGTCGTCTTCCCGCTTGCGTCGGTGAAGACCTCGGGCTTATCCGCCGGCTGCTCAAGCTGTCGCGCGACGCGCATGCCGATCACGCCTTCCTTGTTGTCGTTAAAGACTACTCGCTTGTCGAGTGCGGTGAGCTTTGTGATCCTGTCGATCGCGCGGCCGCTCCCTCCATGAAACACGAACTTAGTTTCTTCGCGGAGAAGCGGCGCGCCATCCGGCCCGAGCCACTCCATCTCGACTTCAAGCTCGCCCGCGGTCTTGCCATCCTGAACGCGTTTGATCCTGGTGTGGCGTATCGTACCGTACTTACCCCGCTCAGCCGGCTTGATCGCCTCAGAGTTATTCCAGAAGTCGAGGCCGTTTACATCGCCGTAGTTGAACCATAAGCCGACGTGATGCGGGTGATCGACTCTCTCGCCCGGGCGCGGATCGAGGGGATAACCGCGGGTGACTATCGTCCCCTTTGCGGTCCTCAGCGGATACAACACCGGCTTCTTGACTGAATCGGGCCAGACATATGAGGTGAACGGCTGACCGTCGATCAGAACATCGACCCGGTGCGCGGCTTCGTTCGCTACAAGCTGGACGCCTGAAGTGGACGGCTTCGTCTGAGATGAACCCGTCGACGTCATCGCCAGGACAAAGGCCAATAGGAACACAACAAAGCCGCGCGGTCCTTGCGGTCTGAGCATTCGTGCCCTCCGATCAGAGTTCAGAGTACAGGCTTTAGCCTGCTCTATCGGTCTGCGGACAAATGCAGGCTAAAGCCTGTACTCTGAACCCTGAACTCTGAACCCTGAACTCTGAACCCTGAACTCTAAACTCTTCCTAGCCGACCACGACATCCTGCTTCGCATCGTCGAACGTGATCCGTTTGCCGGTCTGCAAAGCGGCGATCGTCATGCACAGCGCCACTGAATGATTGTATGCTGCGTGAATGTCGGCGTTAGGAGTCTTGCGCGAGCGCACGCATTCCATCCAGTTGCGCATGTGCGCAAGCGTCGAATTGTCGACTCCGGTGCTTGCCGACGTTTCTGCTTTTACCGCTTCTTCCTCGACGAGCGACATCTTCGGCAGCAGGAACGGCTCCATACCCATCGCCTTCGCATGATCCGCTTTTAGCCCGCCTTCGGGTCCGACCTTGTTGGTGTCGAGATTCAAGCTGCCGCCGTTCGAGTAATAGATCTCTTTCACGTCGCCCGCGCTGTTGGTCTGACGCGACGAGTAGATCACCTGAAAGCCTTTGCCTCCCTTGGCCGCGTCGCCGTAGTCGAAGACCGCGGTCATCGTGTCGAAGTTCTTGCGGCCGTCGCGCCACAGGTAGATGCCGCCGTTGGCGACTACGCTGGTCGGGTGATTGTAGCCGGTGAACCAGTGAACGGTGTCGATCTGATGAACCATCCACTGATCCGGTATTCCGGATGAATACGGCCAGAACAGACGGAACTCGAGATACTTTCTCGCGTCGAAGGCATCGGCGGGACGGTTGATCAGGTATCGCTTCCAATCGGTGTCTTGTTCGCGCAAGGTCGGGACGACTTTTGGACGACGCCAGCGGCCCGGTTGATTTACGTTCCAGGTCATCTCGGCCATCACGATGTCGCCGAACTTGCCCGACTTGAGATAGTCGTAGGCACGCATGTAGCTCGGCGTCGATCGCCTTTGAGTACCGACCTGAACGATCTGCTTCGACCCGTTGACAAGCTTCAGCGCCGCGCGCGCATCGCTCATGATGTTTGCGAACGGCTTCTCGACGTAAACGTCTTTGCCGGCGCGCACCGCCTCCATGCAGTGATAAGCGTGCTGGAAGTCCGCAGTCGCGATGATGACGGCATCGACGTTCTTCATCGAATAGAGCTCGTCGGTATTGCGAGCCTTGGCCAACTGCTCACCGGCAATCGGAACCTTGAGCTTATCGGATTGTTGAGCGACGAAATCGGCGCCTTCGTCTCGACGTTTGTTCCAGATATCGCAGACCGCGACGGGTTCGAAATTCAACCGGCCTGCGAGTCTAAGAAAGCTTGGAATCAACGCATCGCGGGACCGGTCGCCCGGTCCGACGAACGCGACCCTGACGCGATCATTCGCCCCGATTATTTTCGCGTAGCTCGACGCTCGCGAGGTGATTGCGATCCCGGCCGCACCGGCAACCGAGGCCTTGATGAAGTCCCTCCGTGAGTTTCTGTTTGTAGCCATGGTTTCTCCTCCTTAGTGAACCAGAGATCAGAGGTCAGAAGTCAGGGAGTCAGCAGCGAGATTTCAAGATTTCAAAATACGGTCGGCACCTTGACCTCTGACTTCTGACATCTGACCTCTGATTCAGACCTTCATTCCGAGTTTCTCCTCCAGATACTTCTTGCTGATGATGGCCGACTCCTTCGGAGTTCTCGTTTTGTCCGGAACGCCGTCCAGCTCGACGACGGCCCAGCCGCGAAACTTTATCTCTTTGAGCGCCTCAAAGACCGCCGGCAAGTCAACCCTGCCCCGGCCCAGTTCGACGAACCGATAGTTGCTGGTTGATTCAGCGGTAGGCGCGACGGTCTCAACATCTTTTATGTGCAAGAAAAGAATCCGATCGCGATACTTTCTGATCGCCTTCGCCGGGTCGCCGCCGCCCTGCGCGTAATGAGCGACATCCAGAAGCAGCTTTACGTATTTCGGATCGGCCGCATCCATCAACGCGTCCACTTCATCGGGACCTTCGCCGAGGCTGCGCATATGATTATGGTAAGCCATTGGAATTCCCAGATCGGCGGTGCGCTTGCCTATGTCAGTAAACAATCGCCCAAGCGCCTTGAAATCTTTTGACTCCGGCTTACGATCCTTCGGCCGCGCTGAATCGGTCATCTGCAGGTAGAGTCCGCCGGCGTCGCGCATGAAGGTTGCGTGCTTGACCTGCGTGGCGATCTGCTCCGCTTCGTTAAAATTGACACCGCCAGGTCCGCCGCCTGACAGCGCAACAAACTGCAGCTTGTGTGCTTTCAAAAGTTCGGCGAGCGCCTTCGGTTTGTCGCCGAAATCTTTCAGTATAGGCGACCGAAGCTGTATCCCGCGGAACCCCACTTCGCCGACGTCCTTGATCGCCTGCACATCATTCCCGCCCCAGGTGATCGCGGCATAACCGAAGTTAATCTCCGAGGCAGCAGGACTCAGGGGCGAGCCAAGCGCGCCGGCCAGCCGCGCGGGCAAGACTGAAGCAGCGGCAAGCGAACCCATGCTGATCACGAATCTGCGTCGCGAAAGTTCAAATGACATTATATCGCTCCTATGAGAGTTCGGTGGTACTGAAAAACATGACGGACGACGGGTGACCGACGACCGACCGATGACACCTGTCGTCCGTCATCCGTCGTCGGTCATGTCTTCCCCTGCTGCAAACTCGAAATCGAATTCTACCTCCCCATCCAGCCGCCATCCACTATCAAAACGTGCCCATGCACGTAGTCGCTCGCGGACGACGAAAGGAAAACTGCGGCGCCCGCGACGTCGGCGGGGTCCCCCCATCGCCCGGCAGGGATGCGTTCGATTATTTGCCGGTTGCGAGTTTCATCGCGTTGGAG
>DATLWF010000812.1:0-4230 GCA_035576605.1 Blastocatellia bacterium | reverse complement strand
AGGGCAAAGATCTTCAGGTCGGGGCGATTCGTTCGGACAAACTCTGTGACGGCCTTCTCGCCGCCCGTGGCGTCGGGGTTGTCATTGTTCTCCTCGCGCAGCGCGCCGTCGCCGTTCTCGAGATGCAGGAACTCGCCGATCAGCATGTCGAGGTTCTTGATATTCTCCTTGAGCGAACTCAAGCTCGTCTCGTCCCAGCTCACGTAGAAGCCGACATCGAGCTGATCGATCGATGGATCGTGCGGGGCGCGCGGGTGTCGAGCCTGTTGGCGTTTGCTGCGTTCCAGTTCGAGGCGCTGCTTTGTTTCTCGAAGGCGGCGTTTCGCTTCAGTCTCCCCAACCCTTTCGGCCGTGGGCGTGCGCGCGTCGCCTGACAAGAAGCTCATTTTCGGCAGATTCAGTTTTGGGAGGAGGGGATTGACCAGTATGCTGACGATCAGCACGCCGAACAGCGATGAAAAGATCAGACCGGTCAAGAAGACTCCCCGCCTTAGACGCGGCCAGCGCTTTTGATCCGGGTCGAAGAAAACCGGCACTGCACGATACTTGCTCATACGAGAGTCACCCGTGTCTCCCTAAACGACTAAGCGAGGGTCAACACGCGAGGCCTGAAACTGCATCCTCGGATTGTTACGGGGTCCGGCCGAAGATAAAAACCAATGCGCCTGTAATCACCTATAATATACCATCGAATTGACTCAGGATATTGCGATTTGCGCAGGATGGTCGCAAAAGCAACCTTTGTGTTATGAAGAGACACCTCGCAATCGGCGTAGCGCTTACCCTCGCGGCGGCGGGGTTTCGTCTCTTTCTGGCGTTGCGTTTGCCCAATGACGATGATGACGACGGCCGTTTCTATGCACAGATCGCACGCAATCTTCTGGACCATCGCGGTTACTCAGGAGAGGAGGAAGAACCCTACGTACCAACCTACGTGCGAGTGCCGGGATATCCCGTGTTCCTCGCCGGAGTCTATTCGGTTTTTGGCCGCGAAAATAATACCGCCGTTCGGTTCATTCAGATTTCGCTCGACCTTGTAACTTGCTGGCTGGCGGCTATGCTGGCGGTTGCCTGGGCGCCCATCGCCTGGGAGCTCGAGAAGCGGCGTCGTGCGATGCTCATAGCCCTGGCGCTCGCCGCGGCTTGCCCGTTTTCTGCGGTCTACGTGACCACTATTCTCACCGAGACATGGGCGACACTGTTGGTGGCTGCGTTTGTGCTGGTTGCCACGCTTGGGTTGAAGAGTAAGCGGTGCGAGACGTCCGCGCCGTTGTGGCTGGCGGCCGGGCTACTGGCCGGAGCGGCCACTATGTTCAGGCCTGACTCCGCTCTCTTTCTTGGCGGAGCCGGTGTGATGCTGTTAATTGCCGGGTTGCTCCAAACGTTCGCGCGACTGAGACGATCATCCCCGGAGCCAGGTCGTGAAGGAGCACGGCCGATCATGGCAACAATCGGGACAACAATCGGGGCAACAACTCTTGTCAGTTTGCTCGCGGTAACAATCGGTTTTGCTTCTCTCCTCGCGCCCTGGACCATCCGCAACGCCCGGGTGTTTCGAGTCTTTCAGCCGGTCGCTCCGCCTTACGCCAACATGCCGGATGAGTTCGCGCCGTTTGGGTACATCGCCTGGCTGAGAACCTGGGTCGATGACGAGCGGTATGTGAGTCTCGTTGAAGACGGGCTTGGTCTTTACCCGATTCTCATCGAGCGCATGCCCGATCAAGCTTTTGATTCGTCGCAAGAGCGCGATCGGGTGCGTGAGTTGCTCGATCGTTATAACAACCCGAGCAAACTCGTAATGGATCCTTCCGACGAAGATGACAATGCCGGTTATCCCGGGCCGGCCGTGCTGATGACGCCGGAGATCGATGCAGAGTTCGGTCAGATCGCTCGCGAACGCATAGCACGCCATCCGTTGCGACACTACCTGGTGCTACCACTGAAGCGAGCGGCCTCGCTGTGGTTCGACACACACTCTCAATATTACCCATTTCAAGGCCAGTTGTTCCCTCTCTATGACCTCGACACTCAGGCTCATCAGCAATACTGGCTCTGGCTGTTTGCGCTGCTGACATGGTTCTACACGATAGCCGGGCTGATTGGTGTGGCGGTGATGTGGAAGGCCGAGTCATCGCGGCGATGGGTCTTGCTGCTTGTGTTGCTGATACTGCCGCGTCTTGCGTTTCTTGCGGCTCAGGAGCATCCCGAGTCTCGCTACACGGTCGAGTTCTTTCCGTTGGTCGCGGCAGCGGGAGGTCTCGCACTCGCCTGTATGACACTCGATCGAATCCGCCGTGGTTTCGCCAGGGGCAAGTCGAAGGGGTGACCTGCCGGCGTCGATGTATAATAAACTCGTTTCAACCGGGCGGAATCAAACTACCGAACTATGAAAAAGTATGTTGCCCTCGCTGTGTTCCTCACCATTGCGGGGCTGGGCTTTCGTCTTTTCCTGGCATTGCACCTCCCGACCGATGAGCCGGACGACGGACGCCTCTATGCGCGAATCGCGACCAACGTTCTGGAGCATCGCGGCTACTCGATCGAAACCGAAGAGCCGTACTCCCCCACACTAATTCGAGTGCCGGGCTATCCGTTGTTTATGGCGGGAGTCTACGCGGTTTTCGGGCGTGACAACAACCGTGCGGTCCGAGTCGTTCAAGCGGGATTGGACACAATTACCTGTTGGTTGATTGCACTGCTCGCGCTGGCGTGGTCACCTGTTGGTTGGGATCGGCGGAAGCGCCGGCGGCTGCTGCTGATCGCGCTTGCGCTGGCAGTCTCGTGTCCGTTCCCGGCGATCTATGTCGCCACATTACTGACCGAAACATTTGCGACACTATTGGTGAGTGCTTGTGTGCTGGCGGCAACGCTGGCGCTGCGAAGCGAGAGCTCCAGGAAGAGAGCGATGTGGTGGGTGGGCGCCGGACTCTTCGGAGGAGCGGCCACAATGTTTCGCTCTGACAGCGGACTGTTCGTTGCGGCAGGCGGAATGACTCTCGTCCTTGTTGGTCTGAGTCGTGCAGTAGCGCATTTGCGAAAGCGCGCCCTTTCGCCAGACGCTGCGCGGCAAGTCCTGGCGAGGACCTTCACGTCTGGCATTATGCTGACGATTGGTTTTGCCGGGGCCCTTGCCCCGTGGACGATCAGGAACGCTCGTGTCTTTGGACTCTTTCAACCCATCGCCCCGCAGGGCGCGAATATGCCTGGCGAGTTTGTTCCGTTGGGCTACACAAGGTGGCTTCGCACGTGGGTGGACGATGCGAAGTACACTGAGTCGATGGAGTTTCCGCTTGATGTGGGTCAACTTCACATCGAGAAGGCCCCGGATTACGCATTCGACTCGCCCGAGGAGCGCGAACAAGTTGCGGCCTTGCTTGAGCGCTACAACCATCCGGCGTCGGCGGAGGCGCCCCAGACTCAACCACAGCCAGCGACTGCTCCCGATCCGAAGTCTCAAGATCCAACCGCTGCGTCAAAGGAACAATCGGGAACCGCGAGCGCGAATCCGGATGAAGAAACTCCGGAAGACGTCGACTCGGGCGATGATGACGAAGAGCCGGACCCGGACGCCGCCGCCGAGGAGAGTAACCAACCGGGTGAGATGACGCCGGAAATAGACGCCGGCTTCGCCGAGATAGCGCGCGCGCGTATTACTCGTCACCCGATTCGGTACTACTTGATCGGCCCGCTGAAAAGAGCAGCTTCGTTATGGTTTGACACTCATTCGCAGTACTACCCGTTCCAGGGCGAGCTGCTGCCGTTGTCTGCTTTGGACACTGACATTCACCAGCAGTACTGGCTCCCGGTTTTCGCGTTCCTGACCCTTGTGTATACAGTTATTGGAATCGCCGGCGGGTGGTTGTTGTGGAGAGACAAGAGCTCGCGGCGCTGGCTGTTGTTGCTGGTGCTGCTGATCATCCCGCGGCTTGCGTTTCTTTCGAGTTTAGAAAACCCTGAGCCTCGATACGCGGTCGAGTTCTTCGTCTTCGTAATAGCGGCGGGTAGCCTGGCGTTCCTCGATCTCATTTGGGATCGGATGCGCAAGCTGGCGCGCAACTGGCTCAGACCAACCAAACAAACGATCGCGGATACCAACCACCAATAGAACTTAAGCGCTGCGCCCGGCTAAGTCGGGTAGGGTGTGAAAAGAGCGGGACGACCACCGAAAAGAGCGGGACGACCACCGAAAAGAGCGGGACGACCAGAAAAGAGCGGGACGACCACAAAGTG
>DATLWF010000811.1:0-2781 GCA_035576605.1 Blastocatellia bacterium | reverse complement strand
GGTCACCTATTCCTTCATAAGTGTGCTGCAATCAAACAGGTGACCGCTACGCGGCCCGCCGTTGTTTATGCGCGCCGTGCTATCGAGAGGTCACCGCTACGCGGTTAGCCGGATTTTTTCGCACTAGCTCGTGACGAGGTGGGTATGCGCGAAAATTTGAGGCGCACCCCCCCAGTGTTGACCCTGTCCGGTTGAGGTGGTCTAATCCTCTCTCGCAGACCTGCCGGCAAATGTCAGTGGGTGACTCAACTTTCCGTCGGCCACACGGAGGGAAACCAATGAAACGCCTCTTAGCTCTCTTCCTACTCACGCTCTCGTTTTGGGTCGTTGGCGCGCTCGCTCAGCAGAAGCGACCGATGACTTTCGAAGACGTCCTAGCGCTGAAAAGCGTTTCGGATGCGCAGGTGTCGCCCGATGGCAAGTGGGTCGCTTACGTCGTCACCTCGGTTGATATGAAGGAGAACGCGAACGACTCCGATGTCTGGCTCGTCTCGACTGCCGGCGGCGAACCTGTGAGGCTTACGACCAACAAGAAGAACGACAATCAACCGCGATGGTCGCCGGACAGCAAACGGATCGCTTTCATCTCTGCGCGGGAAGAGAAGCCTCAAATCTTTCTCATCTCGCCTTTCGGCGGCGAACCCGAGAAGCTCACCGACTCGAAGTCAGGCGTGCAGTCATTCCAATGGTCGCCCGAGGGCAACCGCATCGCGTACGTAGCGCCCCAGGAGCCGACTCCCGACGAAGAGAAGAAGCAGAAAGACAAGGACGACGCTCAAATCATCGATAAGAATTTCAAGCTCGCGCGCATCTGGGTGATCGATGTGACGACGAAGAAGGCGACCGAGTTGGTCAAAGGCGAATACAACGCGAGCGATCCGCAGTGGTCGCCGGATGGCCGCCTGATCGCGTTTGTAACAAATCCAACGCCGAAGGCCGACGATGGCAGCTTGTCCGATATCTGGGTGATCGATGTGACGGGCGCCGCCAGCGTTGAGGCACTGGCTGCCCAGAAAAAGCTGACTGATCTTGCGGAGACGCTTGCGACTTTGGAAACGAGGTACGGCCCCAACTATTTTCGAATCATGGAGATTCAGGGCCAGATTGTTTCTGTCCAGAGGGAGTCGGCTCAGAAGAGCGGGCTCCGCAAGCTGACTTCGAACGAGGGCCCGGATGCTTCGCCGCGGTGGTCACCCGATGGGACGCGGATCGCTTATTCGAGCCGCGACCTGAAGGGCGCCGACGTCGGCCAGCTTCGCCTGACGGTGATCGCACTTGATGGAGGAGCACCTCGCGCGCTTGCACCGGGCTTCGAGTATCAGCCGGGCGCGCCGAAGTGGTCGGCCAACGGCGAGACCCTCTACTTCAATGCGGGGGTTCGAACTACTTCGCAGTTGTTCTCGGTTCCGGCAGCCGGCGGAGATGTGAAGCAGCTTTCGAAAATCGAGGGAGTGATGGGCCAAACCAGCTTCTCGCGGGATTGCTCGGTCGTAGCCTTCACGAAGTCGGACACGCAGCATCCCGATGACGTCTACGTCTCGACGACTCTTCCCATCGCTGAGCCATCCAGGCGCACCGATCACAATCCACAAGTGCGAGAGTTCGAACTCGGCTCGAGTGAAGTGATTCGTTGGAAGAGCAAAGACGGAATGGAGATCGAAGGCATAGTGATCTACCCGGTGGGTTACCAGCAAGGGAAACGCTATCCGACAGCGGCGTTAATACACGGTGGGCCGGCCGGAGTCTGGACGCAGAGCTTCCCAAATTCGTGGGGCAACTTCGGCCATGTATGGGCAGGGAATGGTTGGGTCGCCTTCTATCCAAACATACGCGGCTCATCCGCCTACGGCGAGAAGTTTCTGGCCTCTAACGTTCGCGATTGGGGCGGCGGAGACTACCAGGACATCCAAACGGGACTCGACAATTTGATCGCAAAGGGCATCGCCGACCCCGACAAGCTTGGGCAGGCCGGCTGGAGCTACGGCGGATACATGACCGCGTGGACGCTTACACAGACGAACCGATTCAAAGCGGTGATGGTCGGCGCCGGGTTGACGGATATGTTCTCGATGTATTCGACGAACGATTTGCAACGCCTGCTCGAAGGTTATTTCGGCGGTCAACCGTGGGATGATGTCGAGGCTTATCGACGTGCGTCAGCGATGACCTTCATCAAGCAGGCTAAGACGCCGACGCTTATCCTTCACGGCGGCTCGGACACCCGCGTGCCACCGAGCCAGGCTCAAGAGCTGTACATGGGGCTTCGCAAGAATGGCGTGCCGGTGGAGATGGTGCTCTTCCCGCGCGAGCCGCACGGGCTGCTGGAGCCACGGCATCGCCTGGACAAGATGCGCCGCGAATACGCTTGGTTCTCGAAGTACGTGCTTGGAGTCGAAGTACCGGAGTCAAAGCCCGCAAAGGAAGAAAAGAAGGCTGATGAAAAGCCGTCAGGGAACCAGTAGCGCTGACTTTAGTTTGGTGCCTTGGCGCTGGTCTCTGCATTTCGAGAAGGGAGGTATTAATGAGGCGAATCTTGGTTGTCGTCATCCTCCTCACTTCGAAGAGATAGAAAAGCGATTTGTGAAAAAACCTAAAGTTAAGTAGCGGTCCTTTACGTCCCCGCCGACTCAAGGACGAATTGACGAAACCCTCAGGATAAACCGAACGAATTCGCATGAAAATGAAATGCTTTGGGAGGAACCTGCTTGGCTTTCGGTACAGTTACGTGCGGAACAAGCGAGGACTTGGCATGCTCGTGGTCGGGAAGGGTGGCTTGCCCCC
>DATLWF010000810.1:0-9303 GCA_035576605.1 Blastocatellia bacterium | reverse complement strand
AATCGCTCTGACCATGACGCGGCCGAACTCCTGGTTCAAATAGACGCTAAGGATCCCGTCTTTTAGCCGGTTGAGACCGGCGTCTGTCCCGATCCACAGGCTCCCATCGCGCGTCTCGCATATAGACCAGACGCTATCGTGCGACAGTCCTTGCCTGGTGGTATACGTTGTGAAGCTCCCGTCTTGCAGCCGCGTTACGCCCCCGCCGCTGGTTCCGATCCAGAGGCTGCCATCACGCGCTTCGTGGAGGGATCGGATGATGTCGCTGGAAAGCCCGTTTCCCACCAGGTAAGTAGTGAATTGACCGTCCGTCAGCTTTGTTAGTCCGTGACGCGTGCCGATCCACAGATTTCCAAGGCGGTCCTCCGTTATCGCCGTGATGAAATTGCTCTTGAGAGCGACGGTGTTCTTCATGTCGAATATAGTGAAGCGAACGCCGTCGAATCGCACCAAACCCTCTTCGGTTCCGAACCACAGGTAGCCGTCACGCGTCTGAGTGATAGCCTGAGCGGTAGTCTGAGGCAGGCCATCTTCTGTACTCCAGACGGTATGGCCGTATTGAGTGATTGCTTTCTCGGGGTCGAGCGCAAACGAAGGTTGAATGAAAGCGAGTTGGAGCCCGACCAGCATCATGAAGATGACAAGCTTCTGCGCCGCGCGGCTGATTTGGCGATGCCAGGCTCTTGGGGTGTCTGGTTCGTTATTCATGTTACTAGTGAAACCGAGTCAGAAACGGGCCGAGTGGTCGAGGCGCTAACGCATTTTGTTAACACGATGTAGGGATCGAAATCGGAAGACACGGTTGGTCGAGTCTCGATATCAGATCTTCGGCACTCAGCTAAACCTCCTGGTCTTTAGTCCCTCTCAGATCGGATCATTGGTTTGCCACTAGTAAGCGGCTCGTATTTCAAGGCAAGTTTGATGCGATAGAAAGCAGGAGGTCCAGGTTGGGGCAGGTCGTTGCAAGTGTTCGGAGATGGCAAGATACCTTGCGAGGCGACGCAGGTCACCGGGAACACTGGGCCCGAATGTCCCCGATATTAGAAATCCGGGCTGCGGCAGAAGTCCCCAGGTGAGTGCCTACATTAACAAAGACCAGGGTAGCTTGACGGCAACAGGAGAAGGGCACTAAGTGCGGGGCAGCCCTAATTTCAGATTGCAGATTGCAGATTTCAGATTTCAGGTCGCAGATTTCAGATTGCAGATTTCAGATTGCAGACTTCAGGTCACAGATTTCAGGTCGCAGATTTCAGATCACAGATTTCAGATTGCAGATTTCAGATTTCAGATTTCAGATCACAGATTTCAGATTGCAGATCACAGATTTCAGATTTTAGATTGCAGCTATTCAGATTTCAGATCTCGTAGTGTGTGCCCTGATTTTGAATCACATTCGGTGATCTGCAGTCTGAAGTGCGCGATCTGCAATCTGCGATCTGCAATCTGAAATCTGCAATCTGAAATCTGAGATCTGCAATCTGAAATCTGCGCGCCTATGCGTTCTCAGCCGTCTCTGCGGTGATACCAAACGAAAGCTCTCACAGCTGAACGCAGAGAACGCCGAGGCGCGGAGAACGCCGAGATAGCGGAGAACGCCGATACGGCCGCGAGGCACCGAGAACGCCGAGATACCGCCGAAAAAATAGCGCAGCGAGTTCAGACTTGATATCCTGACTCGGAAATGAAGAACAGCTGGAGGCCTGCCCGACGACGAGCTTGAAAACATCACACCCTATACGCCTTCTACTGATTCTGGTGGGCTCGATTGCGATCGGGCTTCTGGGGCTTCTGTTCATCCGCAATTTGATCGATTTCCCCGTCTATTACGCTGCCGGCCAATCCCTGATTAGCGGCCGCACTGACCTCTATGCGCCAGACTTCGCGCTTGGCCGGGTCATGGATTACAGATACCCGCCGTTCTTCCTGGTCGCACTGATGCCTCTGTGGTTTCTTCGATATAGCCTCGCAGCCTACGTCTGGTACGTGCTTTCGGTGTTGGAAATCATCGGGTGCGTCCTGATAGTCGTCCGCGTGTTCCCTTCGTTTCGAAGGTCATCGATATTGTGGCTGCTTGCTGCCTTCGGCGTAATTGAATATTTCGTGATGGCTCTTCACTATGGGAATGCCCATCTGCTGGCGACTTTTCTCTTGTTCGCTTCGCTCTACTATGTGCTTCAACAGAAGGATCTGCCGGCCGCTGCTTTGATGGCATTGGCGATCACCATCAAGCTGACGCCGGCCTTGCTTCTTCCGTACTTTGCTCTTAAGCGACGATGGACACTCCTTGGGTCGGTTTGCATCTTCTTGGTAGCGTTCAACATAGCGCCCTCGATTTACTTTGGGTTTCGGGGTAACAGCGAGTTGCTGCGATCGTGGTATGGGCACGTAGTAGCGAGCCAGGAGTTTCACGAGGACAACGGCCCGATAAACCTCTCCTTGAAGGGACAACTGCGGCGCTATCTGTCGACGGTCGATTATTCGCAGCGAGTCGATGGGGACGTTCAGTATCCTGCTATCAACCTTGCATCGCTATCGCGACAGCAGGCAGTTGGGGTCTGGGCGGTCTTTGCTGCCGGGCTATTCGCGGGAGTGCTATTCCTGGTGTGGCGGGGAGACGGCAGCTCGCAAGCTGGCGTTCATCACAGTGATCGCGATCGCGCCGGATTCTTTGCTCACGAATTATCTTTAATGCTGTGCTTGATGCTATTCGCAGGTCCGCTCACTTCGAAGATCTATTTCATTGCGTTGCTTTGGCCGGTGGCCTGTCTGGCAAGCTTCGCCGTTGATCGCGAGGCTCGTGAAGGAAGAGTCGCAATGCGAGTGCTGGTAGTGGTGGGTGTCGCTAACTCGGTTTTGCCCTTGCTGCCCGGACGCTCGGTTCAGAGACTGCTGCTGGTTGTCGGAGTCGACTTCTATTTGAACTGTCTGCTGATGGCGGCGTTGATGTTTGCCCTGGTTGCGCGTCAACGGGCGCTTCGAAAGCGATTCGCCGAACCGCAAATGCAAGTCCTGTCAGAAGCCAAAATGCCATAACCACTTCGCCGTCGCCAAAATTAAAGTGTGCGAACGAACTCACATTGAACGCTACAATCGCGCCCAGTCCTCCCAGGGCGATTCCCCATAGTTGCCACCGGATATCTGACTTGACAATCTTGATCAGCCGCCACGTTTTCAAAACAAACATGGTCATGAACGAATAGTAGAAGATCAGTCCAAGCAAGCCCCACCACACGGCGATCTGAACCGGCGTCGAGTGAAAATGACCCGGCGGCAATCTGCCTTCGTCGTAGAGGCCCAGACTCTCTTTGAGAGTACCCTCGCTCCCTTTGCCTATTCCAACCAGTGGATTGTCCTTGATGATGCCGAAGGCTTCGCGCCAGACTTCGAGTCGATAAGCCGTGCTCCCTTCTTCCGGGTCGAATACCGATATACCACGCGCATGTTCGACGGCAACCAGTGCAAGAGGAAGCACGATCACAATGCTTGCGACAGCGGCGACGACAACACGGCGACTGCTGCTTGCAAGGGCCATCACTGCGACGGCGATGGACAATCCTGCCAGTGCGGCACGCGTGGAGGTAAGGATGAGCGTCACCGTAAGAATCGGGATCGCGGCGCTCAGAAACCAGGTGGTTCCGGATCGCTTGTTTGGAATTGCAATCAACATTCCTATGGCAAGCGCGGCGATGAGCTGGAGCACCTCCGCATATGTCTCGTAATGGCTATAGAATCCGGCAATGCGGAAGTTTCTGCCGGGGGAGGTGGTTATTCCGAGGCGCTCAAAGCCTGCACCGCCGGCTTCCTTTATCGACTGTCTCGGGACCGAGGTTTCAGTTATTGCTTCTTTGCGCTGCAGCTTGATTCGCAGACGGCCGCGCTGTGAGTCGATGATTTGAACGAGATCCTGGGGCGAGTTGACTGGCTTGTCGTCGGCCTCGATTATGACGTCGCCGGTCCTGATGGTTTCAATTGCAAAAGGGCTATCCGGGCTGATGCTGTCGATCTGAAGGCCGCGCCCTACTGCCAGCGTCAAACCGCTGTACCCGACGTTCACCAGGCAGGAGAGTACCAACGCCAGGACCAAAAAAGCAGCAAAGCGAATGCTCCTGACTCGATTGCTCACAAAATAGAACGCCAGGAAGAACGCGGGACTTTTCAGACCCTTGATGCTTACAAGAGGGACGTAGGACAAGAAAGACGAAACCACACAGCAGGCGAAGAATCCAAACAAGGCGATATCAATCGCGCTCCTTTTCTGGTTCAGGCGCCGGGTTGCTACGAGTTGAACGGCCCATGCTCCCAATCCAATGAGATAGGCGCCCTGCGTGAGCGCGATCGAATGAGGAGCGAAGATGGCGTACATCAAGAGCAGGAACGAGATGATGAGTTGCGTGATGACGAACACGCGAGCGCCGCGGGCGGGTGCGGGACCGACGTTGCTGATAAGCGCGTCAACGAGTCTGTTGAGAAGGTTTCTTGCAGGCCCGGACGCTCGATGGCTCTGCAGAGGTGAGCCGTACGCTCTATCGTCTAACAAAACTCTTCAACCTCGGCAATGGTCATTCATAGCAACCAGATGAATCATCAGCGGGAGAAGGCCACATTCTATGATGACGTATAACAACAAATCAATGCGGCGTGCTTTGCTTGACCCACATATCCCTTTGATGTAGCCTGAATTTACGGCTCAACCCCACGGTTGCTGTGGTCGCTGAGTTGTTATCGGAGGCATGTACGCATGACAGAATCTACTAAAGCAGGCGGGGGAAGCGGGGCGCGATCCGAAGGCAGCAATGCCGGAAGCGCGGCCGATGACGTCAGGCAAGCGTTCGCCGGCTTGCCTCTTGATCAGAAGATTTCAACTCTCATACAAGTAGAACTCGATATGCTCGGGGATGCTGTCAATAGCGTCGTCACGGCTGTGTCCAAAGCAGTGGATGACGTAGCCAGGGCTTGCGAATCCTCTGAGCAGTCCGGCCCTGCAACATCGGGCGCGGGCGGTCAAGCTTCGACCAGTTGATGATTGTGCGCGTATCGCTGGAGGAGTTCTATGAGTGAAAGTTTACAACTGCGCGATCCCCTCTTCAGGCTGATCATTCGATTCAGCAATGGAGAGACGATGCAGCAGGTGATGACCGAGCCTTTGGATTCGAGGATGATCGCACCGGAGACAAAATACGCAGTGATAAGTTCATTCTCCTGCCAGAATCCCAGCTTGTGTACAGACATTACTCTCGTGAATCTGCGAGACGTGACCTTGATCAAAACCGAACGCGTGACCCTCGAGCAACTAGCCGGAGAACATAGAATAGGCATTCGCTCGGCGGGAGTAGCGGGAGCGGATGACAGGCTGCCGAAGAACCTGGCTCAACTCAAGTTTGTTTAACGGCCGCCTCCTGCTCAGGTGTGACTGGAGCCCTCCGGATGCTTAATAAGCTTCAACTGAACGAAAAAACAGCTATCACCATCTCTCTGGTTTTCTTTCTAGTGGTCCCGTTTGGTTGTCACGCGCAGTCGAATAGCGTATCCGGGGAACGGGCAATGTCGGCGACCGCGGATAAGGCCGCTGAGTTCGATGCGGCCCGCGCTTACGATCACGTTAAGAAGCTAGTAGCGCTCGGCCCGCATCCGTCGGGCTCTGAGTCCATAAAGAAAGCTCAAGAGTATATCGAGAATGAGCTGAAGAGCTTCGGTCTGAAAGTCAGCGCCGACAACTTTAATGGCGAAACGCCGAAGGGCACAGTGCCGATGAAAAACATCATCGCCGAACTGCGCGGTGAAAAGCCGGACATTGTTTTGATCACAGGCCACTACGACACCAAGGTTCAGGCCGGCTTTGTTGGCGCTAACGATGGCGGGTCCAGCGCCGCCGCGGTTCTGGAAACGGCTCGCGTGCTATCGAACACGAAGCCGGAATACACACTCTGGTTCGTATTGTTCGACGGCGAGGAGGCCGTGGTCGATTGGAGCGCGATGGACGGCAAGGACAACACCTACGGGAGCCGGCACCTTGCGTCAAAGTTGAAAGGTGACGGGACGCTTGCCCGGGTCAAAGCCCTGGTGCTGTTTGATATGATCGGTGACAAGGATCTCGACATCAAGAGGGAAGGCGAATCAACTGGATGGATGGTCGACGCCATCTGGAACACTGCGCATGCCCTTGGATACCAAAAGTATTTCCTGGACAGCGAACAGGACATCTCCGACGATCACTTGCCCTTTAGAGACGCCGGCGTCCCGGTCGTTGACTTAATTGATTTCAACTACGGCCCGCGGCATTCTTACTGGCACACAAATCTCGACACACTCGACAAAATCAGTGGGGAAAGCATAAAGATTGTCGGCGATGTGGTGATCCGAGCGCTGCCCGAGATATTCAAACATCTCGATAGTCCTACCCGCACGCAGGTGAAACCTGTCTCACCATAGCTCCTCAGGGTTCATTTGGCATTCGACCGTGCCCGTTGCCCTTCGCCATCTGCTGAATTCGTATCCGGTCGCTGTAGTCCGAAAGCGCTGACGTTACATACGGTCTCAAACGAGTCAGGCGCAACCGTGTGGAAGTCATTTCAAGCAAGGCTTGCTTTGCATCGTTGTCGATCGGCAAAGCCGAGGCGACCAGCAGAGAGAAGGCCTCCGGCTCCTCGGGGAGATCCTGATTGACCGGAGCATTTGGTTCATCAAGGGCCTGAGCAGCCTCCAGGAATTTCCGGCAAATCTCCACGATGTCGTCGAAGATCCGATTCAAATCCTCTCCCGGTTCGAGGTCATCGGTGACAGTACCAATTCTGGCTACGATAAACGGCGTCGATTGCCGCAGTCCCAGGACTCTGTAGCGGATCACGCCGGTAGAGATGATGTTCATCCTGCCGTCTTCAAGTGGAACGACCGCATTAATCTTTGCGACACAACCTACGCTTCCGATGTCTGGAGGGGTCTCGCGGCCGATTGCGGCGTCATTTTGGTACGCCAGTCCGAACACTTCGCCGTTGTCGATTGCATAGCGCATCATCTGTTTGTAGCGGTCCTCAAAGATGTGCAGAGGCAGGAGCCCACCGGGGAAGAGAACCGTCGCGAGTGGAAAGATCGCGATTTCTTCAAGTTGTTCGATCTTCTCCGGCACGATGGGAAGATTGTAACATGTCACAGGTAGGATTATTGACTGGGAAAAAGCGCTATGTTAGTTTCGACAAAGATGATAATGGGCTTCAACACGGATGTTCGACACGAGGGGCACGTCTATCATGTGCAGACAGAAGATGGCGGCAAGGATAACCCAATTCTCGAGTCGCTGGTATACATCGGCGGCACAGTCGTCGCGAAAAAACTTACTCCTTATCCTGAGCCGTTGAAGGGAGGCGCCAGCGAGGACAAGCTCGCTTCGCTGCTCAAGCGTCAGCATCAAGTAATCATTGCCGCAATCAAGGCAGGTAGGATTGAAGAGTTAATTCGCCATTCGGTAAAGCAACAAGCCAAGAAAGAAGCGCAACAGAAGCAATCGACCGAGATACTAACGTCCCCTCCACCCGCGCAATCAGTCGATACCGTTGATCGGATTAACGTACCGGCCCGCAAGCACACGATACCTTCTCCGAAACAGCCCAATGCAGACAATGCCGCTGCGCCCGTCTCGACGGCAGCGAGCGAGTCATTGAAACCAGTTCGGCCTTCGGGACGAAGCGTGAGCGGAGCGAAGGCGGGCTCTCCTGCGAGTTCCTCGCGCGGAGACACCGCCGGCCTGAACCTCGACCAGGTGCTCGAAGACTACGCCAAACGCGGTGCGGGCCAGGCGAGACTGGATGTAAGAGTGCTCACACCCGGAGTCTTCACCGCGGGCAGCGGCATCGGGCTCAGAGTTCAGGTTACACATGACGCAACGCCTGACTTCGACGCGACCGTGACGGTGAAGATCATCGGCACTGCGTTCAAGCCACAGGTGTTCATGGGGCGCGTCGGCGGCGACGGAGTTGCGAGCTTCAACCTGACTCTTCCGGCGTTCACCACGGGAACCGCCGCCATTGTGATTGAGGCGCAGTCCGGCATCGGACGCGGCGAACTCAAGAACCTGATTCGAAGAGCGTAAAGCGATTGCCGGAAGGACTCAGTTGACCATCCTCCTTAATGGAAATCGGACTGATATTGCCGAAGACTCCGGTATAGGTGATCTAATCAAAGCTCTTGGCCTGGAGACGGACCGGGTTGCTGTGGAACTGAATAAGAGGATCGTTCGGCGGGTCGATTGGGGCTCGACAACGATTTCAGAAGGTGACAAAGTAGAAATCGTGCATTTCGTAGGCGGAGGAGGGGAGTGAATCGTGAATCGTGAATCGTGATGCGTGAAACGTGATGCGTGACCGCGGTACTCCTTTTTTCCTGAGATCGCATCACGTTTCACGCATCACGTTTCACGCATCACGTTTCACGCATCACGTTTCACGCATCACGTTTCACGCATCAGGTATAGAACATGAACGATTCACTAATCATCGCGGGCCGCGAGTTTCACTCGCGCTTAATCCTGGGCTCGGGAAAATATGCAAGCTTCGAATTGATGGTGAAAGCACTGGAGGCGTCGGGCACGGATATGGTGACCGTAGCGGTCAGGCGAGTCAACCTTGTCGATCGGACAAAGGAGTCGTTTCTCGATCACATCGACACGAAGAAATACCACATCCTTCCGAACACAGCCGGGTGTTATTCGGCGGACGAGGCTGTGCGCACGGCGATGCTGGCGCGCGAAGTGCTCGACAACAACTGGATCAAGCTGGAAGTAATTGGTGACGAGAGGACATTGTTTCCGGACAACCAGGGACTACTGGAAGCCACCCGCGAGCTGGTGAAGGAAGGCTTCATTGTATTGCCGTACTTCAATGATGATTTGATCGTGGCTCGAAGACTGATCGAAGCCGGGGCTGCGGCGGTTATGCCGCTGGCGGCGCCGATCGGTTCGGGGCTTGGAATTCAGAACCTCACAAACCTCAGGATACTACGCGAACAGATACACGAAGTGCCGCTGATCGTAGACGCCGGCGTTGGAACGGCTTCGGATGCGGCGGTTGCGATGGAGATTGGAGTCGACGGAGTTCTTATGAACACCGGAATAGCCGGAGCTAATGATCCGGTTGCGATGGCCGAAGCGATGAACCTCGGAGTGCGCGCGGGCAGGCTTGCGCACCTGGCAGGCCGAATCCCGAGGAAGCTCTATGCTTCGGCGTCGAGCCCGGTGAGGGGGTCGATCGAGTGAGGGGCCTTAGCGTATATTGCCGGGGTTCAGATTGCAGATTTCAGATTGCAGATTTCAGA
>DATLWF010000809.1:0-9545 GCA_035576605.1 Blastocatellia bacterium | reverse complement strand
TTTCGCATTTCTCACCGAGGCTTTTTCTTAGCACGAGGCCTGTGCATAATCGACTAGCATCAAGTCTATTCGGAGCGAGGTTAGCTTGCGTATGTCTGGTTCGGCTATAGAGCGAATCTTTTATCGAACGCTCTGCGTTCTGGTCTTCGCAATACTTCCGCCTGCCATCGCAAGTTCCGAGCAGCTTCCTATAAAGACTTACACCACTGCCGACGGCTTGGCGCACAACGTGGTGAATCGAATAGTACCCGACTCACGCGGCTTCCTATGGTTCTGTACCCGCGAAGGGCTTTCCCGGTTTGACGGTTACAGCTTCATCAACTATGGACTCGAGCATGGACTGTCCTCGGCTGTTGTCAACGATCTGTTGGAGACGCGCCAAGGAAGTTACTGGGTGGCGACCGCCGGCGGCTTATGCCGTTTTGATCAGCACGGAAACCATCGGGCAGGTTTCGGCGACGGACCAAATGCGCCTGCAGCGAGGTTCACAGTCTACTCGCCGAATGACGATGCGCGATCGAAATACGTCTTATCACTCTTACAGGATCGCTCAGGAGTCGTCTGGTGCGGCACGCGAAACGGCCTTTACCGGGTGGAGGCGGCAGGCAATGAAGTCAATCTCGCGTCGGTCGACCTCGGCATCCCAGCTCATTTTGAATCAAGATTCATCGAGTGTCTGCTCGAAGACCGAGTCGGCTCTCTGTGGATCGGCACGGCGAGCGGTCTTTATCGGCGATGGCCCGATGGACGAGTGGAGGCTTACACCCGGCGCGAAGGACTGCCTGACAACATTATCCAGTCATTGCTTGAGGACCGTGAGGGCCGCATCTGGGCTGGAACGCGATTCGGCGGGCTGTTCCGGCTTGTGTCTGACCCGAAGCCGGGCGGGAACGTCGTGGCCCGCGTCTATTCAGACAGTGACGGCTTGCCAGCGAGATGGATCAATCAGTTGTTTCAAGCTTCCGATGGCGGGTTGTGGGCCGGAAGCAATCAAGGGTTGATCCAGTTCATACCGGCAAGCGATGGCCGTGAGTTTCGATTTCGCTTATACACCGCAGCCCACGGCTTGAGTTATCACCAAGTAGCATCGCTTGCCGAAGACCGCAACGGCAATCTATGGGTGGGAACTCAATCAGGCGGCGCTGCGAAGATCTCTCGTAGTGGGTTTACTACCTTCGGCAAAGCGGATGGGTTCTACTCCGCCACTTCAATTTTTGACACGAGCGCCGGAGACCTTTTTATCGTCGGCTCGCCCAGCATGAGAGAGTGGTTCATCAATCGGTTCGATGGAGAGAAGTTCAACCCGATTCGCCCGCGCTTCCCTGAAAGTGTAAAGGAACAAGGATACGGATGGGGATGGAACCAGACCGTGCTTGAAGATCATCGGGGCGAATGGTGGATAGCGACGGCAGGCGGGATCTGCCGGTTTCCGAAGCCCAACAAACTGGAGCAACCCGCCGAGATGCCGCCGAAAGCCCTGTACACGCGCCGCGATGGACTCGCCAGCGACGTTATCCTTTGCCTGTTCGAGGATTCACGCGGAGACGTTTGGGTGAGCTCGGTCGGCGAAGGCAAGCGTCCCAATGGGCTGTCGCGCTGGGAGCGGTTCGCCAATACTTTTCATCACTACAGCGAAAGAGACCGTCTCCCGCCTTTGGACACCTTTTATGCTTCATCGTTTGCCGAAGATCGCGCCGGCAATTTATGGATAGGATTTAGCGGCGACGGAGGGCTGCTTCGTTATCGTGACCACGACTTCACCTTTTTCACTGGCTCGGATGGCGTACCAGCCGGCCAGATGCGAAATATAATCGTCGATTCAGCCGGCCGGTTATGGGCAGCGGCCTATCTCGGCGGTTTGTGTCGGATCGACGACCCGACGGCGGAGCATCCGAAGCCTGTCACCTACACGACTGCTGAGGGGCTTTCCAGCAATGAGATCACCGCCGTGAGCGAAGACCAGTGGGGACGCATATACGTTGGCACCGGGCGCGGCATCGACCGTCTCGACCCGGCGACCGGCCAAATCAAGCATTACACTACTGCCGACGGTCTGCCGTTGGGCGGGATAGCAGCCGCGTTGCGTGATCGCCGGGGTGCGCTCTGGTTCAGCTCCCCCACCGGGGTGGGACGGCTGATTCCGCAACCCGACCCGCCATCCTTGCCTCCGCCGATTCTGATTACCAGCCTGCGGATCGCCGGACAGACGCAACCGATTTCGGCGCTGGGTGAAGTCGAGATTGCGCCGCTCGAGCTTGGTGCCGATAAGAATCAACTTCAGATTGATTTCGTAGCGCTCGGTTTCAGCCCCGGCGAAGGGCTGCGCTACCAGTACAAGCTCGAAGGCGCAAGCAATGAGTGGAGTCATCTCGCCGATGGGCGCACGGTCAATTTTTCCAGCCTCGCGCCGGGCGCCTACCGCTTTCTGGTACGAGCAGTTAACGCTGATGGCGTGTCGAGCGAAACGCCTGCGAGTCTTTCGTTCACGATCCTGGCGCCGGTGTGGCAGAGATGGTGGTTCATTTCAATCGCGACGGCGCTCCTGGGACTTGCTGCTTATGCGTTGTACCGTTATCGGCTAACGCGATTGCTCGAACTCGAGCAGGTACGAACGCGCATTGCGGCGGATTTGCACGACGACATCGGCTCGAATCTGTCACAGATCGCGATCTGGGGTGAAGTCGCCCGCCGACAGCCGCGCCGCCAGGAGGGGACTCAATCTGCTGCGGAGACCAACGAAGATTCGCCCGAACCGCTCGAGCGCATCGCCGCCACTGCGCGCGAGACGGCGGCGGCGATGAGCGACATTGTCTGGGCGATCAACCCGCGGCGCGACTACCTCGGCGATTTGATCTCGCGGATACGCCGCTTCACCGGGGAGGCTTTCGACGCCCGCGACATTATCTGGCAGTTTCAGGCGCCGCAGATCAACTTGAGCGTCAGCGCTGACACGCGCCGCGAGATCTTTCTTATCTTCAAAGAGGCGGTCAACAATATCGTCCGCCACGCCCGCTGCTCACAAGTCGATATAAGATTATCGATTGAAGGTCATTGGTTGCGGTTGCAGGTGCGCGACGACGGCTGCGGCTTTGATCCTGCTCGCGAGCCCGAGGGCAACGGCCTGGAAAGTATGCGCGAGCGCGCGCGGCGGCTTGGTGGCGTGGTGGAGACTGAATCGCTGCCGGGCAACGGCACGTTGATTGTGCTGGAGATACCACTCGACAAACCCCGACGGTGGATGCGCTGGTGGCGTAACTAGCGCAACAGCTAGTGACAGCAGTGATTACGCGATGCAGAATGTGGTATGGCGTGCCTTACAGATCTCATTTCACAAACGGTTGCTCGATGACTGACATAGCCGAACCCATTGCGCGGGCGCTGCCAGCGATCATCAAAGCCGCGATCATCGAAGATCGCCGCGACTTGCGCGAAGGCTTGACGATTCTCATCAACGGCACGCCTGGCTACCAGTGTGTCGGGAGCTTTCGTTCGATGGAAGAGGCCTTGCCACTGATTGGCCGCGATCTGCCCGATGTTGCGCTGGTCGATATTGGGCTGCCGGGCATCTCAGGCATCGAAGGGATACGCCAGTTGCGCGAGGTGTTTCCCGGCCTCGCGTTGTTGGTGCTTTCGGTCTACGACGATGATGAGAAGGTCTTCGAGGCGCTGTGCGCGGGGGCCTGCGGCTATTTGCTGAAACACACGGCGCCGGCGCGGCTGCTGGAAGCTTTGAAGGAAGCGATCAACGGCGGCGCGCCAATGTCGCCCGAAGTCGCACGCCGGGTGCTCGCCATCTTCCGCGAGATTCGCCCGCCGGAACGCGCCGATTACCAACTCACCGCGCATGAGAAGCGCTTGCTCAAGCTCTTGATCGAAGGCCATAACTTCAAAGCCATCGCCCCGCAACTCGGCGTCACGGTTCACACCGTCGCCTTCCACATGCAGCGCATTTACACTAAGCTCCAGGTTCATTCCAAGTCGGAAGCGGTTGCCAAAGCCCTGCGCGATCGGCTGGTCTGAAGTCCTTTCACCATACCAACGAACCGCTTTCATCTTCCCTCTCGCGTCTCCGCCCTCGCAGCGAATTCCTAGCGGCAGAGCTAGTGACATCAGCCGACACACGCGATACCTTAGCCCGGGCCCGCAGTTCTGACACTGATGCGGGCGCAACTAACCAGATACTGAAAGGGGCCAAACTTATGTTGATAACCATTAGGTTGAGGACCAAGAAGCTATTTTCGCTGCTTGCGATACTCGTCCTGTTGGTGAGCGCGGCTTGGGCGCAAGGCCCATCGAAAGAAAAAAACAAGAAGCAAGCCCTCGTCCCCTTGGCGGGAAGCAATCCAGTGGTCGGCAGCGGCACGCCTGGGCAAATTACCAAATGGACCGGGGTATCCGGCACGAGCACCTATTCAATCGGCGATTCAATCATCACAGAGGATAAATTCGGTAAAGTCGGGATCGGCACCACAACACCGACCTCGCTGCTGACCGTCGCTGGCATGATCGAGACGACAATGGGCGGTTACAAGTTTCCTGACGGCACGTTCCAGACGACCGCGGGAATTTCATTTGTTACACACGATGCGAGCCTGGCGGGGCTTGGCAACGCAGCATCGCCGCTCGGCATATCGTTTGGCGGAGTGCAGACTGTTCATCTTGCAAACGGAGCGGTGACCGCGCCGAAGATTGCAAATGGCACAGTGGTCAGAAGCCTCAACGGACTGTTTGATAACCTCACGCTCGCGCCAGGCGCGAACATCACGATCACGCCAGCGGGGAACACGCTGACCATCGCCTCACCGAATTCTTTGACTGCAGTTGCGCACGATTCTACGTTGACCGGGACCGGCGCCAGCGGCTCGCCGCTTGGCGTCGCCAATGGCGGGATCGGCAATGCGCAGTTAGCCAACAATGCGGTTACTTCTTCAAAGGTGGCGAACGGCGCAATTGGCACTGCTCAGCTAGCCGACAATGCCGTGACATTTTCAAAGATCGCCACGGGCCAGGTCGTCACCTCATTAAACAGTTTGACCGACAATGTGACGCTGGCAGCTGGCTCAAACATCACGATCACGCCATCAGGCAACACACTGACGATTGCCGGGACCGCCGGTTCAAGCGTAGCCTACCATATCAGTGCCGCTGTGGTTGGAGGAGACCTGACTAACCCCGGCCAAGACGTTATCTCTAAACAGGTCCCGGCGGGTAGCTATCTCATCCTCTTCAAAGTCTCCTTGAACAACTTTGATCAAGATCGCCAAGACGCGACGTGTACGTTGAGCACCGGAGATTCTACAACCATCAGTGCGAATCCTTCTACTGAGCAAGTGTTGGTCTTGCAGGATGCTGCGACCTTTGCCGCGACGACAACAATCAAAGTTCATTGCACGGGATTCCATTTCGGTGTACTTGCAAGTAAAACTGTCCTGACGGCGCTCAAGGTTGACTCCATCCAGTAGCGCTGACCACAGATGATACGGGAACTCAAACAGCGACTTGAAGCAGAGCATCACGGCAGGAAAAGAAAGAAAATAATCGTTGAGAGAAACCTTTTGGTCACACCTCTGGCGATGCCAGGCGGTTACCTCGAAGCTCCAGCGGGAAAGCGATTCGTCATTGAATACGTTGGAGCCGACATCACTCAAACGTGGCTGGCTAAGAACGAGAAGGTTCAAAGCCCCGCAATAACTTCCGCAGTCCACCGCGCCGCTTGCAGATCGGTCGCAACAGGAGTACCAGCATGAATTTACCAAGCAGACTTCACAAAGTTTTCCTCGTCGGAGGAATAATGCGAACTGGAAAGCTTTTGATTGCCGCTGCCGCATTCGTGGCCGTGGGAGTATCGACCTACGGGGATGCCGTCGGTCAGTCAGACACCATCATTCCCCGCGTACCCAACCCGCTGTTGAACAGCGACCTGATCAACTTGCCTGGTGACCTGCGAGCGGTTGCAGTGCCAACGCCCCCGAACCTCGCCGACTTCGTCAGGGATCCAGCGATGGCGCGCGCCCTCGGCAAGGCACTCTTTTGGGATATGCAAGTCGGAAGCGATGGCGTCCAGGCGTGCGCAAGTTGCCACTTTCGAGCGGGTGCCGATCCGCGATCTAAGAACCAACTCAGTCCCGGCTTGAAGCACATGCCCGACGCGGACCTCACCTACTCCTCCGGCTCAGGTCCCAATCGCCAACTCGAAGCCTCGGACTTCCCCCTCACCCGCCTCGCCACTCCCGGTGTCCGCGGCGCGCTCAATTCCTCGACTGATAACAATGATGTCGTCTCTTCTCAGGGTATTCATCATCCAGGTAATAGCGTCGACCCCCAGGGTTTCCGGGTAGGTGGCGCGAACACTCGCAGAGTCGAGCCGCGCAACACACCATCAGTGATCAACGCGGTGTTCAACCATCGGCAGTTCTGGGACGGGCGCGCCGAGAACGTCTTCAACGGCGTCAATCACCTGGGCCAGCGCGATCCCGACGCCAGGCTGTTTCGCGCCGACAACCCCCGCAGCTTGATCGAAGTCCGGATCGAAATTATTAACGCCAGCCTCGCCTCCCAGGCTGTGGCGCCGATCATTAGCGACCTCGAGATGGCCGTCCCCGGACGCACCCGCCTCGATGTCGCCCGTGAACTGGCCAAAACGAAGCGCGATCAAGGCAAGAAGGTCACCAAGGTCCGTCCTCTGGGCCTCCAGCTGGTCTCGTCCACGGATAGCGTGCTCGGCTCAATGAGCCGCGGGCCGCAAAAGGGCCTCGAGTTCAGCCGTTACGACGAGATGATCAAGCTCGCGTTTCACGAGAAATGGTGGAAGGCGAAAAAACTGATTCGAGTAAACGAAGATGGATCCACAACTCTGGTGTCAAAAAACGACGGAGAGTGCGAGGACGCGACATGCGCAGAAAACGAATATTCATTGATCCAGTACAACTTCTCACTGTTTTTCGGGATCGCTGTTCAGCTCTACGAGGCGACGCTCGTTTCTGACGATTCTCCGTGGGACCGCTTTCGTCGTCAGTACCCCAACGTTTCTGACCCGAACTTAAGCCCCTGGACCAATCTGACTCCCAACCACATCAGCCGGTTCGCTCTCTTCGGCGCCCACCTGTTTAATGACCGCACCCGCGGCCCCCAGAACGTCCGCTGCTCGAACTGCCACGAGCAGAACGAACTGACCGACGCTTCCGTCCGCCGCATCGCAGCCGCGGTCAACGGGCCGGTGCGCAACCGCGATGGCAACGTCATAGACAAGGGCTTCAACAACATCGGTATTCGGCCTACCGACAACGACCTAGGCGTCGGCGCGAGCGACGCTTTCGGCCCGCTGTCCTTCACGCGCCGGCTCTTCCCTGGCGCTCCACCGGCCACGTTCGACGGGGCGATCGTGTCCAAGGGCTTCGGGGTCCAGGGCGCGTTCAAGATACCCTCGCTCCGTAACGTAGCCCTCACATCCCCGTACTTCCACAACGGCGACGTGCTAACTCTGCGTGAGGTGGTTGAGCTCTACAGCCGCGGCGGCAATGTGGCTCCCATCCGGGAGCTCGATGGCACAATAATCGAGCCGCTCGGGATTCCGTTCTTGACCTCCGATGAGATCGACGCAATCGTCGCCTTTCTGGAGGCCCTGACTGACGAGCGTGTCCTCTATCAGCGCGCTCCCTTCGATCACCCGCAGCTCTTCGTACCGAACGGACACCCAGGGGATTCCAGCTCGACCATCGACGCAGATGGCGACGGTTTGGCCGACGACCTGATGATCGAGATCCCGGCAGTTGGGTCCGGCGGAGGCGATCCGTTGCCCGGCTTCCTTCAAGGCATTTTTGGGCGGACTCACTGATCATTTCTAGTCAGGGGGCGCCATTGATCATGGCGACAGCTCGAAATATGGGCAGCTCGCTGACACGTTATCGATTTGCAATCGGGATCGGTGCAACAGCGTAGCAGGGTCCTATCGATAGCAAACGAAGTTGCCGTTACCGAGGGCCGCGGTTTCCTGCTCCGGAATCGATCTGCAGTGCAAACAGGAAACCGCTACGCGGCCCACGGGCATTGCCGATCTCGTAGCTATCGATAGGACACCGCTACGCGGTTATCCTGCGAAGTCAATTCCAATTACCTGCCCTCTAACACCTCTTCTTGCGATTGGAGATCGCTAAACATTTGCTTCGCTACTAGGTAAGATTGCAGAATGAGACTGTTACTTCTCGTTCTTGTTGCGTCATTGTTTACAACTAACTCCGCGGCGCAAACGCCAACTCAGGATTATCTCGTATTTGTCGTTTGCGAATCGGCCGATAAGATCGCGTTGATTCGATTCGGCCCCCACGGAGCACAGGTCGACAAGCTTATTGACACGGCTCGATGCCCAGTGATATCGACGGTCCGCACGGGATCGTCGTGTCACCAGACAAACGGTTTTATTATGTGTCCCTCGGTCACGGCCGCCCCTACGGCTCCGTTTGGAAATACTCGACCAAAGATGACACAGTGCTCGGCAAAGTAACGTTAGGGTTCTTTCCCGCTACTATGGATATCTCCAGCGATGGCGGGCTGCTTTATGTGGTCAATTTCAATCTGCACGGCGACATGGTTCCGTCCTCTGTGTCGATCGTAGCCACGGAACCCATGCTCGAAGTCGCTCGCGTCCCGACTTGTATCATGCCACACGGCTCGCGCATCAACCCGCAAGGAACCAAGCAGTACTCGGCCTGCATGATGGACGACCTGTTGGTCGAGATCGACACCAACAGCCTGAAAGTCTCTCGGCATTTCGTCGTGACAAAGGGAAAAGAGAGCGGGATGACCGGCTCGCCGGCGGCACACGCGATGAGCAAGCATGCTTCGCACGACGTCGGAGGGCACGGAGTGGAGCCTCCAAAACCCGGTGACACTTCGTGCTCGCCAACCTGGGCTCAACCATCGGCCGACGGCAAGTTCATCTTTGTCGCGTGCAACAAGTCGGACGAGATTGTGGAAATCGATGCCTCGAGCTGGAAGGTTACGCGAAGAATCCCGGCGCGTCCCGGTGTCTACAACCTCGCGGTTACGAAGGATGGCAGGCTTATCGCAACTAACAAGCGGGATCAGTCGGTCTCCGTTTACGACCTCAAGTCGGGTCGCGAGCTTGCGCGAATTCCCACAAAGCGCCGCGTCATTCACGGAGAGGTCATCATATCGACAAACCCGCCTCGAGGCACGACCGTCACCCTGCGGCTTCCCGCGCATCGGTAATGCCAATTTGAGCGAATAGAACCGTCAGATCGGGATCATTTATCGATTTATTTTTTGCATTTTTGCAAACCACCCTGCCTGCATGAGCGGGTGACTCGCCGCCATAGAAGTTATAAACTTCGATCAGCTCATACTGTGTCGCCAGGGCTTCGCAACATGAAGGACGAAGATCAAGCTCATCGTGCTATTGTGCCGGCGCCGGCGCCGGCAATCCGTGTGGTGATTGTCGAAGACCAGCGCGAGTTGCGCGAAGGGCTGGCGATGTTGATCAACGGCACCGCAGGCTTTCGCTGCGTCGGCAGCTTTCGCACTATGGA
>DATLWF010000808.1:0-6913 GCA_035576605.1 Blastocatellia bacterium | reverse complement strand
ACGGGCACGGGCACATTTGGAGCGAATACCGACTTTGCCACGGGCATCGATCCACTCTAAGTCACGGTGGGTGATTTCAATGGTGATGGCAATCTCGATCTTGCTGTGGCAAACGTTAATAGCGGCACCATCTCAATTCTGCTGGGCACGGGCACGGGCACTTTTGGCACGGAGACTGACTTTGTGACAGGCACCTTTCCAGAATCAGTCGCAGTGGGCGATTTCAATGGCGATGGCAATCTCGATCTGGCGGTGGCGAACCTTAAGAGCGAGACCGTCTCGATTCTGCTGGGCAAAGGCACGGGCAGCTTTGGGGCGAAGACCGACTTCGGCACGGGTACCTCTCCAACCTCAGTCGCGGTGGGCGACTTCAACGGCGATGACAAGCTCGATCTTGCGGTGGCGAACGTTATTAGCAACACCGTCTCGATTCTGCTGGGCACGGGCACGGGCAGTTTTGGGGCCAAGACCGACTTCGTCACCGGCTTCGGTCCATTCTCAGTCGCGGTGGGCTATTTCAATGGCGATGGCGAGCTCGATCTGGTGGTAGCGAACTATAATAGCGACACCGTCTCGATTCTGCTGGGCACGGGCACGGGCAGCTTTGGGGCGAACACCGACTTCGGCACCGGCGGCTTTCCATTCTCAGTCGCGGTGGGCGATTTCAATGACGATGGCAAGCTCGATCTGGCGGTGACGAACTCTGGGGACTTTGATAGCGGTACCGATCCCGAGACAGTCTCGATTCTGCTGGGCACGGGCACGGGTAGCTTTGGGACGAAGACCGTCTTCGGCACGGGCAGCTTTCCAGGCTCAGTCGCGGTGGGCGATTTCAACAGCGACGGCAAGCTTGATCTGGCGGTGACGAACGACGGTAGCGGGACCGTCTCGATTCTGCCGGGCACAGGCACGGGCACCTTTGGAGCGAAGACCGACTTCGGCACTGGCGCTTCACCATACTCAGTGGCGGTGGGCGATTTCAATGCTGATGGCAAGCTCGATCTGGCCGTGGCGAACCTTAATAACAAGACCATCTCGATTCTGCTGGGCACCGGACCAATTGGCTTTTCGCTTGGGTTTGATTCGCCGACAGTGACAGCACAGCAAGGGACAACGATTCGTGTAACAGTAAACATAAACCGCACAAGTGGATTCACCGGCAATGTAACAGTCACCCCACCTGATCCAGCAATGGGCATCAATCCAAAGCCGTCTGATACAATCACGACAAGAGACACCAGCGTCACGTTCAAGTTAAAAATCAAGGGAGGTGCGCAACTCGGCGCGCATCAGGAAACATTCACAGCCCGTGATGAGTCGGGCCACACTACTACTGCGACTTTCACCGTAATAGTTCAATAGTCGCAGGATCTTTTTCAGCATCACCTCAAAAACTGATCCGCGCCCCCAACTGAAACGCACGCGGGCCACCCGATCCGAACACCTGCGTCACCCGACTCGTAGGCTGCCCGAACGCGTCTCTCGTGAGATCGCCGCTGTAGTCGGAAAGGTTCGCGGCATTGTAGAGGTTGAAGGCTTCGGCGATGAGCAACAAATGCCACCGCTCGCGAAACCGGAATGATCGGTTCAACCGCAGGTCGAGGGAGTGGAAATTATCGCCAAACCGATAGCGATCCGGCAGCATCAACGGTGCGCCTTTGGAGTCAACAGTGTCGGCGTTGGTTTGGTTGAACTGAGCGACGAGGCGCTTCAGGTCCGCACGTCCCATGCCGCGATTGAAGGCGTTTACCGTTGTTCCCGGTAGCAAGTCTCCCGTTGTGCCGTCGCCGTTGAGGTCGATTCCCCCGAGGAATGCGCTGAAGGCTGGGGCGCTCGAATACGAGAAGTTAAGCCCTAGCTGGAACTGCCAGGGCAATCGCGTAACGCCCGCGAGATTCACGATATGGGTGAAATCGGTTACCAACGGCCCGCGGTTGCTCAGCCAGTCATCGCGATTGAAGCCGTTCCCGGTGTTGGTTCCGGTGTTGCTCGAATAGGCCCAGGAGCCCAAAACCTGAAAGCCGTGCGAGAAGCGTTTCTCGGCCCTTAGCAGCAGCCCTTTGTAGGTCGCGTTGCCCGCAGAAGTTTGCACGTTTATCGGACCGGTCGAGCAGAGCGCCTTCGTATCGTCGCGCTGTGCAATGGTCAGACACTTGGGAATCACCGGATGAGCGCTGTTGAAATGATTCAGGTCGATCTGGCCAAGCCCGAGATGAATAAAGTGCCGGTAGGCAAAATCGGCGTTCACTACAAGGTCCCGTGCAATCTCCCGCTGTACGCCCAGGTTGACGTGGACCGCGGACGAGCTTGGAACGTCAGCAGGATTCAAGCCGCTTGCCTGCTTGGACAATTGAATCGCCTGAATAGACGGATCCGCATTGGCCAGTTTCTGGATTATCCCGGCCCGAATCATCGGCAGACACGCCAGCAGGTTTGCGCCGGTAAACAGCGTTGGGTTGGGGTCGGGGAAGTTTAGAAACCTTCCAACCGGAACGCCGGGGATGCCCGGCAAGCAATTGGAGATCGAGGTTCCGGAATAATTCTGACGGCCCGAACCGGGTGGGCCGACCAGTGCACGCTCGATGTCTAAAATAATGGGGTTGAACAAAAAATCGTAGAAGATGCCGGCGCCTGTGCGAAACACGGTCTTTCCGTCGCGCCACGGCGACCAGGCCAGCCCCAACACCGGCGAAAAGTTCTTCCACTGTTTGCGCGTCGGGCCCAAGCCGTCTGCGCCCAGAATCGGCGCGAGCAAGGCAGGCTTGGTCAGGTCGTAATTGAGATTACGGTCGATGCTCCATCCCAGCCCGTAGTTAAGGTTCAGTCGTGAGTTGAGTCGCCAGGTGTCCTGGAAGAAGAGTCTTGCGGTGTTCCAGGTCCGCACCAGGCTTCCATTCTCCTGCGCAACGCGCGGGTCGCCGATCCCCACCATTACAGTTTGTAGCGGAAGCTGAAGAATATCGCTCAGCGTATTGAACGCCGACGGCAGCGGGATTCGGAGCTGCGGCGGAGTCTGAGCCGACTTGTTATAGATACGGACCTGGTCCGGTGAAAAGAGGGCAAGCGTCGCCGGGTCGTTGTTCCAAATGAGGAGTCCACCACGGTTGTGCTCCCAGTCTACGCCGAACCGAGCACGGTGGGTTCCTCGCTGCCAGGTCACGAAATCGTTTAGATGGAAGCGCCGGCCAAGATTTTGTTGAATCGCAGGTCTTCCGATGAACAAGCCATCCTTGGGCACAGTGATTGACGGCGCGCCGATTCCCAGGCAGGCGGGACACTCTCGCTCGGTTGCCTCAGCCTGGCTCGAGCTGATGTAAAAATACGAAAAGCGGAAATCATTGACGAGCGTCTCGCGGAAGACGCTGGTGAGACCCAGGATGCTCTGGTCGGCCCAGGCCGGCTGGTTCAACCAGGACGACGGGTACGCATTCGGTTGGAACGCGGGCGGTCCAAAGGCCCTGACGCCATCATGCGAGTAGCGAATGAAGGCCGTGTGCGCGTTGGAGAGACGGCCGTCCAGCCGCAGGCTAAGTTGATTGCCGAAATACGGGCTCGGAGTGATGCGGCTGAGGTTCGCGAAATCACCCGACAGCGTAGTCGCAACGACTCCGCGCTGCTCGTTACGCTCCCAGTTGACGAAGAAGAAAATTCGGTCACGACGAATGGGGCCGCCGAGGGCGAAGCCGAATTGCCGCCGCTGGAAGAACGGATCCGGGTTGGTGAGATCGCGGTTGAGTGCGGGATAGGCGGCCAGCTTATGGTCGCGGAAAAAGTAGAAGCCCGACCCGTGCAGATCGTTGCCGCCCGAGCGCGTGACCACGTTGATTGCTGCGCCGTCGGTGATGCCAGTGGAAAGATCGAAGCCCACGGTCGAGATCTGGAACTCCTCGACTACTTCCTGCGAGAGGCCCATGGCCGAACCGCCGTTGCCCACCGCCATGATGCTGCCTCCATCGATCGTGACTCGAGTGCCCCGGCCGCTGTTACCAACTGGTTGTCCCAAAGCCGGGACAAAGGTTCGGTTGCTGGTGCCCCGCGTCGGGGGCTGGACGCCCGGTTCGAGCTTGGCCAGTTCAAGAAGGCTGCGGCCGTTGAGCGGCAGATCCTGGATCTGGCTCTGCGTGATCAGACCGCCGACGGTGTAAGAATCGTAATGCATCTGCGGTGAGGCGCCGTCTACGGTGATTGACTCTTTCGTGTCACCGACGACCAGTTCGAGATCTGTCGTTGTCGTGGCGCCCGCCTCCACCGTCGCTTGGCGAACGATGCGTCGGAACCCTTGAGCTTCCGTGCTTACCAAGTATTCGCCCGCCATGAGCGAGAGGAAACTGTAGTCACCCTCCTCGGAGGTGTTAGCAGCGCGAGTCAGGCCGGTCGCCCGGCTTACCAGCTTTACCTGCGCCCCGGCGACGACGGCCCCCGACGGGTCTCGGACCACACCGGCGATGGTGCCAGTCGGTGCTTGCGCATAGGCTGAGCCGATTATCGGCAACGCCAGAAGAAAAAGAATTGATTGAAGCTTGCGCATCGTTCTATTTCATGAAGACGTAATAGTGGGACGTAACCGCGCGGAGTTATTTAAAGTTCAGAGTTAAAGTTAGAGTTCAAAACTATATGTTGCAGGCGGCGGAAGCAAGCTGATGCTTGTACTGTGAACTTCACGGTGTAAGGTTCATCTTCCGCAGCAAGTCAGCGTAACGCGGGTCTGAGCGCAGGCTATCGAACATCGGTCGGTTCTTCAGGCGATATATCAGCGGTATGCGCTGCTCATAACCTTTTTCCAGCCATTCGAATGCTCGATTTTTATCACCGAGACCCGTGTAGATGATCGCGAAATTATAAGGCGAGATGTAGCGTTGCTTTTCCAGCCTCTTCTGCTCGTTGAGTATTTTCAGGGCCTCATCGCGCCTGCCTGCCATCGAATAGGCGTAGGCCAGCAACGGGTGTCTATCCCATCGCTCCGGAGCGTTATCGAGGGTCACGGCCTTTTGTATTTCCGCGACGCCCTTTTCATACATCTCCTTCGCCAGATAAGTCTCACCAAGGATAGCGTGCGGTTGAGCCTTTTCCGGGTCCTTCTCCACCAACTTCAGGAAAAGCTCTATTGCCTTGTCGTACTGGCGCGCAACGAAGTAAGCATGCGCAAGGCTTCCGGCTTGACCGGTTGGATCAAGTTCCGCAGCCCGTATCGCATGTTTAAGGGCTTCATCCAGTCGGCCAACGCTCGACAAACACGCGAAATATGCCATGTGAGCGGAACTGGACTTCGGGTCGAGCTCCAGAGCTTGTTTGAGTTCTTTCTCTGATCCCTCCCAGTCAAAATTAGTGTATTTAGACACCCCCAGGAAGACATGACCTTCGGCAAGTGTGTCATCAAGCTCGAGCGCTTTTAGCGCCGCCCCCTGGAGTTTTTCGCCGGACTCCTTCGTGGTCCAGAAGCCACGATTCCACATGAAGTAATAGCTATCAGCTAACCCGGTATAAGCCAGCGCATAGTTCGGGTCTTTTTCGATTGCCTGCCTGTAATACTCAATGCTTTTCTCAAATGACTCCTTTGTCTGCTTACTGAAGTAGTGCCTGCCCAAAATGTAAAGCTGATAAGCCTCATTATTCTCGGTGTACTGTTTAGCCAGTTGCTTTTTCTCTTCACCGGAGAGCCGCAGCCGCAACCCAGCTGAAATCTGACGTGGGATCTCACTCTGAACGACGAGGATGCCCGACACCTTGCTGCTGTATTGCGCGCCCCACAGGCGGCGATTGTCTTTTACATCCACCAGCTCGGTGCTGATTAACAGGTCATCCCCTTGCTTTGTCAGTCTGCCCATCAGCAAAGCCCTGACATTCAACGTGCGCCCGACTGCCTGCGAGTCTATCTCCTTCCCCTTGTATCGCAAGACCGAGTTGAGCGAGTTGACTCTCAGGTTGGGCAAATGCGAGAGGCTGTTGATGATGCTGTCGGCGATCCCTTCCGAAAGGTATTCGGTGTTGGGGTCGGCGTTTACAAAAGGCAAGACCGCTATCGAATCTATCGCCTCGCCGGCGCTCGTGGGGTAGGAGAAATATGCGAGGGCCGCGACGGCGACCATAACGGCTGCTGCCGCGAGTAGCGCGGCGCGCTTGTGGCGCTTGATCTCACTGACTAGATACTCGGCGTTCGATGTCATACGTGCCGTCGCACCATCGCCAGTCGTCGCGCTAGACTCATAGCCAGTCTCGACCGCATGAGTGCCGCTTGTTGTCGTTAACTTTCTACCGTCTCCATCCGGCTGAAGAGAGCGATTAAGCCGCGCCTCGACCTCCAGCTCTTGCTTCAGGCTCTTTAGATCAACCGACAGTTCACTGGTCGTTTGGTATCGCTCCTCCCTGTCCTTGCGCAGCGCCTTTGCTACGATCCGTTCCAATTCGACAGGGACGTTCTGGGCGAACCGCGACAGCGGCAACGGCTCGTTCTGTAAGATCGCCGCCATCACATCACTCGGCGTCGGCCCCTCTGAGGGGCAGCGCCCGGCTATCATCTCATACATCACCACTCCCAGGCTGAAGTTGTCACTGCGCGCGTCAACGTTGAGTCCGCGCGCCTGCTCCGGCGACATATAACTCACCGTCCCAAGCACCAGCCCTGGCGTCGTTACCGCATCCACCACAGTCGCTGACTCAGAACCAGGGCTGCGACTCTGGCTCTCTGTAAGCTTCGCCAGCCCGAAGTCCAGGACTTTTACCAACCCGTCTGGCCGCACTATCATATTCTCTGGCTTTATGTCGCGATGCACGATCCTCGCCTCGTGCGCCGCTTCAAGCGCGCTCGCGATCTGCGCCGCCACATCAAGCGCCTCACCTACCTCAAGCTGAGCGCCGGACAGTCGCTCTCGCAGTGTCTGCCCGTCAATGTATTCGGTGGCGATGAAGTGGCGCC
>DATLWF010000807.1:0-11582 GCA_035576605.1 Blastocatellia bacterium | reverse complement strand
ACGGTCACATCGACAAGTTCGTCGATTTGAAGGACGTGAAAGAGGTGCTCGAGTTGCACCAGTTCACTGGCGACCCGTACTACATTGCGATATTCCTGGTCGGGGCTTATCAAGAGGTGATGGGCAGCAATCACAATCTGTTCGGCCGGCCGAATGAAGCCCATGTCATCATCGACACAGAGGGGCGCTACCACATCAAGAAGATCGTACAGGGAAGCCGCATCGGGGACATGCTCACCGTGGCCCGCTACGACAAGGGCCAGGCGTGGGAAAGCATGCAGCAAATGATACATACTCGCGTCTCCGGCGGGCTCTTGAGCGAGGATGAAGCCGGCGCGCTGATGAAGCAGTATGAATCCGACATCAATCGGTACACATATCTGGAATAGTCCGTAGACAGTCGTCCGTAGCAATTGTGGGATGAGATATCCCCGATTTCGATTACTACGGACTACGGACTACGGACCAAGGACTAAGGACCAACAGTAATGATGAGAAAGCAAAAAAGCTCAAAGTATTTGACGGCGCCCACGCGCCCGATTCAAATCGATCGTGACCGCTCGGTTGCCGGCATTCTCCAGAAGATGGAAGGCGCGGGATTTCAGGCGCGAACGCTGGCCGATGCGCATAACCTTTGGCTGGAGATGCTGGAGGACAACTCGACGGTTCTGATGGGGCTGAGCGGCGCCCTGGTTGCAGCCGGAATGCGCAGGCTGATTTCATATTTGATCAAGAACCACTTCGTCGACGTGGTCGTGTCAACCGGCGCGAATCTTTTCCACGATCTGCACGAGACACTCGGCCGCTACCATTACCAGGCGCCCGCGGGCGTGACCGACGAGGAACTTCAAGAGGCTCAGGTGGGCCGATTCTACGATACGCTGGCGAGTGAGCATGAATACCGCGAAGCCGATGAGTGGGTGGGTAACTTCGCAAACACCGTGGACCATTCGCGTCCTTATTCGACCCGCGAGTTTCTGCACCTGTTGGGCCGAGAGCTTGCGGAAATCGCAACCGAAGACGGCATACTCACGTCGGCCTACAAAGCGAAGGTTCCGGTGTTTTGTCCCGGCGTTGCCGACTCGGCTATCGCGGTTGGAATCGCGACGTCCCGGGTGAATCGCAAGAACCCGTTTCAGTTTGACATCATTCAGGACGTCGTCGAAGCAGCGCAGATCATGGCTCGGTCGGTGAACACGTCGGTGGTGTTGTTTGGAGGCGGGCCGCCTAAGAGTTTCGTGCAACAGACCGAAGTAACTGCGTCGATCATCAAGCAGACGATGCGAGGTCATAAGTACGCTTTGCAAATCGGGCTCGATCTGCCCGAGAGCAGCGCGACATCGGGACGCAGTTTTGAAGAGGCTCAAACATGGGGCCGCGTCGCGAAAGACGCGAAGACCGTATCGGTGCTTTGCGATCCGACCATCGCGATGCCGATCCTTGTGACCTCGCTCTCACAGACGGGAACCAAAGCGTTGAAGCAGCGCCGGCGACCCCAATTTAGTTTTGGACGCGAGCTGATGGTGACCTTCGGTTGATTGAACAGCAAGTCGCCACGACTCGGAGCGCTTTCTGGCGATCGTGGCAACCTGGCGTTCTGCCACCAGGGCGCGAATGATCGCGAGCTTCAGATCGAGTGAGTGTCCAGGCGCATGGGATTCGGGTTCCCTCAACAATCTTCAGGATAGAGAATCGACGCCTGGGAGCGCTGGGATCCCAGCCTGCCTGGCGTTGGAAGATGCAGGATGCCTGCGCTCCAGGTGACAGCGGTTGGTAGCTTAGGTATGATTATTCCGTGTGGAGCTTGTTGTATCTCACCTGATCAACTCACAGGGGGTGCAGTATGCACGTCAGATCGTTTCTAGCTCCCATTCTCCCCGTTTTTTTACTGATCGTCTCAACCGTCGCGCTTTCCGCTGACCGAGGCGACGAGGTCAAGAGGCTGCAACGCGCAACCGAGGTCTTCAGCGAAATAATGAAGACGCCTGACAAGGGTATCCCGGGAGATCTGCTGGACAAATGCGAATGCGTCGGTATCGTGCCTGGTTTGAAGAAGGGTGGCTTGGGTATCGGCGGCAAATACGGCAAGGGCCTGGTTATGTGCCGCAGGCCTGACCGCAGCTGGACCGCGCCGTCGTTTATCACCATCGAGGGCGGCAGCGTTGGCCTGCAGATCGGATTCACCCAGATAGATGTGGTGATGTTGATGATGAATCGGAAAGGGGTCGAAAAACTGATCGATGACAAGTTCACCGTAGGAGCAGATGCGTCCGCGGCAGCCGGTCCCGTCGGCCGACAAGCAGCGGCCCAGACGAATATCAGATTGGACGCCGAGATACTCACGTACTCGCGCGCGAAGGGGTTGTTCGCGGGCGTTTCGCTGGACGGCGCAACGCTCAGAGCGGACAAGGATGACAATCGGGACTTCTACGGCAAGGATGTCGACGCGCGGAAGATCTTGATCGACGCCGCGGTAGACATGCCGGCGGAAGCGCGACCTCTCGCTTCAGCGCTGTCGTGGCAGTCGCCGAAGAAGCAATGATCGGAAGAGCGCGGCTGCGTTGGCGCCTCGCGGCGCCCGCAACCAGGCCGCGAATGACATCAATTACTCAGTGGAATTTCGTCGTCCTGAAACGATAAAACGCGGCGGCGGTGTCCGACAGACTTCAGTTTGTCGTCGGTTTAGGACTCGCGACAAACTGAAGTTTCGGTCGGTCGAGTGCCGATTCGGGACTCGCGACAAACTGGAGTTGTCCGACATTTTCTGGAGGAGGCAAGAATGAACAAGACAGCGATGGCGAAGCTGTTTGTCGTTGTGATCTCAACAGTGTTGTTGGTCGCGTCTGCGATACACGCGAAGCAACCATCCCAGCAGGCACCCGCCGCGCAGCAACCGGCAGCGCAACGAGACAAGCCGGGGGAGCAAAAGCCCGCACCTGAAACCCTGCAACTGCTAAAGGGCATGCCGCGACAAGAGATAATGGCAGAAATGCACAAAATCGCGACCGCGATGGGTAGCGAGTGTAACTTCTGTCATGTAAATCCATTCTCTGTTGACACTCCTCGGAAGGCTGTTGCTCGCTTGATGATGCGCGACTACACAATGGGAATGAAGCATAAGGACGGGAGCGCGCTCGCTTGTAATGATTGCCATAAGGGCGAAGCGAACTTTCTGCGGACGCGCCCGTTCGTGGGCGCGGTCGGCAAAAAGTCACCAGGGCTGCAGGTGCTGAAAGATGTGCCCAGGGAACGGTTGATGCAGGCGATGACGTCGTTCACCAAAGCGCTGGGAGTAGAGTGCGCGTATTGCCACACTGATGACTTTGATGAGGACACGCCTCGCAAGCAGATCGCCCGCTTTATGATGACCGAGTTCTCCCGCGGACTTGTGAAGCAGGATGGCAGCCCGGTGGGTTGTAATGATTGTCATCAGGGACACGCTCGCCCACTGGCGGTGTTGCCGTTCCCTCAACGCAGACCACCGGAACCGCAGCCGGCGGCTAAGAAGCCCAACGATTGAAGTCTCGCCGTTCTGCTTTCATTTGTTGCTCAATCAAGCCTCAGCCTGGTTGAGATCAAGCTGAGTGAGGAACCAATCTCATGTCACGCAAACGCATTGCTACGTCCCAGGAATCAGCCTCGATTCTGCTGCCCCAGGAGGTGCTCGACGAAATGGGCGTGCATGACGGCGACGAGGTTGACGTGGCAGTCTCTGATCGCACGCTTATAATGCGTCCGGTGGCTGGCGCAGAACGTCCGGGGAAGATTGAGGAAGCGACGAAGGCTGTATTTGAACGCCGCCGCCCCGCCTATAAGAAACTTGCTGAAGGGGTCGAATAGTCCTTGCAGTTCCTGAGCAAACAGGAAGTACTCGATATCCACGCGAAAGGAATAGCTGAGTTCGGCGGTTCAATGGGTTTGAGAGACGAAGGCGCTATTGGAGTCCGCGCTGGCCGCTCCTGAGCGACGACATTTCTATGAAAACGCCGATCTTGCTATATGCGCGGCGACTTATGCCTTTCACCTCTCCCAAGCTCACGCGTTCGTAGACGGCAACAAGCGCCTTGCAGCGGCCGTCTCAGAAATCTTCCTTGAGATCAACGGCGCACGCCTGGTGCTTACCAACGACCGGATCGTTGATTTGTTCTTGAGGATCGCCGCGGGAGAGCTGTTGCGCGACCAGGTGGATCAGGTTTTCATACAGTCGGTCGTGCTTTGAAAGCCATGTGATCCGTGAGCCAGGAGTGACTAAACCCAAGACGATTGCTACCTGCCTCAGCGATGACGGGCTCCAGCGAGCGGTGCGCCTGTTGTCACGCCGCGATGCAGACCTTCGCAGCATTGTGAAGCAGTTCGGAGCGCCGCCGATGTGGGCGCGTGAGTCGGGATTCTCAACTCTGCTTCACATCATCCTCGAGCAACAAGTCTCGCTCGCGTCCGCAAGGGCGGCTCATAACAAGCTGCTTGAACTCGCGTCCCCGCTTACACCCCAACTGTTTCTCCAGATGGATGATGCAACACTGAAGGCCGTCGGGTTCAGCCGCCAGAAAAGTGTATACGGACGCGAACTCGCTCGCGCGATTGTTGAAGGACTGATTGATCTCGACGCGTTGGGTTCGATGGATGACGCTGCCGTAAGATCCGAGCTTGTCAAAATCAAAGGCGTCGGACGCTGGACGGCGGATATTTATCTGCTGATGGTGCTGCGCCGGCCTGACATCTGGCCGACGGGAGATCTCGCGCTGGCAGTCGCGGCGCAGAAGGTGAAGCGGCTGCGAACTCGACCAACGCCGGATGAGCTCGACGAGATAAGCGTGCCGTGGAAGCCATGGAGAGCAGTCGCCGCCCGGATACTGTGGCATTATTACTTGAGTGGCGTAGACTGAGGTCTCGAGCAGCCCGGTTTGTCAATCGCGTCAAGGACTCATTTGGAAATAGGAAGCACCATTCAACAACCCAAGCAAGGGTTCACTATCGAAGGCCGCGACAAGATTTATCTGGCCGGCTTCCTGGTAGGCGCGGGATTACTGTTGTTCCTCGGCCGTGGGTTGGTACAAGGCTCCGCGCTTGCCACCTGGGGGCTGACCTTTGGGGCAACGACCGCCGTCGCTGTTCTGCTCGTGACGCTTTATCGCGTTCAGCTTGAACTTCAATCGAGCCGACGCCAACTGGCTCGCAAGGAAGCCGAGTTGAGCTTCGCGCTCGAGGTGCAGCGGGCGCTCTTCCCTCGCCACTTGCCTGTGAGTAATGGATTGGAGTTTGGGGCTGTGTGCATCCCTGCGCGCGGCATCAGCGGCGACTATTACGATGTGATGCAGTTTCCCGACGGGCGATTGGTCTTTGCGATCGCGGACATCAGCGGCAAGGGAATCTCGGCGGCGATCCTTATGGCCAACGTGCAAGCGTTGTTACGAACGCTTTCCGAGACGGGGATCCCGCCCGCGGAAGTCTGCAAGAGGTTGAATCATCATCTTCATCAGGTGACCGATGAGTCGAAGTACGCGACGTTTTTTTATGCCGAATGGAAGGCGTCTGAGCGGCGTTTGAGCTATGTCAACGCGGGACATTATGCTCCGGTCCTGCTCGGATCGCTTTGCGGCCGGCAGTTGGATGAAGGAGGTTTTCCGCTCGGTCTGTTTCCTGGTTCTGAGTTTCAGACGGGTGAAGTGTTTCTGCAGCCTGGAGACTTGCTGGCGCTGTATTCTGACGGCCTCACCGAAGCAGCCTCGAGAAACGGCGAAGAGTTTGGAGAGCAGCGTCTGCAAGCCGAGATTGAAAAGCGTTCGGGAGAGTCGTTGGCGGAGATCCAGGCCGGAGTGCTTGAAGAGGTGCGCAAGTGGGCGGGCGACGAACTTGAAGACGATATGACGCTGTTGATGGTCAGGGCTATCGAGGCCGAGGCGGCCAGGGAGGCTTGATGAACATTTGCGGGCGCGGATTACGCGATCACATTCGACTGTTGGCTCCGCTGTTCAGTTTCATCACTGTGGTTTGGGCGCTGAGGTGGGCGCTCGACGCCGTCGAGGTTTCGCCAGGGCTGGTGCGCGTCTTCAGCGTGACCGGGGCAACGTCTCTTTCAGTTCTGATTGCAGTTTGGCTGATTCACACCCGGGGCTTCGGCAGCTATCCGAACGTGGTGGTATCAAGCCTGCTTCTGACGGTCTTCGAGCAGGTGCTTATAGTCGCTGCCATAGCATTTTCTGTCGTCAGCAAAATCGAAAATGTTTTCACCAGGCCTGAATTTTCGAGACCCGACGATCCGCATCACGTCAAGCACATCCTTGGTCAACTGACTTTTGGAATAGGGGCGGGCATCTTGCTCGGCACGGCGACGGGATGCTTGATGCTGTGGCTGCTTCGAAGGCTCGTGCCCGCGCGCGCCAGCGAATAGTGTGGAGCAAATCGTGAGAGCTCACGCGTTCACATATCAGGGTTCGTAATACCGACCCAAAATTCGTAAACCGAACTCCTTCAAAGGAGCCGTGCGATGAGACGTGCTATGAGACGCATTCTCATTTCAATCGCTTTCTTGATCGTAGGCTTGTCAGCAGCGTCAGCAACCGCACAGGTTCAAAAAACTCGAGAAGTCATCATCGCTACGCGGCGGAACCATCGAGTCGTGGTATTCGACGCGCGCTCGCTTTCGGAACTCGGCCACTTCATTGTCGGTGATTTGGCGCATAGCATAAGTGCAAGCCCGGACGGCCGCACTCTCTACCTTGAACAACCGCCGCCTTCGGAGCCCAATGGTTGCTGCGCGCTGTTTTCGTTGGACCTGGCCACCGCTGCGTTGTGCGAACTGATCTACCCTTCGAGCCCCGCGGTTGCAACTCCGGACGGTCGCTTATTATTCACCCAGCGTGGCGCAGTCGGAGTGGAAGTGCTTGACGCGAAGTCGCTTGCTCGACTCCCGGTGATAAAAGCGCCAGGCAATTACGGCTTATATGTTTCGCCGGATAGCCAATGGTTGTTTGGCATTACAAATTGGGAGGGCCCTTCGCTTGATGTGTTCGACATCGGGCGCGGCACTCTTGTCAGGCGGCTCGCATTGCCGGGAGCAGTATCGCCGCTAGGTGCGTGGCTGGGCGACCAGTTTTATCTTTATGCTCACGACGGCAAGCAAGGGAGTTTATGGCGGCTTACGCCTGATGTAACGGAGCTCGCGTCACCGAAAGAGATCGCGATACCCATCCCTGGTCGCGACGGCAAGGGAGTCTGGCAGGAAATGATTCCAGCCGGAAATCGGCTGATCCTTTACGAAGCTTTTGGGTGGTGGCTTAAGTTGGATCGGCGAAGTGAGGAGCCAGAAGCGCCCGGTGGCGTGTTTTCAATCGACCCGGTAACGGGAACATTTGAGCATCTTGCGCCAGCCACACACTTCGCGCGGCTCGTGGCGTCTAGCGACGGCAGCAACCTCTATGGAGTGGACGCGGGAACGCGTGATGCGAGTCGCCCGCCGGTGTTGCTCCGGATTGAGACCAAAAGCGGCACAGTCTTGAAGAAGCGGAACCTTCCCATCGACGTCTGGAACATAAGTGTCGCGCGCCTTCCAGAGGCGCTCATACCTCGCGGACGGGTCTCGACTATGCCTTGTCAGAACTCAAATGCGGTGCTCAGCAACTGATCGCCACCAATTGAAGATGTAGGCGCCTTCACAGAATCAACATCGCGTCGCCGTAGCTGTAGAAGCGATACTCGCTCTCGACTGCGTGACGGTACGCTTCCAAAATCATCTCGCGCCCCGCGAACGCACTCACCAGCATCAGCAGCGATGAGCATGGTAAGTGGAAATTAGTCACCAATCCGCTAATCACTCGAAACTGAAATCCAGGATAGATGAAGAGATCGGTTGTAGCCGTGCCCGGCGCGATTCTTGCGGAGGTGCGTGGGGCTAGAGCAGCAGAGGAGCGGAGGGGAGGAGGGGAAGAGGAGCGGAGACGCGGAGGAGCGAAGGCGTGAGGTGGTGAACTTTCGTCTGTACTCGCACCCCCAAGCCCCTCTGCACCTCCGCTCCTCTGCTCCTCTTCCCCTCCTCCCCGCTGCTCATCCGCTCCCTGCCTCGCCGCTGATTCCAGCGCCCGAGTGGTAGTCGTGCCCACCGCGATCACTCTCCGGCCTTCGCCCAGCGCGCGATTGATTGAAGCCGCTGCCTCCTCACCGATCGAATAGGTTTCAGGTTCGACTCGGTGGTCCTCGACTCGCTCGACTCGCACTGGTTGAAACGTCCCGTAGCCGACGTGAAGAGTGATCTCCGCGATTTCGATGCCGCCACTCCGCAAGCGGTCGAGCAGTTCAGGAGTGAAGTGCAGACCTGCGGTCGGAGCGGCGACAGCGCCGCGTTCGCGCGCAAACACAGTCTGATATCGCTCGGCGTCGAGGCGGTCTTCTTCGTCGCGCTTGATGTAGGGCGGAAGCGGCGTCCGGCCGATGCGATCGATGATTTCGTCGAAGTTGCCTGCTGCTTCAAAGCGCACGAGGCGGCGGCCGCGTTCGCGCCATCCGAGTACTTCAGCAGTGAGCTTGCCACGGGCGAACTCAACTCGCGCGCCCGGCAGCAATGACCGGCCTGGCTTGACTAAGGTCTCCCACACCAGCGGTTCGATGCGGCTCACGAGAAAGACCTCGACGCGCCCTCCGAGTATCGTGTCGCCCCGCGGAGTCACGCGCAGCCGCCGGCCTATGAGCCTTGCGGGAAAGACGCGTGTGTTGTTCAGCACGAGCAAGTCGCCCGCGCGAAGAGTTTCGGATAACTCTGTGAAGACCGAATCGGAGAGCTTGCCGCTACTGCGATCGACCACCAGCAAGTGCGAGCTGTCGCGCCGCGCCGATGGTTCCTGGGCGATCAGGTGCTCGGGAAGATCATAATCGAAATCGGAAACCAGCATGTTAACGCGGCTAGCTTTCGATCGCCGTCATCTCACCGCTCGGGCGGTCGAGCTTTTCAGACGCTTTGAATAGATGATCGCGATGAAGCAGCGCCGTGAACTGCGCGCCGAACAACATTATGACGCTCGACAGATACACCCACGTCAGCAGCGCTACCGCTGCGCCGATCGAGCCGTACAACAAGTCGTAATGGAAGTAAGGCAGCAAGAAGGCAAAGCCGAACTTCGCCGCTTCCCAGAATGCACCGGCCAGCACCGCGCCAGGCAACGCTTCGGTGAACGGCACGTGCGTGTTGGGAAGAATCTTGTACAGCACAGTGAATAGAATGATTGTCACGGCGATACTCGCCAGAACGAAGATCGTCTGCCATGCGAGCCCTGAAAGCGCTCCCAGCCACGGCCCCAGTCTCAAGGGGATTTTGTCCGCCGCCGCCCGGACGCCCGTCACGAACGCGGTGAACAGCGCCGAGCCCGCAAGCAACGCCCACACCAGACTCATCACCGCGACGTTCACCGCCCGCCCGCGCAGGAACGATCTTGGGTATGTTCCCCACACGCGATTCAGCGCCTTCTCGATCACTGTGAACATCCAGGAGGTCGCCCAGAGCATGACGATTAAGCAGCTCACGATGATACCGGTCGAAATAGTCGATATCGATTCGAGGTTCTTGCTGACGAACGTTTGAGCTCCGGGCAGGAACGCCAGGACCTGACCGATGACATACTTTTCGACAGTCTGCTGCCCGACCAAACGGTTACCGATCGCGAGCATGACCAGCAGCGTAGGAAACAGCGCGAGCATCGAGAAGTACGAAACCGCCGCCGCCGCGGTCGTGAGGTCGTTGTCCATGAACGACATGAAACTGCGTGTCGCTATTCGGCTTCTGTGAGTTTTCGTCGGCATCAAATCACGCGCAGAAATCGTTGGAAACCCGCGTCAATGATTTTAAGTGCTTGGCCAGTTGAAAGGCAAAGAAGCAGTCGGTGGTCCGCAGTCCGTAGTCGGGGGTTGGTGGTAAGTCGCCGCTGCCTGACCACTAACCACTGACCACTAACCACTAACCACTGACCACGAACTACGAACTACGAACTACGGACTACTGACTACGGACCACTACGGACTCCTCTTATGTTAGAATCGCCGCCGCTATGCAGACATTCGACGTAGCAATCGTCGGAGCGGGTGTGATGGGCGCGGCGGCAGCCTGTGAGCTGGCGCGCGAGGGCGCCAGGGTGGCGATGGCCGATCAATCTCCGATTCCCAATCCGAGAGCCGCCTCGGTAGATCACTCGAAAGTGTTTCGATTCGCATATCCGAATCCGTTTTACGTCAAGCTCGCTGTGGACTCGCTGAACCGATGGCGAACGATCGAATCAGAGACCGGCACGCGGCTGCTCACTCAAACCGGAGCTTTGCTGATCGGCAAACGTGAACCTTCTTTTGAAACTGAATGCTATGAAGCGATGCGATCGCTGGGGCTCGAAAGCGAAAAGCTCGACAGCAGAGAGGCCAGCGCGCGGTTTCCTCAGTTCAACAGCAGCGCTTTTGCGTATGGTGTCTATGATCCAAGCGGCGCAATCCTGCACGCGGAGACCGCGGTGCGCGCGTTGATCGATCTTGCGCGGCAGAGGGGCGTTGAGATCATTGAAGGCGAGAGGGTCATCGAAGCCGGGCGTGCCGGGTCGCGCGTATTGATTGTCACCGAATCCGGCCATGAGATCGAGTGCGAACGCGCAATGATTGCCTCGGGCCCGTGGACGCGAAAGCTTCTTCCATTTCTCGAAGACAAGCTCACCACCACGCGTCAGGAAATCGTTTATTTTGAGCCGGGACCGGAACAATCGCACTCTTCTCCTCTGAGCTTCGAGCCAAACCGATTCCCAATCTTCCTCGAGCTCGAGAGCGGCTTCTACGGTTTTCCGATTCACCATGCCGGTGCGATGAAGATCGCCAACCATCACAAGGGCGCTGAAGTCGATCCCGATTCAGCAGAGGATCATGTCGGCGAGCAATTTATCGAACGCTGCCGGGCGTTTTTCGCCGAGTTCATACCCGGTCTCGCGGATGCGCGGGTCCGTGAGGCGCGAGTGTGCATATACAACAACACGCCCGACGACGACTTCATCATCGACTGGCATCCGCAGCTCGACGGCGTGTTGGTGGTGACAGGGTTCTCGGGCCACGGTTTCAAGTTTGGTCCGACGATCGGACGAATCGCGAGCGAACTTCTAATGACCGGCAAGACGTCTTTTGAGATCGGCCGTTTTGAGTTGGCGCGGCTTAGAGACCCACTGGTCATCTGACAGTTGTGCCGAGTGTTTCTTGGTTCGGCGCTGTCGCATATTGTTTTGAAACGCCGTAATGCGGAGGCCCTCTTGTCTCTCATCGAGCTGACCGATCTTGTTATTGTTGTTCGAGGCGGCCCGGGTGAGCTCCACCGCCCGGCACGGCCTTCTCCGGTGCGGTGGGCAAAACGCTTGAAGACGCAGCAGCTTATGTTCCACATGGCACGATCCGATTCACGACCGTCGGCGCAATCCTGGCGGGCGGCGGCACGGTCATCGCTAAACCGGAGGTGACCAGAAGTGGTAGAATCAACGAGCGCCACGTAGACGTGATTGAGGGCTCGTCGCCATCGGCGTTCTCTGGCGTGGTACCAAACCCGGTACCCAAGGGGGACCGGATACGGTGAGCAG
>DATLWF010000806.1:0-2623 GCA_035576605.1 Blastocatellia bacterium | reverse complement strand
GGAAGCTGCGCGATGGATAACCACCTCGGCTGCTCGGGCCGATCAAGGTATGGTGTGGCCCTCGGACCCTCGCGATGTGAAATCGGTCAACGACACTTTGTATGCGGGAACTCCGGGGGTGATCCTCTTCTTCCTCGAAGCCTCCCGCTCGACCGGCGATCAATCTTTTCTCAAGACCGCGCGCGCCGGCGCCGATCATCTGCTGGCCACATTGGTGAACGAAAAAGAGTCCGGGCTGTACGAGGGCGTGGCTGGAATCGGCTTCGCTCTGACGGAGACATTCAAGGCGACCGGGGAATCAAGGTATCGACAAGGCGCGCTGCGATGCGCGCAGTTGCTTGGCGAGCGTGCCAGGAAAGCAGGGAAGGGAATTGAGTGGAATGATACAACCGACATCATCGCCGGCGGCGCCGGCATAGGTCTCTTTTTGCTGTACGCCGCCCGTGAGTTGAAGGAGCCGGCGTTTCGCGAGCTTGCGATTCAGGACGCTTACAGGTTGATCGAGTTGGGACTGGCTGAACAGAACGGAATGAAGTGGAGGATGAGCCCGAGCTTCGCGCGACTGATGCCCAACTTCTCACACGGCACCGCAGGCATCGCATATTTTCTGGCGACGCTCTATCAAGAAACGAAGAAGCGCGAGTTTCTCGACGCGGCGCTTGCCGGAGCAAAGTACCTCCGAGCGGTCGCGAAGACTGACAATGATGTTTGTTTGATCTTCCACAACGAGCCAGAGGGCAAGGACCTTTTCTATCTCGGGTGGTGTCACGGCCCGGTTGGTACTGCGCGATTGTTTTACCGGCTGTACCAGGTTACTGGAGACCGCGCCTGGATGGACTGGGTCAAGAAATCCGCGCGCGGCATAATCGCGAGCGGGATTCCCGAGAAGCAAACGCCTGGCTTCTGGAACAACGTCAGCCAGTGTTGCGGCTCAGCGGGTGTGGCGGAATTCTTTTTGAGCTTGCACCGCGTAACCAACGACCGGGCGTACCTGGAGTTCGCAAAGCGAGTCACCGCGCAAGTGCTCGCGAAGGCAACGCGTGACCGCGAAGGCATGCGTTGGATCCAGGCAGAGCATCGGGTCAGGCCGGAGTTCCTCGTCGCCCAGACCGGTTACATGCAGGGCGCGGCGGGAATTGGAATGCTGCTCCTTCACCTTGACGGCTTTCAACGGGGTAAGAAACCGTCGATCATCCTCCCAGATTCACCCTTTGATTAGACATCGAATCATTCTCCCACCGGACGCTCACGAGCTAATCGACGAGTTCATGCCGGTCTACGATGCGAGCGAGTTTCACGAGACAACGGTTCACGCGCCCATTGAGAAGGTCTATGATGCGCTTCGAACCGCCAACCTCGGCGACTCGCCGATCATTCGGTTTCTTTTGCGATTGCGCGAGCTGCCGGCGATGCTCACAACCGGCGGGCGTAAGCGAAACCTGAAGCTCAACCTCGATGCGATCATAAAAGGGGGATTCGTTCTTTTAGGCGAGAACCCTCCAAACGAGATTGCGTTGGGACTAGTCGGCCGCTTCTGGACTTTGTCGGGTAGCAGGTTTCGAGTGAATGCTGAGGAGTTCGCCTCTTTTGATCTGCCCGGATACGCCAAGGCCGTTTGGAACTTTTCTCTAGTTGAAGAAAGCGCGGAACTCACGAGGCTCGCGACCGAGACGCGAGTGCGATGTATGGATGATGCGAGCAGATGGCGCTTCCGCTTGTATTGGGCTCTGATAGCTCCTTTCAGCGGATTGATTCGGCGCGAAGCGCTGCGCACGATTCGCCGGAGTTCAGAGTCCAAGCTTTAGCTTGCCGTGCGTACGGGGCTCAGAGTTCCGGGTTTAGGGTTCCGGGTTCATGGTTTGGGGTTCAGGGTTACAACCTTTAGCTTGCAAGCAGCCTAAAGGCTGGACTCTGAACTTTGAATCTGAACTTTGAATCTGAACTCTGAATCTGAACTCTGAATCTGTACCCGGAACTCTGAACCCGGAACTCTGAACCCCGATCTCTAAACCTTGCTTGATAGCGTTTCGATGCATCGTTAGACTTTCCTCTCTATGAAAGCTCGTTCAGCGGAGATCGCCATCATTGGAGCAGGACCAGCAGGCGCGCACCTGGCCTCGCGTCTGGCCGCGGAAGGCCGCGATGTACTCCTGTTTGATCCAAAAGGCGCGTGGGAAAAGCCATGCGGCGGCGGCGTCCCGACTCGTGCGATTCGCGAATTCGCCTTTATCCTGGAGAGCTCCGGCTACCCGAGAAAACTTGTGCGCCAAATCACAATGATTTCGCCACTGGACCGGCACGTAACCCTGACGCTCGACCAACCTTTCGCGGTTTACTCCCGACAGGTTCTGAACAGTCTCGTGCTGGATAGAGCTATCGAAGCGGGCGCAGAGTTTGTACGCGTGGGGGTGTCTGACTTCGCCCGCCAGCCCGATGGGTGGACCATTTCAACCGACGGCGGAAGTCAGTGGCACGCCAGGTTTTTGATTGGAGCGGATGGCGCGGCTAGCTTCGCGCGACGTCGCCTGATCGGCATCTTCCCGAAGCGAGACCTGGCGCTGGCGTTTGGCTACAACGTCGCGACTGATGAGACCGATGCTGGCGCACGTTCAAACGGAAACAA
>DATLWF010000805.1:0-5224 GCA_035576605.1 Blastocatellia bacterium | reverse complement strand
AGTTGTGCGCGAGTTTCTGTCGCAGTAGTCGATCTCGAAGCCTTCAGCTAGTTCCGCCGCCGGGGGATCAAACCGATGAAGAAAGTCTCAATTCTGTAAGATCAACGGACTAACCCCGGTGGCAACAAAGTAGACATCCTGGAACCGATTGCACGTCTTGCATTTCAATCGGACAACGGTGAGCCGTCGGCCGTCGAACATCGCGGACTCAACCTGCGGAGGGCCATCCTCATTTGAGTACAACACGCCACAGAGGCACTTAAAGGCCGCCAGCCTCCGCGCGATCTCCCCATCTTCTCTTAGCGGAATGGCCGTCTCGGGCGTCTCACCCGGAGCCAGTGGAGGACGCTTTTTGAAGGTTATCCGCCGACGCCTGGCCCGTGTCGATTTCACAGCCTTGTAGATTCCGAAGAGGAGGAACGGCCCGAACACCAATGCTAAGGGGATCAGACCGACGGTGGTATCCGCTACCGCTCCGTCCATTGATAATTCGTATCCCAACGTCTTTCGGATACTATCGACTGCATCGAGATGTTTCGACACCTTGTCGGCAGGAACGTGATCGTGCAACGTCCGAAGCTGATAGTTGAGCGTTATTGTGTTCCCAATCGAGCCTGATTGATATTTGAAGCGCATCGCATCGCTCTCCATCGTCCGCGAATCTCTTTCGATCGTGAAGGGCTCGGGCAGATGCGCTTCGATGGTCTCGCTAATCCGAGCCGGATACGACAACGCCAGCGGCATCGAGCGCTTGGTGACGCTCGGTCTGCCCAATTCTTCATCGATTCGTCCGGCATAGAACTGCCGCGTCTTGTTCTTCCAGAAGCTCGGAATCTTGTACTTCTCAGTGATGACGAGCGTGTTGGTAGCAGCGTCGTCCGAGATTTGGGGCAGTGCCGTGGCCTCAATGTCCGGGTCGAACCGGGCGTAGTAGTTCAAGTACGTCTTGCCGAGTTCGGAAAGCGTTTGCTGCGCGATCAAACCGCGCACTTCATCCGCATCCACGTTCCGATATGTCGTGCTGACTTCGAGGAGCGCTGGAGCCTGATAGTTCTGTACGGTGTAGACCTCTTGCACCGCGGTCGTAATTTCTTCGCTGACATTCTGCGGAATCTCTTCCAATTCCCGGCTACCCTCAAGCAACACCAGTGCACGGCCGTAGTTGGGATTGTAGAGTTCGGCCAGCCCTCCCCGTTGAAGGCTGGCGGTCGCATCGATCCAATAGTTTTTCTCGTTAAGCGTTGCCCGCACGATCACGTGGTCGAACGCAAACGGTGAAGGCTGCCAGTCCTTGAGGGTGTATCGCGCATTGGTATTCACGAGCGCCGGACGGGCTTCAATCCCGAGGGAGTTCAGAATGGTAGCGAAAAGTAGTGACTTGTCTTTGCAATCACCGAATCGCCTTTCGAACACGGCCGATGGCGGAGTCGGCGTGTGCGAGTAAGGTCCAAGCTCGATTCCCATGTAGCGTACGTCATCCTGCACAAAGCGCAGCGCAGCAAGCAGACGCTTTTCCGGATCAGCAGACTCGGCTCGCCAGCGTTCAATTTGCGCTGCGAGCGAACCATCAATCTGGTGCTTCAGCGCATACAACGGCAAGGCCCATCTTACAACTTCCGCCCAATCAGAAAACTCGCTGAGCTGAACCGTTGGAATCGGTCTGAACCAACCAGGGGTACTATCCTCGAACTCAATAGCGGCCACCTTTTCTCGCTCCCAGGTGTATTCAGTTTCTTCGCCGAAAGTTTGTGTGGCGGGCTCCGCAGCCGTGTTTAGCCCGCGATATTGAAGCTGTCGTTTCGAAGGCCAGAGCAGCCGCCATCGCAGCTTTTCAACAGCCTGACTAGTAGCAAGAGAGAAGGTGTCCGCAAAGCGGCCTCCAAGAACAGGGTTCTCGCCAACGACCGAAAAGGCATAATCAACGACATCGCCCACTCTTACGTCGTTGAGAAAAATCAAAGCTGAGAGCGTGCCGTTGTATTGCCGCTGATAGAGGTCGGTTTCCTGTTGAATGATTTTTACTTCGCCAGGTCTCAGAGCATCAATGATCACATCGCCGCGCTGAATCCTTACGTAGTGAATCACCAACTCCTGGTACGAAGGTTCGAATTCAAGTTGAAGCTGCGACAGATCTTCGAGAGCCGAAGCCTTCAACACCTTCTTTACCCGGCGGTAATATCGCTCGATCGAACCACCGGTGACACGAATCTGATGATCAGAAAGCAGGTAAAGGCTTCCGGAGGAGGCTTCGTTTGACTCTGCGTTTCCGGATTGGTTCACTGAGACAGGCTTGATCCACAGCGGTGATGGTTTTATCTCAAAGGGCCGCTTCGCAAACGTCGCTGGCTGCAACACCGACAGGAGAATGACTGCCAGCGTCATTCGGACTGGGGGCGGCCAACTTCTGCCGGCTGGCGGCAGAGGCCGAACCCGGGTAGGGTGATCTCGCTCGATTCCATGCTTGATTTCGATCATTGGTCCATATCAGCTCTTAAATGCTCGAAACTCGAACCGAGCCGCGGCGCTGGGGAGAGTAGGGTCCTGACTGACGGCGTACGGTTGATCTGACTGCGCCCGATCACTTGTTGGCGCCCCGTAGCTTTGCGATCGCAGCGCGAATCGTGGCGCCGTTCTTCGCTTCGGGTTCCGCTTTCAGGTAGCTCTCGAGGTCTACCGCAGCGGCCTCCTTCTGACCCCGCGTCTCGTGAATGCGGGCCCGCTGAAGGTAAACGGCGGTCAACCGCTTTTCGCTCGTCTCCCAGGCGAGATCCAACTCTTTGTCGGCCGCACCCAGGTCGGTATTGAGCTGCCGCTGGTCGTTACCTCGAACCGCGAGCTCGATCAGAGCCTGCGCATGATAGAAATGCGCGGCCGCGCTGTTTCCGTTCAGCCGAGTCGCTTCGCGGAAGGCATATTCGGCAACCGCGAACTTTCCTTGTTTTAACATTATCAGTCCGAATATGTGATAGACGGAATCCTGTCGATCGTTGATCTGACGCGCGCGTTCGAGCGCCTCCAGCGCCTCGTCGTCCTTGCCTTCGCGGAACAGTTCCTTGCCTAACGCGAAGTGAGCATCGAAGTAGTCGTTGAAATTTGCGATGGCTTCGCGTAGCGCGGCGACCGCTTCCTCGGGCTTCCCGTCGCGCATCCTGGCCGCCGCTTTCTCGTAAGCGAGACGCGCCGGCTTGGGAACGTCCTGGGCGAAGTTGGTCCCTGGCGCGGAGGGCAGGATCTCCTTCTTCGGTCTAATCAGGATCTCCATATTGATTACTTCCGAGAAGTCCATTCGCCCCGACTGATTGAAGCGGGCCATCTGAACGACGGGCTCGTATCCGGCCATGGTAACCGCTATCTCGTACTCGCCGGTTGCAAGGCCGGTAAATGCGAAGTCCCCATCATTGCGAGTCACGGTCTGAGCGATCATTGCGCTGCCCCCGACTCGCAGCTCGACAATTGCATTGTTGACCGTGACGCCGTTGGGTGCACGCACCTTGCCCCGCAGCTGGTTGCTTTGCGCAAGAGCAGTCCCGCCCGATATCAACACCAGGGTCAAAAAGGTTAGAAGTGTGTGCCGCTTCATCGCAGCGGACCTCCGCCCGCCTCGGATGGCGGAATTATAAACCAAAAAGACGAATGTCAATAATCAGAAGTCAGGATTCCGGGGCGTGATACGCCTTGTCACCGGTGGACTGTATCAGTAGCATAACCGAGCGCTTCTTATAGGAGGTCACGATGTTCTGCCCCAAGTGTGGCGCGGAAGCCGGCACCACGAGATTTTGCAGATCGTGCGGCACTAACCTGACCGTAGTCTCGAACGTGCTCGAGGGGGGTGAACCCTCACGGTTGCGCACCCACGCTCTTGGCGGTAGAACGACGCTGAACTTTTTCCACTCCTCGAGTCTTTCAAACGAAACAGATCTGAACGGGCATACGTCGGTATCAGTGTTCGGCGGCACTCGGATCGACTTGACCGCCGGGCCCGTCGAGGTCGGGGAGACGAGAATAAGCGTGATTTCAGTCTTCGGCGGCGCAGAAGTCTTCGTGCCCGGCGACGTCGCCATTCGCGTCACTGGCGTCTCGATTTTTGGTGGAGTGAAAGTTCGAGGCCGCGAGTTGAGCAATGGGATATTCGGCGTGAACCAGTACGAGACTCCGGGTTACGCTCAGGCTACGCGGCGAGTGCATATCGATGCTACCTCGATCTTCGGCGGTGTCAAGATTAAGAGATAGGCTCGAGCCGATTCGCCTTTCGAGATGACCGCGCACCCCAGTCCAATGATTCAATTGACACATATACGTTTCACGAGTATTTTAAGTGCCGGGATACGATCGCACCTTCAGCAGGCTCAGAAACAATAGCCAGGCCCTCTGCTACAAAACGGGTTGACAGGTATGTCACCTGCTATTGACGTAGCCCTTCAGTTCGCAGGCTCATATTCAGACGTGAGTTCTCCCGCTCGTCGGTGAATTTCTTAAGCTATGCCCCCTGGAAGGACAGGAAACCTTCCGGTGAGGAAAGTATGAAACGCAGTCGCACCCGAATTTGCCTTAAGCCGCTGCTACTCTTGATCGCACTTTTTTGTTTCGCCCAAACTTCCCTGGCAACCACGGTGATCATTCCATCCGACGATCAAATGATCGTTGAAGCGCGAGCCATAGTCAGGGGCCGAATCCTTGCGATAGAGACCGGCCTCGATCAACAACAAGACCGTATTTATACCTATGTGACACTCAAGGTACAGGAGGTCCTCAAGGGACAGATAGCCCAGCGCAAAATAGTGCTCAAGCAGCCAGGCGGCGAATACGGCAGCCGAGGCAGCCTGGTGTTCGGCACGCCGGAGTTCACGGTCGGCGAGAATGTCATCCTGTATCTGGACACCTGGCGCGATGGTAGTCTGCGTGTTCATCAAATGCTGTTAGGGAAGTTCACCGTCATCAAAGACCAGGATACCGGCGTGCTCTTCGCAGTGCGCAACGCGACGGATGTGAACGTACAAGTTCTGGGCCAATCGAGCAAAGGGCCGATTACCAACCGCATGGAGTTGTCGGCGTATACGGAAATGGTGCGCAACAGGCTCGTCGCGAACCGCAGGGCGGCACGGGAGTTCGAAGCCCGCGCGTACGAAGGTGTTCCTGTTCTGGAGCGACCGGCAGGGCACGCTCCAGGATCCCAAAAAGGCGACGTGGAGCCGCAATATCATTTATGGAATCCTCGCCTCCGATG
>DATLWF010000804.1:0-9802 GCA_035576605.1 Blastocatellia bacterium | reverse complement strand
CGCCCTTCCGCTTGCAGGCGTCATTAGAAAACGTGCAGGAATTCCGCGTCGATTCAAACAGCTACCCTGCAGAATACGGCACTGGCACGGGTGGTCAGGTTAACGTGGTCACCAAATCGGGCGGCAACCATTTTCATGGCTCGCTGTTTGAGTATCTTCGCAACGAGAAATTGGACTCGCGAAACTGGTTCGACCGCGACTTCAAATCGCCGTTGAGGCTCAATCAATTTGGCGCGAGCCTTGGCGGGCCGATCGTGAAAGACAGGCTGTTCTTCTTCGGCAGTTACGAAGGGTATCGCCTGCGCTCGGGCATCAACATCGTGGAAGGGGTGCCGAAGCTCTCGCGTTGTGTTTCGGCAGTGGCTGCCGTGCGTCCGTTGTGTGAAGGCGCATTCCTCGCAGCAGGCGCGACGCGCATTGTGACTAATCCCCTCACTAGTCCTGATTTCGACATCGGGCAGTTGCAAGCCAGCAACCCGGTCAACGAAAACTCCGCTTCGCTTCGCTTCGACTTCAAGGCTAACGACAAGAATTTTCTCTACTTTCGATTTTTCCGCGATCAGGGCGACAACGATCAGCCCCAGAACGTTTCAGGCGCACGCGCAATCTACAATTATGTCCCGCAAAACGCCGTCGCATCATGGCAAGCGACAATTGGGTCGAACAAGATCAACGAGTTCAAGCTCGGCTACAATTCCGCGTACACACGTGTTGCGGGTAGCGCCCCGACTGTGGGAGGCATCGACCTCTCCGCGGTTACGATCAACCTGTCCGGTAGCGTCGCGCTCCAGAACATTCCGGGTCAGGGCAATTCGGCGGGCCTTTCCATCCCGGGCGGACTGTTCCGTCTCAACTCAGCAACAAACGGACGTGGCGCTCCTTACACTCCGTACACCATTGGTTTGATCGACAGTTTTGGCTGGATTCAGGGCAGCCACTCGCTCAAATTCGGCGGCGAGGTTCGTTTGCTTCGACTGTACACGGATCGCCTCGGCGGCACGACTTACTCCTATTCGAATCTTGCCAATTTCCTCGCAAACACCGCGTCGTCAGTGCAATTCAACGGCGACGTCAGCTCGCAGCCGTTCAATGCCGGCGCGACCGGCAATCGATTCGCCAAAGAGGAATTCTACATCGGCTACGCGCAGGACGAATGGAAGATAAAACCCAATCTTACTCTCAACTACGGACTGCGCTACGAGTACTACACGCCCCTGCGCGAGGACAAAAACCGGCAGGTGGTTTTTGACATCGACAAAGGGATCATCCTGCCTAACGACACGACCGTCTACAAAGGGCTGAAAACGAATTTTGCGCCGCGCGTGTCGCTCGCGTGGTCTCCGACTCCCGGGGCGACTGGAATGTTCGGAGGCGGTAAGACCGTCGTACGCGGCGGCTTTGGAATCAACTACGGGCCAGGTCAGATCGAGGACCAGATCCAGCCGATTGAGTCCGACCGCATAAGCTCGACGTTGAGCAATGTGACTAACGCCTTTCCGGCCAACATCGCCGCGATTGTCGCGAACTTCAGCGCCAACCCCAACAACCGCAACTATCAGCCGCGCGCCTATGACCGCGCAAACTACAGCGTTCCGGAGCGTATCTTCGCTTTCTCGGGTTCGGTCCAGCAAGAACTGCCCTACAAAATGGTATTGACGCTTGCCTATGTCGGGAGCCAGGGACGCAACCTTTTCCTGCGAAGCGTCGCCAATCAGATCGTCTCGGTCCGAACAAACGCCAATCCCGCCAATGCGGCGATCGTCATCCGCGAGTTCTCGATCGTGACGGAGAACGGGGCGGGTGTGAATCCGACCGTGCTCAACCCCTATGCTGAAATCGACTACAAGCGTAGCGGCGGACACGACAACTACAACGCGTTTCAGACGACACTGGGACGGCGATTCAACAGCGGTCTCACGCTCAACTCGCAATACACGTTCGGGCGCAGCTTCGGCAACACCGCCGGCTCTAACGAAGCGTTAACCGCGGGCAACATTGCCCGCAAGACAGCGGACTTCGATTATGATGAGGGCTACAACAACTTCGATGTGCGCCATTCTTTCAATGTCAGCGGCGTCTATACGCTGCCGTGGGGCAAGAGTCTCTCCGGGGTCAGCAGAATGTTGCTGGGAGGCTGGGACATCGGAACGATCCTGAATGCGCGCAGCGGGATGCCGATCCCAGTGCAGATAACACGCCCGGACGTCGTTTACGTCGATGCTGCAGGCAACGTCTTCGGCAATCCGGCGGCCGGCCGCACCGCGGTAATCAACACCCCGGGCGGCGGCAACTCTCGCAACGTGCGCCGGCCGGACCTGCTGCCAGGAGTGAACCCCTTCATCAACAAAGATCGCACAATCCTCAACCCGGCGGCCTTTGCGATTCCAAAGCCGGGCACATTCGGCAATCTAGTCCGCAACCAAATCCACGGTCCGAGGTTCGTTCAACAAGACCTGATTGTGGCGAAGAAGTTCGCCATCAGGGAGTCTGCGAATATCGAGTTTCGGGCCGAGGTGTTCAACCTCTTCAACATTACGAACTTTTCAAATCCGCCTGCTCAGTTGCCCAACACCTTCGGGGCGGGAGCGACCTTGCAGCCCGGGCAACCGTTCACTGGCGCGCTGGCGGGTAGCGCTTTCGGGGTGGTCAATCGCACCGTCGAGCGCACGGTTGGGCTCGGCACAAACCGGCAAATTCAGTTTGCGTTGCGGTTGAACTTCTAACCTCTACACTATTCAGGATCGCTTGCTTGGAGCAGGGCAAGCGAGCGATCCTGAACCTTTTTCGTTATGAGGGAAGGCCACGATCAGACGAATATTCACCTGCTCAAGGATCGAAGAACAGGATGAATACCTCCGTGCCGTTTCCGTTACCAACACTCTATCTTTGTAGTAACCCGCTTAAAAGATCCATCGTTCGCTGGCGTCTTCCCCACGCGACGACGCCGGTGACGACTAAAAGAATAACCGCCATCAATGGGCTTCCTCCGACGATGAAGAGGTGCGTTACAACAGCGCCGATCATCACCCCGGCGAGCATCAGCGCCCCGAATCCGCTCGTGCGCGGGATCAAAAGTAGAAACGCTCCCGCCACTTCCAGCGTTCCGGTCAGGTAGCGAAACCACTGCCCGAGGCCGATGGCCTCAAACAGCCCGACTAGTTGCGCATTTCCCGACAGTTTCAAGAACCCCACCATCAGGAACATCCCGGCGGCGGCGATCTGCAAAACCCACAGCATGACGTTCACGAACTTCCCGGTCGAATGCGAACCCAACCGTGTGCCCTCTGTTAATACCTGTGACATATCTTTACCACTCCTTTCTCTTTGCCCATTTGGGCGCGTAACAAACGGCTCACGCCGTGATCTACCCTCACTCTGTTCGAGCGCGGCTGAAGCCTCACGGCCGATCCCTCCATCTCACAGAATACCTCGATATCAAGATACTGTAGGTCAAGGTAAATGTCAAGTGTACCAGGGAAGCTCGGGGTGCGCCTCAGATTTTCGCGCATACCCACGTCGTGAGAGATTGTGTGAAAAGTCCGGCTAACCGCGTAGCGGTGACCTCTCGATAGCACGGCGCGCATTAACAACGGCGGGCCGCGTAGCGGTCACCTGTTTGATTGGCCACGTGTCGGATTTTTGCTGCGCCTTACATCCGTCCCGTCACAACGAATCTTCGCAAATCAGATCATTTTCGACTGTTTGTCACTCTTCTGGTTGTGGCATCCCGGTTGCCCTCACCAGCAACGGAGTCCGTCGAGGACATTCGAAACTTGCGATAGTTGGTTGATTATGGACGAGCTGCAACAAGCAAGAACAGTCGCGTTGAAAGCCTGCTGCGCCTGCAGCTCGGGGCTTCTGGAACACGACAAGTTTTGTCGCCGCTGCGGGGCGCGTCAGCCCGCTGAGGAAAGTTTTGAGCTTAATCAGGCGCCGACCGGGGCAAGCGCGTGCGGCGCGCAGTCGTGTCCAACTGTGGCGATTGCAGGCGCCGCTCGGGCATCTGTGTATCGCAGGATTTCGGGGCCGCTGGTTAATGCTGTAGTCACCGGTGCTCTGTCGGTACCTTCGACGGAAAATCAAAGCCCCTTCGTCAAGCGAGTGATCCTCGCGCTGATCTCGATTCCAATCTGGTTGATCATCGTTTTGCTGTCGCCGCTCGATGCTTACGCAGCGGTGAAGAACCTGGCGAGGCAAGTATGAACCAAACGTCTGTCGGAATTCCGGCGATAGCGCCGATACTGACCCCCGAGTTCAAGAGCGCGGTTCGGCAGCAGACAAGTCTTCTTGCGCCGCTCGAACGCGTGTGTCTGAGTTGGCTCGCCCGAAACATGCCGCCGTGGATCAAGCCGGACCATCTCACACTGCTTGGCTTTGGTGCGATGTTGGTGGCGGGCGTTTGTTACGCGCTCGCGAAGTGGTGGCCGCCGGCGCTGCTGATCGTCAACCTGTGCCTGGCTGTCAACTGGTTTGGCGACAGCCTCGACGGAACGCTTGCGCGCGCGCGTAACAAGCAACGGCCTCGATATGGGTTTTATGTAGACCACATCATCGACGCGTTTGGAATCCTTTTCATAATCTGCGGCCTCGCGCTTTCGGGTTATATGACGTGGACAATCGCGCTCGCTGTGCTCGTGGTCTATTTCATGATCTCGATTGATGTTTATCTTGCGACTTACACAATCGGGACTTTCAAGCTCTCTTTCTATAAGATCAGCCCAACGGAGTTAAGAATACTCCTCGCGATTGGCAACATCCGAGCGATGTCACATCCGACCGCGCATGCGCTGGGCGACAGTTACTTGTTCTTCGATATCGGCGCCGTTGTCGCGATGGTGCTGATGGCAGTCGTGTTGGTGGTCTCAGTCACGCGAAACACGATAACGCTCTATCGGGCGGAGAGGGTTTGATGGAGGCGTTCCCACAGTGGTTCAAGCTCACGAAGAGACCGCGCTCATATCGCGGCCTGTAGTCGAAGCGGAGTTGGGACGGCCCCGCCTCCTGGCAGTCTTCCATCGGTTCGCAAAGTTCAGCGCGGTCGGCGCCGGCGGTGTCATCGTGCAAACGTTAACGCTTGGAGTATTGCTGCGCGTCGGTGGGATGCACTATCTAATCGCGACCGCATTGGCCGTCGAGGCATCGGTGCTGAACAATTTCGTTTGGCACAGTAGATGGACCTGGGCTGACCGACAACAGGCTCGCGCTGCGCAGACGCTCCTGCGTTTCAACGCGACCAACGGAGCGATGTCACTGATTGGCAACCTGGTGCTAATGTTCCTACTGGTGAGCGTGTTGAAGGTCAACCCGTATGCCTCGAATCTGATCACGATAGGGATTTGCTCTCTTGTTAACTTCGCGTTGGCCGACAGGTTTGTGTTCACCTGAGTCTGGTACAAGCGGCCGCCCTCATTCAATGTATTTGGACGCCCTCAGGGTTGCAGGTCATCTCAATGACCGTGTATCGCTTTCTCAGTTTCTTTAGTTCTTCGTTCTGCCGTTCCAGAATTTCCTGGTAATCAGGAGGTGGATTTCCCCAGCAGCCGGTCATTCTGAAAAAGTAAATCTCTTTTCCCGAGGCATCGACGAGCTTGCCCTTCTTACAACGCGCTCTCAGCTCGGTCAGCTTGTCTTCGACGGTAATACTTTTGACAACGCCGGTGGACCTGACCCGTTGAGCCGACACAATATCAGTTGCTTTGATGTCGGCGGGTAGACACGCTCGGAAGTGAGTCGGTGTCGTGTTTAGAAAGCTCAGGCAGAAGAAAACGCTTGGACAAAACGCGGGTAGCTTTTGCATGGCCAGTTCCCTCCAGGGATGCCTCGGTTCTTATATAGGGTTGACGATCGTGGAACGTCAACTCCGGCACAATAACAACTCGAAGGGTATGCGATATGCCTTATGCTTCTGTCGCCATCGACTCTTGATGTAAAAGTCGAAGATGGATAATATGGGTTCGTCTTGCGGGCGCGCCTCATTCAAGAGGCGCTCCGATTCAACTCCAACGTTTAACCTTGTGGCACAACGTTAAAGAGAAACTGAACGGCGCAACCTTCATTTGCAGGCGGTCGAACTACTCTTGCGTAGGAACACGTAACCGTTGGGGATGGTGTTGGAATTGGAAGAGGGGGATCACGTCATGGGAAGAAGGATTCTATCGAAGTCTGCCGCGTCAATTGGGAAGAGTAATCGAAGCTCTGCAGCGTTGCGCCCGATGCTTGTCATCCTGTGCCTCGTTGTTTTTGCAGCCGGAATAGCCGCCCTGCCGAATGCCACACGCAGAGTGGGCGCGCAGAATACGACAGACAAACCCAAGGCGATACCATCGGTGCAATCCGTCACCGCGGCGGCGACGGCGCCTGATAACGATCAGGAAGGAGACGCCGACATACCCCCGCGACTGCGGGGCCGGATTGATAAAGAGACTTACTTGCGGCTCCGTGATGAGCACATCAATGCGCTGCGCGGTATTGACCTTGTCACCGGCAAGACGTTCGATCCGCAGTGGCGCACTACCGCGTTGCGTCAAATGGAACAACAAGAGCGCATGAATGCTCCCGAGCTTAGCGGCAGTACTTGGACCGAGATCGGCCCGTTTACGCTGCCGAACGGACAGACGCAGCAGTCTGGTGCGACAGCGCCCGTCAGCGGTCGCGCCACTATGATCGCGGTTGACCCGACCAATTCAAACAAAGTCTATTTGGGAACGGCGCAAGGAGGCGTATGGCGCTCGACTAATGGAGGCACGACCTGGACTTCAATATTCGATACAGCGCAGTCGTTATCCATCGGTGCGCTCGCTCTCGCACCGTCGAATCCGTCGATTCTTTACGTCGGCACAGGCGAGCCGAACAATTCGGGCGACTGCTTCTTTGGGGTCGGCGTCTACCGCATAGACAATGTGGATACGACGGCTAATCTGGTCGGCCCCATAAACCCGTTAATCACTACCGGCACTACGACCGCGCTGACGTACAATTGTTTCAACGGGCGCGCGATCAGCAAGATATTGGTCAGTGAGACCGACCCGGCTACCATTTTTGTCTCTACGTCGGCAGGGGTTGCCGGATCGGGCGGCAACGCGTTAAGCAATACCATTCCTCCCCTTGCGCTGCGCGGTGTCTTTCGCTCTACGAATGCGACAGCCGCAGCCGCATCTGTCACTTTCTCCAAGCTGATTGTGAATACAGATGGCAGCCTGGATGTTCCCGGCACCGGGAATACCTCCATCTTCGACATGGTTTTGGAGCCGGGAAATTCTAACAATTTGCTCGTGTCTACTTCCGGCGCCGCGACGGGCGGCGTCATTATGCGCTCGACCAACGCACTTGCTGCAACGCCAACCTTCGTACAGACGCTTTTCCCCGGATTCAACGGTCTGGTGATGAAGCTGGCTATCAACAAAGTAGTCGCAGGAATGACAACAACCGTGACAGTCTACTGCGCCACCAACGAACCATCCGGCGTTGCCGGTTGCTCCAGTATCGGCCAAGCCGGAAGGCTGAGGAAATCAACCGACGGCGGCGTGACATGGTCTGCGCCCCTGACTGCCGCTGAAGGGTATTGCGGCGGGCAGTGCGTTTATGACAATCCCATCGGAGTTCATCCAAATGACGCCAATATCGTTTACATCGGCGGCAACGCGCGCGGCACTTGCCAGGACGTGTTGAAGAGATCATCAGACGGCGGCGCAACTTTCACACGCGACGACAGCGGGCTGCACGCGGACAGCCACTTCATAGCTTTTGATCCACTCACAACCCCGGTAACAGTCTGGTTCGTGACCGACGGAGGAGTATGGAAGCGACCGGATGCGGTTGCGGGCACCGCCTGGCTGGATCAGAACAACTCGCCGCTCGGCACGATTCAATTTGTGAGCCTGGCAGTGCATCCGACAGATCAGTTTTTCACGATCGGCGGCACACAGGATAACGGCACTGAGTCTCAACAGGCTTCCTCGGGCACCTGGACTTCAGCCGAAGGCGGGGATGGCGGGTTCGCCCTGATTGACCAGAGCGCCACTGACACAACCAACGTGACGATGTATCACACTTTTTTCAACCAGACAAATAGCCTCATCGGGTTCGATCGCACAAATCTAGGCGCGTGTCTTGCGGTCAAGAACTCATGGGAGTTCCGTGGGTTCGGAGGTGGCGTAGACCCTACTCCCTCCTGTGATGGGACGGCCTTTGCGGCTGCGAACGGCCTCGTCGGTGCCGACACGGTTTTATTCTATGCGCCGATGGCGCTTGGGCCGGGTGGGGTAGGCAACCCGAACACTCTTTACTTCGGCACGAACAAGCTCTACCGTTCAACTGACCGCGGCGATACTATGAATATCGTCAGCCAGAACCCGTTGATAGCGGGCGTGGCGGTCTCCGCGATTGGAATCTCGCCTACGAATGACAACGTGCGGATCGTCGGTATGCGCAACGGCAATGTCTTTGCGACCACCACCGGCTCGACCACTCTCACAAACACGGCCTTCCCGTTTCCGACCAACGCGACCGCCAGCACGACAAACCGGCACATCGGGCGGACTTTGATTGACCCGGCCAATTCGAACACGGCTTACGTCACCATAGGCTACTACACGAACCCTTCGACGGCGGGCAACATTTGGAGGACAACCAATCTGAATTCAGCTACGCCGACCTGGACCGCGATTGGGACTACCGCGAATGGCTTCCCCAATATCCCGGTCAACGGCTTCGCGGTAGATGCCGCCGACCCGTCGCATCCTGGCGTTTCGGTTTTGTATGCGGGCACAGACATTGGCGTCTATGCTTCGACCGACTCAGGCGCGACCTGGAACCCATTCGGCACGGGGCTTCCGCGCTCCTCTGTATTCGACATGGCTATTCAACCTAGCTTTCGCATCCTGCGTGTAGCGACTCACGGGCGCGGGATGTGGGAGATTGCGCTTCCGGGCTCGCCCACGGCGGCGAAGCTCAGCTCATTCACCGCCAACGCAACGGATGATGGCCAGGTTTTGATTCAGTGGCGCACCGGAGCCGAAGTGGACAATCTGGGCTTCAACATTTATCGCGAGCAGGACGGCCGGCGCGTTCGCATTACTCCTCAACTTGTCGCAGGATCGGCCTTGCTGGCGGGTCCTGGAGCCAAGCTTACGTCGGGCAATTCGTATGCCTGGTCCGATACACCCCCAAACGGCAAGCCCGCCAAATACCTGCTCGAAGACATAGATCTCAACGGCAAGAGCGCGTGGAATGGCCCAATCGAGATTGGCCCTCCAAGCGGCAAAGGCAGCGCTGCTTCCGCGCAGCAACAAGCGACGCTGCTGACGCGTCTGGGCTTGCGCCAGGCGCAGTTGAACAACGAGCCTGGCTCCGAACCTGCCGAGCGCTCGGCAAAGCTTGCTCGGACCGCGCTTCCGTTCTCTCCAGCAAATGGCCCTGCGGTCAAACTATCGGTCAACCGCGAAGGCTGGTATCGAGTCACTCAACAAGAACTCGTCGCGGCGGGGCTTGACTCCAAAGTGAACCCTCGCTTCCTGCAATTATTTGTTGACGGGCGTGAAGTGCCCATCACTGTTCAGGGCGAGCAGGACGGCAAGTTTGACCCGGCAGACTCCGTGGAGTTTTACGGAGTTGGGCTCGATGCCGCGAGCAGCGACGCTCGAGTCTATTGGCTTGTGGCAGGGGCACAATCCGGACAGCGAATTGACAAGACGCAAGCCAAAGGAGCTCCTTCTGCGTCGACGAGCTTCGCTTATACAGTCGAACGCAAAGACAGGACGATCTATTTCTCAGCGCTGCGCAACGGAGATACCGAGAACTTCTT
>DATLWF010000803.1:0-4844 GCA_035576605.1 Blastocatellia bacterium | reverse complement strand
CAAGCTCGACCGCTTGAACGTCGAACGTTGTGAGAACGACGGTCACTTCTGCGTTCGTGAGCGGCTTGCCAAAGAGATAACGAGCGGTGATCTTTCCGGAGACGGTCTCGCCCGGCGAGTAGTAGCTCGCCTGTTGCTTCGCCGCGTCGCCCGACAATTCAATTTCGACTTTGAACTTCGGAAGCACGTAGCGATCTACGGTGACGGTCTTCTCCTGCGTAGACGGCGAGTCTGCGTCGCCCAGGATCGCGCGAATGTGATAGGGCCCGAAGTTGACCTCGTCTGCAAGCTCGAAATCCGCCGAGGCGATTCCGAAGCGATCGGTGCGATCACGCTTCTTGAAGACCTTGTTGCCTTTGCCGTCCTCGACTTCCAGCGTGATAGGTTGATCGGCGATTGCCGCGTGACTCGGGCCGTCCAGTGCGAGCGCTCGCAGGTGGATTGTCTGACCAGGCTGATAGAGCGGCTTGTCGGTCGTGAGCAGTATCCGGTCACGCCTTTCGAGTTGAATCGGCTGATTGGCCGTCACAGTGCCCAGCGATGTGTCCGCCGTCACCCGCAACTGACGCGAACCGTAGCTTTCAGCTGGCAGAGTGAATGACACCTGCGCAGTGCCAAGCGAGTCGGTTCGACCGGCGAACAGCGTCGTCGCGCGGTCACCGTTTACAAGCTCGAGCTTCACGCGGCTGTCGCGCAGAGGATTGCCGGCCTTGGATTCGACGGTGATGACTCGCACCGAGGCAGGCGAGCCAGCGGCATACGCGCGCTGAGCGAAGATGCGAACGACCGGCACGCGCAGTATCTCTGAAATCGAAACGATCTTCGATGAATCGCCGGTGTTGATCTTCAAGCGATCCCAGGCAAGGTCTTCGAGGGCAATGCTCTTATCAAGCGGAACCGTGACTCTAAGGGCGCGGTTGTCTGACGCCGATACGGACCGAACGACCCTGGCGACAAGCTTATCGTTCGGGTCAAGGATTTCGATGCTCAGCGTGTGGTTGTTAGCAGTACCTGGTTCATTGGGAACGTTGACTTCCAGCGAGCCGCTGCGAAAAACGGCGGCAAGCTCGTTGTCGTCGGCGAATACTTCATTGCGCGGTGCGACTGTAAGCAGAAAACTAGCAATCGCGATACAAATCAACACCAGTGCGGTTCTCGACCATCTGTTCTCTTCCACGAATCTCATTGGGCACACCTCCGCTCACGATCTTCATAGTCGTGCGTCTAAACTTTCGGTCAGCGCACGTTTTCTTATGGCGCTCTTGTTGAGGGACTTCTTTTACGGGCTGCTCGGCAATAACTTATCCGCGATAGTAGAACGGGAGGCTAGAAATCTCTTGCGGCAGATTTGTTAGTTCTTAGCGTCTTCAGGACCTTTGCGTCTTTGCGCGAAACGCACCTTTCCAAAACAAGTCTCGCGCAAAGACGCGAAGGTCCGCAAAGAACGCCACCAGTCACCATGGTTCTCGCTACTTGTCGTGACCGTCCGGTGGTTGATCAGGCTTCTTCTCCATAGTCTTGATGTCGTTGAAATTCAACACGGCGTTGAACAGCATGTTGAACTCGCTGAAGTTCTGCCATCGATAGCAGGGGTTCGTTGAGAACAGCAGCACCCGGCCACGGCCGACCGCCACGTCGACAACCGCAGGCCGGTTGCGAATCTCGCTCGCTCCCTTCATCAAGCCACTCAACACCGATTTATCGCCGCCCGGAAACCGCATCAACACCTGACTGCCGCGATCGCGGTCGGGCACTTGAAGCAAAGGCCCGTTCGCATACCGGACCGGAACTGTCTTCTGCGAATAGCCGTAAAACAGCGGGTGCCCTGTCTGAAGAATCTCGGCTTCGACAATTGGCCCTGGCCCGTAAAACTGCGGGGAGGTCCTGCCGGCGTCGATCGTGCGAGTGAGTCCGAACTCGGGTGGGAAGAAGCTCGCGCTTCCAAGCGTGACGAGCAAGCCCCCGGCGTTTATGAACTTTTCGAACTCCGCTACGCCGCCAATGCCCATGCCTCCGGTGATGTCTTCGGATTCACCGTACATCCCAAGGTTCTTGAATCGCTCGGTTCTGGTGTACGCGATAGGCTTGCCTTTGGGTTCGATGTCATACACGAGGCCTTTCCCGCCTCGTCCTTGATTTGGTACGACGATCACGTCATAGGAAGCGCGCAAGTCGCCTTTCTTGACGCGCTCCTTGTATATCAAATCGAAGGGCACTTCGAACTTGTCGAGCGCATAACGCACCCAGCCAACCTCTTGCGTGTTGCCCCACGTGCTGTAGATCGCCAGCCGCGGGAGATCCAGTTCGTGCGTCGGCACGTCAGGCATTTTCGCAAGCGCCGCCGCGGTCAATCCAAGCGGTTCGACCGCCGCTTTAACGCGCGCGTGAACGTCTTTTCCGCTTTGGTTCGCAGGCACGATAAACGAGCCCGCCGGGAACTCGATGTTGCCATCCTTGAATGACTGCTCGACGGCTTGCACCTTGAGGTCCTTCAGTCGATATCGCAGCGTGATCATGTTGTTCGAACCGTAGTGTGCGATCGCATACGCAGTCGAAGCCTGCCCGCCCGCGACGGTTCCTTTGATATCGAGCTTGTCTACGGGTTGGACGGCTACGCCGAGAATTGATTTGTCCGCGATCTCCTTCACCTCGGCGTGACTCATCAAGCCCATCGTCCAACCGGTGTCGTCGTAGGTTCGAAGGTTCTGATCGGGGAAGTCCTGCTTTTCCAGAAGGATCTTTGCCAGCCTGCCATAAGGCTGATCGCGTTTGATAACCAGGGAACCGGCAGCGAAGGTCCCTTCTCGCACTTTGATCTCGGCAGACGCGCGTCCAACCTCGATGCCTTGAATGCGAAGCGTGTTGACGAGCACCGCCACGCGGGTCATATCGCGCTGACCGGCGGGAATCACGTAACCGAACGGCGCGTCTTTAGTGCCCGACTCGATCGAGTTGCGGCTCTTGCGATAAAAATTCTCGAGGATCACTTTCGGAAACGACGCGGTGAGCTGAAGAGCCGACAGCACACCGGTCTCCATGTAGTTCGTGTTGTTGCGCATCGACCAGACTACTTCTTTGTAGGGCGGCAGCGGGCGATACCATTCGCGGCTGGTAGTGCTGATGCGTCCGCCGCCGGTTGCCTCTCCCGAATCGACTTTGCGCTTCATCGTGTTCGCGCCGGCGTTGCCGAAGGTCTCGTACATTCGCAGCATGCCGTTGTGGTTCGAGGACATGAATCCGAGATAACCCGGCGACCACATATCCACGAAAGCGTGCGTCCACACTCCGGGCATTCCGTACTTGATCATCTGGGTCATCTCGAAGTTCGAGAACCATGGCAGCTCACCGTACAGGATCGGATCGAGCGTCGGGTTCTGAGGAGCTTGCCCGCTGAACGTGTACATAAACGGCACCGACTCGTGAAGCTCGTGCATGATCGGCGGATGCCATTGCAAGTACCAATCGAGCAGGGTTCGCATCGTCACCTGCGAGTAGTTTATGTCGCGGTTGTTATCGTGAAAGATGTACTTGCCCCAGTAGGGCGGGCCGCCAAGGCTGTCTTCTTCGCTCTTTTCGTCGATCTTGTAGCGATAGTACCAATCGACGTAGCGGTCGCGGCCGTCGGGTTCGGCTACCGGAGAGATGGTTACGATCACATTGTCGCGAATCTGATTGATCACCGGCGAGTCTTCGGTTGCGATTCGATATGCAAGCTCCATCAGCATCTCGGTTGGCCCGGTCTCCGCGCTGTGAAGCCCACCCATCACGTGATAGATCGGCTTTGCTTTGGCGATGACTTCACGGGCCTGCTCGTCGGTGAGTTTGCGCGGGTCGGCGAGTTGGGCCAGATAGGCGCGATACTGGTCGATGTTCCTGATTGACTCTTCGGAGCCGACGGCTACCACGACGCACTCACGTCCCTCATCAGTAGTGCCGATCGAGAACACTTTTACGCGCGGCGTCTTCGCTGCCAGCGCGCGATAGTAGTTCAGCGCTTCGGCGTGATAAGTGAGCTTGCCGGGCGCGCCGATGTGATGACCGAGCACGTCCTTTGGCGAAGGTATGCCTGGGACCTTGGGAAGGTGATCAACCAGCGGGCTGATGAACTCCGGCCGGGTCGTCCACTCCTTGACTGAACGCGCAAAGTCTTCGTCCTGGTCCTGGGTACTGGGCTTCTGAGCCGAGACTACCCCACCGAGCATGATAAGAACCGTCAGGATTGAAAGCGATCGCGGGCGAAGCAAGAAAGATTGCATCGTTTGGATCTCCTTTTTTCACCGTTCGTAGTACGGCCTTTAGTCGGAAGTTCGTACCTGGTCACAGTCCGGGTCGTACTGTTACAAACTTCCGCCTAAAGGCCGTACTACGAACTTGATAGCTCGCTGCGCTAAGGTCGCCGTGTGTTTTATCATCATTGTCCGTTTCTTTCCAGAAGCGTGGGTGTCTCCGCCAATGCGCGGCCAGCCAATAAGAAGACGGAACATCCTTCGAGTCTTCGTGTCTTGGCGGCGCTCAATCCACATGCAAAGACGAGCCGATTGTGGTTGAATCTCAAATAGCAAAATCGAGGCGGGCTGCTTGAGATTCAAATCCTGGCCTGCGCGGCACCCAGCGCGCATTTTGCAAGCTTGGCTAAGGAACCAAAGGGATCTTGAGAAAAGTTTAATAGGATCTAAGGGGGAACCACTCAAACGCTGCTGGACCGCACGAAACAGAAAGGAACACCCCAGTTCCTCGTGTGTCTCTGTGGCCATTTCTCAATTGGAGGGACAGACAATGCCAGAGGTAACAAGTCACGCACCGGGATCGTTTTGTTGGATTGAGCTCAACACCAGCGATCCGGC
>DATLWF010000802.1:0-4399 GCA_035576605.1 Blastocatellia bacterium | reverse complement strand
TCAAGTCGAAGGGCGGGTTCTTCCGATCCGGCAAGGACTATGAAGTCACAAGTCTGTTGCGCGGCCTGAAAGTTGAGGTCGAGGGCTACGGCAATAAAGATGGCCAACTGGTCGCCGAGAAAGTGCGTTTCGGTTCGTCGGATCTCGAGACCGCCCGCGTGGTGGATTCGCGCGTAGCGCCTGTCGAAGAGGCGAACAAACGTTTGTCCGGGCAGGTCGAAGAAGCGGGTGAGATGTCAAAGCTCGCGAGAAACGAGGCAGGAAAAGCTCACGAGCGCATCTCCGCGCTTGACGATTACCTGGTGCAGGATTCCGCTAACGTCTACTTCAAAGTCAACAGCGCGGACATTTCGGCGGAGGACAAACGAGCGCTCGACGAGCTGGCTCAAAAAGCGATGACGACGAAAGGTTACGTCATAGAAATCGCGGGCTTTGCCGATTCCACTGGCAACACGGCTCGGAATCGAGTGTTGAGCCAGCAACGAGCCGATGCTGTCGTTCGTTACCTTCAGGAGAACCACGATATTCCACTGCGCCGAATGATTACGCCCTTCGGCTACGGGGAGATGCGCCCGGTTGCTGACAACACAACGGCGGAAGGACGGCGTCAGAACCGTCGAGTGGAAGTCAAGATACTCGTGAGCAAGGGAATAACGGGATCGGGCTCGTAGTCACGTGTGTGGTTATTTCACGAGGTAGTTAGTTAGTAGTGCGGCCTTTAGGCGGAAGTTCGTAACAGGTCGACGGAACTGCGACCGTACCAGATTCTGCCTGGAGGCCGTACGGGTGCGCGTCAGAATTTTCGCGCATGTGCACCTCGTGAAAGTTTGCGTGAAGACTCCGGGAATACCACCCACGGCAGTGGGTGGATGGTTCAAGCCCAGCCTACACAGGGGACGGCCCGGGATTCCCGGTTTTCCCGCACTCCTCTCGCGGCGCGAGGGAAGAGAGATATAACACCGCCGCTTCCGTTACTTGTAGGCTTCAACATCACGAACCCACCTCGTCACGAGGTGGCTCTGCGCGAAAACCTGACGCCACAACGCTCGGCGCGCAGTTGAAGCTCCTTTACCCGACACGCTTATCAGTAGCTTCACGGACTGCACCTGTTTGAAATGAAATGCGAGCTGTGATATACGAACCCCGCAGTTTGTGATTCCCGACTGGAAGATCAGCTACTTATCAAAATCACACCAGTGGAGACGAGCGATTCGCCCAGTCTAGTGTGGAGGCGCATATGAAACGATTTATTCTCGTCTTCTTGATCGCAACGCTGACGCCGATAGCCGTCCGCAGCGCCGCACCCGAGCCTAATGAAGCCCCTCTGCTTGGCAACCTCAAATGGCGGTCGATTGGACCCGCAAACATGGGCGGACGCGTCACCGCTATCGAAGGCGTAGCCGGTGATCCCTACACGTTCTACGTTGGCGGAGCTGACGGCGGAATATTCAAGACGACTAACGGCGGCACGACTTTCAAACCCATCTTCGATAACCAAGCCGTGCTCTCGATCGGAGCGATCGCCGTCGCGCCTTCCGATCCGAATGTCATCTGGGTGGGCACTGGCGAAGGTGATCCGCGCAACACGGCTTCATTTGGTGACGGCGTCTACAGGTCGACCGACGCGGGCGATACCTGGAAACACCTGGGCCTCAATGAAACCGAGCGCATCAAGCGAATCAAGGTCGATCCGCGCGATCCCGATGTCGCGTATGTCGCGGCATTGGGGCGAGCCTGGGGACCTAACGAAGAGCGCGGCGTTTTCAAAACAACCGACGGAGGCAAGACCTGGACGAAGGCGCTGTTTGTTGACAAGGACAGCGGCTGCTCGGATATCGACCTCGATCCGCAGAACCCCCGAATCGTTTACGCCGGGATGTACACTTTCCGCCGCAAGCCCTGGCGCTTCGATTCGGGCGGCGGCCAGACTGCGCTCTACAAATCTATCGACAGCGGAGCATCGTGGAAGAAACTAACTAACGGGCTTCCGAAGACGCCGATGGATCGAATCGGAATCGCCATCGCCCACAGCAACCCGATGACCGTTTACATGATCACCGAAACCAAAACCGAAGGGAATCTGTTCCGCTCTGACGATCGCGGCGAGAGCTGGCGGATGGTCCACAACGATCCGAACATCAACTTCCGGCCGTTCTACTACAGCGATATCCGCGTTGATCCGAACGACCCTGAGAGAATCTATTCGCTCGGCGGCGGGCTGTCGATGTCGCGGGATGGCGGCCGGACCTTCGCTCGAATAGCCAACAGCGTGCACGGCGATCATCAGGCTTTCTGGATCGATCAGATGAACTCGAATCGAATCCTCAGCGGCAGCGACGGCGGGTTCCAGGTGTCAAATGACAAAGGCGCGACGTTCGAGGTGATCAACAACATCGTGCTTTCTCAGTACTACCACATCACCTACGATATGCGTCAGCCTTACTACGTGTACGGCGGCTTACAGGACAACGGCAACTGGGTGGGCCCGAGCGCGACGCTCTTCCGTGAAGGTATTCGGAAGGACGATTGGTTCACCGTGAGCGGCGGCGACGGCTTCTTCGTGGTCCCCGACATCAGCTCGCCGAACCTGGTCTACTCAGACTCACAAGGCGGGACAATAAGTCTGACCGACACGAACTCGGGCAACACTCGGAGCATCCATCCTTATCCGAAGGAGGTCGGCTCGAGCGGCAACGCGATCGCCGGCTATAAGTACCGCTTCAACTGGAACCCGCCGATCGTAGCCTCTCCGCACGATCCGAAGACTGTTTACTTCGGCGGCAACGTGTTGCTCAAGACGACCAACTACGGTCACTCGTGGCAGGAGATTAGCCCTGACCTGACGACCAATGATAAGAGCAAGCAGCAATCATCAGGCGGACCGGTCGTCGTCGACAACACCGCGGCTGAGTTTCATTGCACCATCCTTGCTATAGCGGAATCGCCGGTTAAGGCTGGTGTGATCTGGGTCGGCACCGATGACGGAAACGTTCAGGTGACCAAAGACGGCGGCAAGACCTGGACAAACGTGGTTGGCAAGATAAAAGGCCTGCCTCCGAATTCGTGGGTGCCGAACATCGACGCGTCACACTTCGACGCGGGGACGGCATACGTTGCGTTCGACCGTCATCAAGACGATGACTTCGGCCCGTGGGCGTTTAAGACCACCGACTACGGCCAGACGTGGACTTCGATAAAGAGCGATCTGCCGGCTAAGGGTTATGTTCACGTAGTGCGCGAGGACCCGAAGGTGAAGACCTTGCTTTACTGCGGGACCGAGCTTGGAATATTCGCGTCGTGGGACGGCGGCGGTCATTGGATTTCGATCCGTAACAACATCCCTGCGGTGGCCGTGCGTGACATCGTCGTTCACCCGCGAGACAACGACCTGATCGTCGCGACACACGGACGCGGTGTTTTCATACTTGATAGCGCGACGGCGCTTCAGGAAATAGCAGCGGCAAAAGCGAACGATGTGTTTCTGTTCGACGTGCGGGAAGCGACTCGATATCAGATGTGGGGTAAAGATTCCAATCTTGGACAGAAGACCTTCGCGGCGCAAAATCCGCCCAGCGGCGCTTTGATAGATTACTACTTGAAGGCAGATGTGAACGGACCGGTCGTCATCACGGTCGCGGACAAAAGCGGCAAGCCGATCCGCACGATTCGCAGCACTGCCAACAAGGCTGGAGTGAACCGTGTGGTGTGGGATCTTCGTTACGATCCTCCCACTCCTGCGCCAGGCGGCGGACCTGGAGGCGGCGGCGCCGGTGGCTTCGGACGAGGCGGAGGAGGCCAGGGCCAGGGAGCCAGCGGTGGCGGCCAGGGTCGCGGAGGCGGAGGGCCGCAAGCTGCGGCGGGTGCGACACCCGCGGTTCCGGCGGCGCCTGGTACGCCCGATCAGCCGCCCGGGGAGGAATTCGGAGGCGGACGTTTCGGATTCGGCGGCGGCCCGGCGGTTGTGCCTGGGGATTACACGATCACCTTGCGGGCGGCCGGGAGACAACTGAGCAAGACCGTCCACGTGGGGCTCGATCCTCGTGTGAAGGTTTCCGACGCGGATTTGAGCGCGCAGTTGGACGCCGCTCTGAAGCTGCGCGATCTGAGCTCGACGCTCAACAGCGTGGTCGCTCGCGTCGATGATCTCACGCGGCAACTGACGACGCTCAGCGAGACTATGCGAAGAGTTCCCGATCCGGCGGCTACGGCTGCGGTCCGAGCTGGGGACGGAGAAGGCAGCGGACCGGCAGCAAGAACCTCCGGCCAGGCTGACAACGCGACCACCGACATCAACGCTGCGATTGATGAGCTGAAGAAGCTGCGGGCGACGCTGGTTCGCGAAGCGCCATTTGGTTATCGCTATCCTCCGAAGTTACGCGAGGAGGTTCAATCACTGGGT
>DATLWF010000801.1:0-12840 GCA_035576605.1 Blastocatellia bacterium | reverse complement strand
ATGGGCAGCACCGGCCCAAACGTTTCTTCCTGGACGGCTCGAGCATCATCGGGAACGTCAACCAGAATCGTCGGCAGATAGTAGTGCCCTTTCTCGTACTGCGCTCCTTCCGGACGCGCGCCGCCCAACAACACTTTGGCGCCGCGATCGATCGCGTCTTTGACTTGAGACTCGATCTCGTCTCGCTGCGCAGCGGTGTGAAGCGGGCCCATTCGAATCTTCGGCTTCTCGGCTCTCGTCATCCCGTCGCCGACCTCATAGCGCGAGACCTTGCTTACGAGTCCTTGAACGAACTCGTCGAACACCTTGTCGAACAAGAACAGGCGCTTCACTGCAAGACAAGCCTGGCCCGCATTCCAGAATCGCCCGACCATCGCGCCGGTGATCGCCTTCTGAATATCTGCGTCCTCGCAGACGATCATCGGATCAGAACCGCCAAGCTCGAGCGTCACACGCTTGAAGTCACCGCATGCGACAGAAGCCACGTGCTTGCCAGTCGCAGATTCTCCTGTAAACGCGATCCGTCGAACCTTCGGGTTTTTGAGCAGCTCTTCACCGACAACGCTACCCGGGCCCGTGATGACGTTTAATACGCCTTTGGGAATACCGGCTTGATTCATCAACTCGATGATGCGAATCGTAGTGAGCGGAGTAGTCGAAGCGGGCTTCACAACAACTGTGTTGCCAGCTGCTAGCGCGGGCCCGACCTTCGTGCCCATCAACGTAAGTGGAAAATTCCAGGGGACGATCGCGCCGCACACCCCAAGCGGTTTTTGCACCACCATGCCATAAGCGTTCTTCGCCGGGAGCGGGACGTGCGCGCCGCGAACCTTTGAAGCGAGACCGGCATAGAAGTGCAAGCCGTGATCAAAGTGCTCAAGCTCACCGCTCGCTTCCTGAAACGGCTTGCCCTGCTCCCGGCAGAGCAGCTCCGCCAGGCTCTTGCGCTCGGCTACGACGAGATCCGCGGCCCTGAACAGAAGCTTGCCTCGATCTTCGGCCGACGTATGCGACCACTCTTCAAAAGCCGCCTCCGCCGCGTCGATCGCGCGGCGAGCATCGTCCGCGTTTCCCTTCGGCGCCGAGTCGACGACTTCCCCGTTAGCCGGGTTGCGGACCTCATAGGTCTCGCCGCTTATCGAATCAACAGATTCTCCTGCTATGTACATCCTCGCCATAGAGTCCTCCCGATTTTCCATTTTCCATTTTCCATTTGTCATTTGTCATTTGTCATTTGTCATCGTTATCGGCCAAAGTGCCGCGGGCAAATGACAAATGATCAATGACAAATGACAAATGGAAAATAGCTATCTTCCTTTAAACTGAGCCTGCCGTTTCTTCGCGTAGGCATCGAGCCCTTCCTGGGCATCCTCGCTCTCAAATAGTTGCTGCAATAGCTCGCGTTCCAGCGCCAGGGCTTCGGTTTGCGGAACCTCAAACCCCGTTTGCACCGCCCGCTTGATGAGCCCGACCGCTTTGCTTGCTTTGGCGGGAGCAACAAACTGCTGTGCGTATTCAAGCACCTTCTCGAAAAAGTTCTCTTCTTCGAACACGTGATTCACGAGCCCGATCTGGTGCGCTTCTTCGACGGAGATCGTGCGTCCGGTCGCAAGAAGCTCGAGCCCTTTTGCCTTACCGACAATTCTGGGCAGCCGCTGCGTGCCCCCCATTCCAGGCAGCAGTCCCAGATTGATCTCGGGAAGTCCCAGCATTCCGGGTCCCTTCTTCGCAATGCGAACGTCACACGCGAGCGCAATCTCCAGCCCGCCACCGACCGCGTGTCCGTTGATGGCCGCGATTACCAGCTTCGCTGTGTTCTCCATCCGCATCAATGTCTCATTCCCGTGCAAGCTGAAGAAGTAGCGAAACTGCGACGTCGCTGACAGCAGCATCTTGATATTCGCCCCGGCGCAGAAGAACTTGTCGCCGGCGCCACGTATGACTATGACGTGCACATCTTCGTCAAGCCTCGCCTCGAGTATTGCGTCATCCAGATCGCGCATCATTTCATACGTGTAGGTGTTCGCCGGCGGGTCGTGCAGCTCTATGATCGCTATACCGTTTTGAGTGCTGTAGTTGACCAGCTTGTTCTCAATCGCTTCTCTAGTCATGATCCTCTCCATCCACGAAAACAAAATCTAACCCCAAAAACAATAACGCAGGAAAAGCCTTCCGACAGGTTCGCATGAATAAGGGTTGGACATTAGCTCGTTCTCGTGCCTTTGTGCTTAGATCTTCACTGTTGCCAGATCGAGACGTCGCGATCGAGATGCGATTCACGCCCGGTCTCGAGCCTGCCGGCTTTCAGCCCTCTCTCGCCCAGAAACCCGCTCAGGAACAGGCGAGTAATATTCTTTGACAGCCCTGCAACATCCACATCCTTGCGCGGGTCGTACCAGTTATAAATCCAGTTCATCATTCCGAATAACGAGAATGTCGCCACTCTGATATCGACTCCGTCAGCACGGTTCTCACGAGCGATCTCACCGAGCAAATTCATCACTAGATCGACGTACTGTCGCTTCTTGGTGTTTATCTTTCGAAACCGGTCGCGACTTATCGAATTCGCTTCGTGTGACAATACTTTCATCTCGTTCATGTTGTTAACGAAGTAATTCAGGTGGTTCTCGATCAGCAATTTTAACCGCCGGACCGGATCATCGACGCCCTCCAGGAGCCTCCGGCAATCCTCGATCACCGTACTGAAGCAGTAATCCTGAATGAGAAAGAGCAGCTCTTCCTTGCTTTTGAAGTAGTAGTATAGCCCCGAGAGGCTCATCTTTGTAGCACGCGATATGTCGCGCATGCTCGTCGAGTGGTAGCCCTTATCCGCAAACACTGCCGCAGAGGTCTTGAGTACGTGGACAAGCTTCTGATCGTATCGTGATTGTGGCTCACTGGGCATAGCGTACCGGCTCGAATAAGACACTTCGAACAAGTGTTCGATGATAGGACGCGCGCTTCTCGCTCGTCAAGGCAGGCTCGATTCAGCTCGCGGCGCCTTCCCAGCTGGCCATCGAGTGATAGAATGTCGGCGCGCGAAATCCGGCATGACCAGACACCCCGATCGCAACAACAACGGCGCTCTTCAGGACTCACTGGAGCTCGGAAAGCTCGGCTATGCACAGGAGCTCTTCCGCACAATGGGAGGCTTCTCGAACTTCGCGATCTCGTTTTCAATCATCTCTATACTCACCGGCGCGGTCACTCTATACGGGCACGGTCTCACAATGGGCGGGCCGGCGGAGATGGCTTTCGGATGGCCGCTGGTGACGCTGTTCACGCTTACGGTCGCAATGAGCATGGCTGAGCTGGCTTCAATGCTGCCGACTGCTGGAGCAATGTACCACTGGTCGTCCAGCCTGGGCGGCAAGGGCTGGGGCTGGTTCACCGCCTGGTTCAACATAGTCGGAAACATCACCGTTCTCGCTGGAATCGATTACGGCTGCGCCCAGTTCCTTACGCCGCTTCTTGGGTTCGATGCGACGACCAGGAACCTGCTGTTGGTCTATGCCGCGATCCTTACTTCGCACGCGCTGATCAACCATTTTGGTATTCGGCTCGTCGCGATGCTCAACGACTTCAGCGTGACGGTTCACATTATCGGCGTGATCGCGATCGTAGCGGCGTTGTTCATCTTTGCACCCAAACAACCGGCGAGTTTCTTTTTCACCGCGGTCACTCACAATCCGCAAGGCTCGCCGTACTGGTGGGCATTTATCGTCGGGTTGCTGCAAGCGCAATGGACCTTCACCGGGTATGATGCATCGGCAAGCGTGTCCGAAGAGACAGTCGATCCGCGCCGCCGCGTCCCGTGGGGCATGGTGATGGCAGTAGCCGTATCGAGCGTTGCCGGTTACCTCTTACTCATAGCGTTGACGCTGGCAATCAGGGACATTCCCGCTGTGCTCAACGCAAAGGATGCGAGCGGCAACGACGTCCCGGCGGTAATCACAATCCTGGAAACCGCACTCGGCGCAAGAGCCGGTGCGTTGTTCTCAGCGCTTGTGGCGATGGCGATGTGGTTCTGCGGGTTGTCGGCCGTCACCTGGTGTTCGAGAGTTGTCTATGCTTTCTCGCGTGACAACGGCATGCCCGCTTCCGGAATGTGGAAACGAGTCAGCAAAAAACACCTGACGCCTGCGCCGGCAATCTGGCTCTGCGTGGCGGTGGCATTCGTAGCCGCCGTTTATAGCGGGGCGTATTCGGTGGTGACTTCGATCAGCGTGATCGGACTCTACTTCTCGTACACGATTCCAGTTTTCCTTGCGCTCCGAGCAAGAAGCACGAACGGCGGAGGTGAACGCGGGCCCTGGCATTTAGGGCGCTACAGCTCGATGGTCAACGTGATTGCCATACTTTGGGTGGCATTCATAAGCGTGATTCTAAGTCTTCCCGACAACGGGCGCGCGGGAAAGACAATCGGGGTCGTCACGGCTCTGCTCGTGTTGTGGTATGTGCTGTGGGAGCGACATAGGTTCACCGGGCCACCCTGGTCAGCAACATCTCTTGCCGCAGAGGCGCAAGGTCCGCACAGCTGACGCGGAAACTTTCTGCGCGTGAACTCGCGGTCCGGCGGTGATGTCCTGTGAAGGCATTCTTAATGAATCCCAAAGCGTTGACTAAGACATTCGTACTCGCCAACGACTTCAAAGAAGGCGATTTGTCTGTGGGCGGGACGCGCGACGAAAACGAGCGCAAAGAGGCGCGCGAAGAACTCGGCTCATCGCGCATCGGCGATATAACCAAAGCCGCGTTTGTTGAAGATCAGCTCACCGAAACGCTTCATCGCTCTCTTGATTCGGAGCTTGCAGACGAACTCGCTCGCCTGAGCGTGAGCGAGCTTAAGAGAATCCTGCTCGGGGCTGACGCCGCGGCGTGGACGCGACGCTATCGTGACGGTCTCGCAAGCGAAGTGATTGCGGCCGTCGCGAAGCTGATGACCGACCACGAACTTGGAGCCGTCTCGCGAGCGTTGTTCAATCCGCTGCCCGGTGACGGAATCGCGATTGGCGCACACGGGCATTTCGGATCTCGCATTCAACCGAACAGTCCAGGAGATGACCACGAGGAGATCCTATTCTCGGTTCTCGAAGGACTGACATACGGTTGCGGCGACGTGATAATCGGGCTCAATCCCGCAAGCGATGACGTGGCTACAATCGTCCGCCTTGAAGAATTGCTACACAGTGTAGTCGAGAGGCTCGAGCTGCCAACGCGCTATTCGGTCCTATCAGACATCGTGAAACAGACCAGCGCTCGAGCACGAACCCGCGTCGATGTCGGTTTTCAGAGTCTGGCTGGAACCTCAAGAGCGCTCAGTGGAATGGTCGGTCTTGATGTCGATGGGCTACTCGATCTTGCACGAGGTTTCGACGGCCTCTATTTCGAAACAGGCCAGGGATCAGCCGTGACCAATCAAGCCGCGGAAGGCGTCGACATGGTCACGCTGGAGGCTCGCGCTTACGGCGTCGCTCGATATATCCGTCAGCGAACCGGGGCGTGGACGATCGTGAATGATGTCGCGGGATTCATCGGACCTGAAGTCTTTCGAACCGGCGATCAACTTCTTCGCGCGTGTCTCGAAGACACGATGATGGCCAAACTGCACGGGATCACAATGGGGCTCGATGTCTGCGCGACGTTTCATATGGGCATCGGCCCGCAGCAATTGCGGCAACTCACAGAGCAGATTGTGGAATGCGCGGCGCCAGCTTATCTCATGGCGGTAGCCGGGAATGCCGACCCTATGCTTGGCTATCTTACGACTTCGTTTAGAGAACATCCTCGAATCCGCCGCCGCACGGGCCGCCAGGTTTCCTCGGCGATGAAGAAAAGACTGGTTGCTCTCGGCGTGATGAGCGAATCGGGCGAGGCTGCCGAACGCGGCGCGGAATCGCTTTACGCGATTTATCAAAAGGCGGGCGGCGACACCCGTACATTTGAAACACTGGGCGAGGAGGGAGCCAGGAAGATCTCGGGTCTTGCGGAACGCGGATTCGAACTCGGCTCGGGTCGCGGCGCGAACTCTTCCGCTCGCGCTGAAGTCACCACCCGAATCGACGCGATCTACGAGAACGCTCGGCGAGCGCTCTACGCGAAGCTCGACGGCGCTGTCGTCAGAGATGTTTGCCCTCGCGATCTGCGGGTGCGAACGAAGGCATCGGATCGCGATGACTATCTGGCTCACCCGCCCGCGGGTGAAGTGATTTGCGACCCGGACGCGGCTCGCATAAGAGGGCTCTACCCAACGGCCCGGCCCCGCGTGCAAGTAGTAATCTCGGATGGCCTTAATGCGAACGCTGTGAATGAAAACCTGCGGCTGGTTCTTCCACCTCTGAGGCGGCAGCTTGTGCAAGCAGGGTTTCTCGTCGATGACACCGACATTGTGATTGAAAACGGCCGCCTGCGAGCAGGCTACCACGTTGGGTTGCTACTCGATATAGAAGTAATCGTTCATCTCCTCGGCGAACGACCGGGCACGGGCATCGATACGATGTCGGCATACCTGACTTACGGTCGAGATGTTGTAGGTCGCTCAAGATGGAGCCCGAACTTTGACCACGCGTGGACTACCGCGGTTTGTGGGATTCACCGTCGGGGCAAGAGACCCGAAGTAGCGGTGGAAGAAATAGCGCGATTGGTGAATCGGATGTTCGAACAGAGATGTTCCGGTGTCGCGCTGGGCTGACCGAGTCTTGATGAACCCTGAGAGTGTTGCGTTGAACTGCGTCCAGAGTTAGGAATGGCTGTCATATCAGTTGAACTGACATTTCGTCACCATCCTGCTGCAAACGGACACGGACCAGCCGATCATACCACACGTTCGGGCATCGAGATATTCGCACACAAGCGTCTATTCCCTCGAACCTCGCAGTATCCTTCGCCTCGATGTTAGGATACCGCTTCTATGGGCACGGACGTGATCATCGTAGGCGGCGGTGTCATCGGATGCTCGATCGCGTGGAGGCTTGCGCAGGCAGGCTTGAAGGTGACTGTCGTCGAGCGCGGACGAGTCGGAGGCGAAGCTTCACGCGCCGCCGCTGGAATGCTATCGCCTCAAGGCGAGTCGCAAACTCCAGGACCATTCTTTGACCTGTGTCTGCGCGGCCGCGCGATGTATCGAAGCTTCGCAGAGGAACTCAACGATGCTTCCGGCATCGATGTCGAGTACAAGGACGAAGGAACGCTATTCGTAGTTCTTCAGGGCGAGGACGACCAGGAACAGACCAGGTGGGCGACATGGCAACAGGAGGCCGGGCTTCCGCTCGAACACGTACCGGCAAATGATCTCCGTAAGATGGAGCCCGCTGTCACGGAATCGGCTACCAGAGCCATTTTTCTGCCGCAGGAACATCAGGTCGAGAGTCGCCGCTTGATGGACGCGCTCGAAGTCGCGATGAAGCGAGCAGGGGTCGAATTGATCGAAGGCGTGGAAGTCACGGCCCTCGCAACCGACCACGGCAAAGTCACCGGGGTCGTGTCTGCCGGCCGGCGCCTTGACGCAGACGTAGTGGTCGTAGCCGCCGGAACGTGGTCGAGCCCGTTGCTGGAACCAATTGGGCTCAACGTAAAAGTGATTCCCGCTCGGGGCCAGATGATCGCGGTGAGCGGCGGGACGTGCCCTCTCAGCCGGGTGCTTCATTCAAGCAAGGTTTACCTTGTACCGCGGCGTGACGGCCGAATCTTGATTGGTGCGACCGTCGAGTACGCCGGTTTTCTCAAAGCAATCACTGTTGGCGCGATGAAACACTTGCTGAGCGCCGCCGTCGAATTGGCCCCTTCGCTGAGAGAATTCGAAATAGTCGAGACCTGGTGCGGGCTCAGGCCTGACACGCTTGATCATCTGCCGATTATCGGCTCAAGCGGTATTGATAACCTTTTGCTGGCAACGGGACATTTCAGAAACGGGATACTGCTCGCGCCGATTACGGCCGAGTCCATCCATCGGTTCATCGACCACGGCAAAGTCTCCGACGATATTATACCCTTCGGAATCAGGCGGTTTGAAGGCGGCGAGCCGAGAGCGCGAAGCTCCCCTCGGCCCTAACCAATGACCTTCGTGTTTGTCGGCGCCGTAATAAAGACTGTTAGTCGCGGTTGGTGTTAATTGAAAAGAGTTGGCACGGCAATTGTTGTTACGGTTTTCTCGTGACATCGAAGGCTGAGGCTGTGGGAGAATAAGCGTGAGTTTCGACTATTACGCTCGAATAAAAGTCGCGATCGGGTTGCTGCTCTTCTTTGCATTGCTGTCGAATTGTCGATTGTTTATTAATTCGCTTAAGTTGGACCTGAGCCAAATGGGCCGCGATGAGGTTACTCTGTATCAGAAACGCTTTGATGGAATTAGGAATTTGCTTCCTGTGCGTGGTACCGTCGGCTATTCGGGCGACGGAATTAATCAAGCAGAATATTGGAAATCCGACGCGTCCGCGCTTCGGAATTGGTTCTTAGCGCAGTACACTCTTGCGCCAGTCGTGGTTTCGATAACGTCGAACCATAAAGTCAGCATAATCAACGGCAGTGCTGGTGGAGGCGATCTCGACTCGTCTGAAAATGCTGGATCCACCATTCGGGATCTGGGGAACGGCATGAAGCTTTTTGATTTTGGAAACGGGCTCAAGGTAGTGGTTAGTGAGCAATGATGATTCTGAATTTGGTCCTCGCGGTTCTGATACCTCAGCTAACAGCCTTCATCCTGATTTCAGCGGTGTGGCCAAGGGAAAAACCTAACCGATCCCATCTCCTGTTGAAGTGCTGTCTTGCGGTTGGGCCGGGCTTCGGCCTTCTCTCCTGTGTTTACTTCCTCCAACTATCGTTATTTGGCCCATCGAGAAAGGGACTTGCTGCGGCTCAGATGGCACTGCTCATTTGCGCGCTGGCACTCTTATTCTACAGACTCAAGTCAGCAAAAGACGTGCCGGCAAGCGAGCCTGTCCGCACGGTGCTGCCAAGATCCAGGCTACAGCTAATTCTTTCGGTACTTTTCGTTGTCGCCACTGTGTCTGCAACTTTAGTTTTTGTATTCGTCTCGCTGAAGGAACCACATGGACAATGGGATGCATGGGCAGTTTACAACATGAAGGCCCGGTTTCTGTTCAGAGCGGGCGATTACTGGCGAGATCTTTTTTACGAACCCACGGGATGGACAAGCCCGGATTATCCACTGCTGATACCGGCGGCGATTGCGGCTTGTTGGACGTTGATGGGTCACGAGACAGTCGTCGTGCCGATCCTGGTCGCGCTTCTATTTACGTTTGCGACGATTGGAGTGGTCTATCTTTCTGTCTCTCATCTCAGGGGGGAGAGCCAGGGTCTTCTCGCGGGCCTCCTTTTGGTGTGCACTCCCTTTTTCATCATGCACGGAGCAAATCAGTACACCGACGTTCCGCTGGGGTTCTTTCTTTTAGCGACGATCGCATTGCTGCATCTTCAAGATGTGCTTCCGGAACGGCAACACAGGTCTTTCCAGTACAGATACTTAATTTTGGCGGGCGTAATGATGGGCCTCTCCACTTGGACCAAGAACGAAGGCGTGCTATTCCTGGCGGCGATATTGGCCTCGCGTTTTGCCGTCTTCGTTCCGAGGAACGGTCTGAAGGTTTACCTCAAACAGGTGAGTAACGTCGCGATCGGGCTGATTCCGGTGTTATTGGTGGTCATCTACTTTAAGGCGACACTTGCTACACCCAACCGAATGCTCTTCCCTCCGCAAGGACCCAGCTTCGTCGATAAATTGCTTGATGCTTCCAGGTATTGGATAACCCTGGATGCGTTCATAACCCAGGGTCTGGGTTTTGGCAATTGGGCCGTTAGTCTCACGGCGTTGCTTCTTTTTTATCTTCTCCTGCTTGGCTTAGGGATAAGGCAAAATGAACGGGCAAGCATTGCGGCCTCGCTCATAACCTTGGGTATTATGCTTGCCGGCTATTTTGCGGCCTTTGTACTGAGTCCTCTCGATGTTGCGGGGCATATCGCGTCGTCCTTGAATCGGGTGCTCCTGCAGCTCTGGCCGAGTTTCATTTTTGTTTTCTTTTTAATAGTTCGCACACCTGAGCAAGCCTTGATGAAAGGCGAGGCTGTATCGGCGCAGCCGTAAATGGATGAGAGAGGAGTGCGAAGAATGAAGGTAAACTCAGTTCCGCATCCTCGTTGATTTGACTGAACAAGACAAGCGAGGGTAATTCTTTAAAGCTCATGGAACTCGCGGTTCGACCATCGGCAGATACAATGGCGTCAAGGAAGCGGCTGCTTCGCGCCAGTATCATCATTGTGAACTACAATGCCGAAAAGAAACTGTTGCGTTGTCTTGAGTCGGTTTTTCGCTCTTCATTGCCGGATTGCGAAGTCATCGTGGTGGACAATCAGTCTTCTGATGGGATCGCCGACCTGATCGAGGTTGAACTTCCTCAAGTGACGCTGATTCGTTCAAAGGTCAATCTGGGTTTCGGCGCGGGCAACAACCTGGGAGCACTACAAGCAAGGGGCAAGTATCTTGTCTTCCTCAACCCCGATACATTGGTAGAACAGGGCTGGTTGGAAGCGCTGCTCGCGTTGTTTGACACAAATGCCCGGGTAGGACTTGTGACTTCCAAAATATTGCTCGCTGACCAGCCCGAGCTGATTAATACCTGTGGGAACGCTGTTCACTTCACCGGTCTGACCCTCTGCCGCGGCCTGGGCCAACCGCGCGAGGCTTTCGCGGAGATGCAGGAAGTCGATGCCGTTTCCGGAGCGGCTTTCGCTATGCGCCGGGACCTGTTCGAAGCACTGAGAGGCTTCGACGAAGATACTTTTCTCTATATGGAAGACACGGATCTTTCATGGCGCGCGAGGCTCTCCGGCTGGCGTAGTCTGTATACGCCCGAGAGTGTTGTGCTTCATCATTACACGTTGCGGATGACACCACAAAAGGTCTTTTATCAAGAGCGTAACCGCTATCTGATGCTTGTGAAAAACCTCAGATGGCCGACCCTGTTCGTTCTCTTGCCTGCGCAACTTCTCGCGGAAGTGATGACATGGGGCTTCGTGCTTTACAATGATCGGGCTAATTTTATGAACAAGCTGCGAGCCTACGCCTGGATCATTAGCAACTGGCCAGCTATCCTGCGCAAGCGCAAGGCGACCCAGGCGCTCAGGCGTGTTCCGGACCGGGAGTTGTTAAGACATACAACCTTCAAGCTCGAGTTTGAGCTTGCGTCCAAAGGGATCGTTGGAACGCTTGCTCAGCTTTTGTTCAACCCCCTGTTTTTTATTCTGAGGTGTCTGGCAATGATACTGATCTGGTGGTAGTCAGCGCGGAGAATATCGTGCATTATGTCAAGGCCTGTTACCTCAGCCTGCAGACCGAAGGCGACCAGAGAAACAATATCGTACCGAGGACGGAGATGATTTGAGAGTAAGGCTGCAAAACAAAGAACTGGACGACAGCGTCAGCACACAAGATCGCCGTTATACCAACAGGTTGCTTATGAAAGAGTCGCCCTGGTGGAAGAAGGCATTTGATGTGCAGGCCCCTTATCGATGGCATCTTCGCAGCTTGAACCCCGGATTTACGCTCGATATTGGCTGTGGTGTTGGGAGAAATCTGATCAATTTGAAGGGCAATGGCGTCGGCATCGACCACAACCCGCATTCCGTAGAAATCGCAAGATCACGGGGGCTTCTGGCGTTCACTCCTCCGGAGTTTCAATCATCACTATTCAACAAAGCTTACCGGTTCGATTCGATCTTGTTGTCGCACGTTGCGGAGCACCTGATGGAACCCGAGGTTGTGCAGCTCTTAGCGGCACATATTGCACTGTTGAAACCTGGCGGACAGGTAATTGTCATCTGCCCTCAGGATTATGGGTATCGCTCAGACCCAACGCACGTTCAATTCCTGGATTTCACAAAGCTGAGAGCCATCGCTTGCCAGGCTGGGTTGATACCTGTGAGAGAGTACTCGTTTCCGTTTCCTCGTGTCTTCGGTCATCTGTTCAAATACAACGAATTTGTTTCTATCAGCAGAAAGGGTCATGTATAAAGAACAAGTCGTCACCGTGGTTTTGCCTGGATACAACGAAGCAAATCATATTGGGCAAGTCATTCAGACGATGCCTGAGTTCGTCGACCACATAATCGTCGTCGACGATTGTAGCGAAGATGGAACAGTTGAGGCCGCAACCGCCGCTGGTGACGCTCGGTTGATCCTTCTAACTACATCTTATAACCAGGGAGTAGGCGGGGCGACGGTGATGGGCTATCAGCGAGCTATGGAGCTTGAAAGCGACATCATCACCAAGATGGATGCAGACGGCCAGATGGACCCCGCGTATTTGTCGTCCCTACTGGACACGATCACAGAACAGGGCTACGACTACGCGAAGGGCAACCGCTTCCTCGCCAGTGAGTCATTGGCCCTTATGCCAAAACATCGCCTCTTCGGCAACATCGCGCTTACCTTCCTGACCAAAATGGCCTCCGGCTATTGGCATATCTTCGATCCCCAGAACGGCTATACAGCAATCAGAGCTGGAGCTTTGCGCGTGCTCGATCTCAACACTATTCACAAGCGCTACTTTTTTGAGAACGATATGCTGGTTCATCTGAACTTTTTCGGGTTTCGAGTCAAGGACGTCGCTATTCCGGCGCGTTACGGCAAAGAAGAGTCCAGCATGAGCGTCTTCAAAGTCAGCACTACATTTCCTCTGCTCCTGGTGCGCAGGTATTTTTATCGCATCTATCAAAAGTACGTTCTAAGAGATTTTTCACCCATTGCTCTCTTTCTATTCCTGGGGCTCATTCTCTTCTTCTGGGGCGCCCTGTTTGGGCTATACCTCTGGGTTGAGACCGCCATCA
>DATLWF010000800.1:0-4141 GCA_035576605.1 Blastocatellia bacterium | reverse complement strand
GGTGTGCCGATGGATGAAAAGATCGAGGCGCTGGAGATCGGCAAGGCAGAGATATTACGCGAAGGCTCGGATGTAGCGATCCTCGGAATCGGGTCGGAAGTGAGCTACTGCGTGAAGGCCGCCGAAAGGCTCGCGCTCGAGGGCCTCAACGTTACGGTAGTCAACGCGCGTTTCGTGAAACCGCTCGACTCGGAGTTGATACTGGCTCTCGCGCGTTCGCACGGCGCGATCGTGACCGCTGAAGATCACTATCTGATGGGCGGTTTCGGCAGCGCGGTGATGGAGTTGCTGGAAGAAAACCAACTGAATGAAGTTCGGGTGATGCGTCTCGGATTTCCGGACAGGATCATCGAGCACGCCAGCCAGAGCTTGCTGCTTGCGAAGTATGGGCTTGATGCAGACGGAATCTACTCACAGGTGAGAGATTTCGTGGCGAGCAAGTTCAGCTTCGAGCCGGTGTATAGCAGGTAGTTAGTCCGTAGTCCGTAGTGAGTGGCATCGCACCCATCTCTCCAAGGAAGCTACGGACTACGGACTACGGACTTCTTCTTCATTGCGTCTCACGTCTCGCCCCTCGTTGATCCTCTTCGAAAATATGAGTCGTATGTTCGGTGACGCTTGGGGGTGGTTCGATTGAAGGTTCGTAGCTTCTCGGCACAGCTTCCCGCTCGACAACTGGCGCTGTGTCTTGCCTGAGAAACGGTTGTGGTTCTTCTAACAAAGGCGGCGGAGTGAAACGTGCCGTCAGCGTCGCCATCGACTCGCCGAAGAACGCGGCGTAGACGATATGCGCCAGCCCCTTCAACACCGGCAGCAACGCTATCAACCAGATCATCCTCACGACCGGCTCCAGCCCCTGGACGTGTCCGCGTGACTGCTCTTCTATCTGCCTTATCAAGCCGGCGTCGATCGCATTCTGGCTAAGGTAGTACAACACGATTCCGAGACCCGTGCCCCAGAACAGGCTCACCAGGCCATTTCTAAGGTTATGCTGCCACGAGTAGGACATGTAATCTTTCGGCCTCGGAAGGTTTTGGCGGCGGGCTTCCTCTCGAGCCTGCTTTCTTACTTCGCGGCTGACGCGGTGCCGTTCCCTTTCGTCACCAGAACGGGGCCCGTGAAGATCGCTAACACCCACCTTCAGGTGGGCGCCGCTCCAGCTCGTCTTCCAGCTCTGCGCAAAATCCCTGGCATTCTTGGCCAGCGCCTCGACGTCGATACCGAACGGACCCTGGGGACCGTCGCCGCCGCTAAGCGCATTATTGATCAACTGAAGATTGGTCCCACAAGCCTTGCAGAACCGCTGGGTTTCCAGTGATTCACCGCCGCACTTTGGACAAAACATTTCGCCTCCTGGTTTAGAGTTCAACCTTCAGGTTGCTTGCCCGCAACGAGGCAAGCTGAAGATTTGAACTCTGAACATGCAAGCTGAAGCTTGAACTTCAGACTCATCATCGGTGCCCGATTATACGCCGTGCTCATTTTGCATTCAAAGTTCCATGGCCAGCGATACGCCTCCACCTGACCGAAGTTGGATACTAATGAGAGTTACGTTTAATTACCCCAATTTACGCCTTTCTGATTCTATGCTCATACGCCAACTGTAGCGCGATAGTTTTGAACTCGGATAAGCTATCTGAGGTGGCCAGTTTGACCTCGCTTAACACACCGCCCGGCAGCATCATCCTCGCGCTGACAAAGTTCGCGGTGCTGATCGCGATCGCCTGTGCCGGGTGTAAACACGCCTCGGTGAGCCCGCCGCCGTCCGTTGCCGAAACTGTCGATCCGTGGAAGGAAGCGGTGACCAAGGTCGAACAAGATCGTGGCGAAGCAGTCGGCAGAAACGCGACAGTCGAAGTCCCTGAACAACTGAAGCACTACGTTGATCGCCGCCGTTTCCTGGCTGTCCAAACAGCAGATTTGCTGGGGCACGTCGACGTCATCGTTGACTTCGCGGACCTGGTACCGCTGATCCAGCGACATGAAATCGTGGAGCTGAATCAACTGGGAGCAGACTACATTTTATACGGCGTTGGCTACAGCGCGAGCGGCGAGCCGTTCGCGCATTACGATCCAGCTACACGACAAGACATACCGCTCGCTGCAACCGAGGGAGGCGTTATGGAAGAAGTCCAGCGAGCCCTCAATGCAGTCAAAGAAGGCACCGACAGGCTCGCGTATCTCGAGGCCGAACGGCGACGCGCACCCAGGCGTGAGCGCGCGCGGCGAGCCACGCTATTAAGTCAAGTTGGTCAAGCGCGGAAGGCGCTCGCTTCGGCGAAGGCAAAGAGCAAACTGCTGGCGGCCTTCAGCGCGGATACAAAGCGGCGCAAGTCCCTCGTGGCTGAATATCAACTGCTCTCCGAACTGGCCCGTGACTTCGAGGGCGAGACTTATGATCTGAACGACGGGGACGCACGACGTCGTTTGAAGGTTCGCCTTCTCAGCTTCATTCGTCCGGAGGCACGCGATCTGCTCACTCAGATCGCTCAAAACTACAAAGAGCGGTTCGACCGCCCGCTGCCGGTCTCTTCGCTGTTGCGGCCTGTCCAGTACCAGCAGGAACTCGCCCGAACTAACGCGAACGCCGCTCGCGGACCTACACCTCCCCACTCGACAGGATTGGCATTCGATCTGTATTACAGGTATATGAGTGCAGCCGAGCAGGAGTATCTGATGTCGGTTGTCGCACAGCTGAAAGACGACGGCCGTGTTGAAGCGCTTCGTGAAGCGCGAGACAACATTCACGTGTATGTGTTTGGCAACGGGCAGCGGCCTGATGAGAAGCTTATCGCTCGGGTGATCGCCAGCGAGAAATCGCGAGTACCCGGAAAGAAACAGCGAGCTGCCTCGCGGCGAGAAGGAATGAGTCGAAAGCGCGCGCGCTGAGGATACAAATTAGAATGGCGAAGGAGCGTGCAGACAGGGTCTTAGTCGAGCGCGGACTCGTCGACAGCCGCACGCGCGCGCAAGCGTTGATACTCGCAGGACAAGTACTTGTGCGAGAACAGCGCATCGACAAACCCGGCCAGTTGATCGACCCTGACGCTGAGATTCGAATCAAAGGCGGGACTCTACGTTATGCCGGCCGAGGAGGATTAAAACTCGAAGCAGCGCTTCGCGAGTTCAACATCAATCCTGACGCCAGGAACTGCCTCGACGTTGGGGCCTCGACCGGCGGTTTCACAGACTGTTTGCTTCAACACGGAGCGGCGCGGGTGTGGGCGATTGACGTGGGCCATAATCAACTAGTGTGGCAATTGCGTCAGGACCCACGGGTGGTGGTGCTCGAAGGAGTGAACGCGCGCAACCTGGACGCCGGCCGGTTCCCTGTTCGATTTGATCTCGCGACGATTGACGTTTCGTTTATCTCGCTGACCAAAATCCTTCCCGCAGTCCGGCCTTGTCTCACGGATACTGCGGATTGCGTTGCGTTGATCAAGCCTCAGTTTGAAGTCGGGAAGGGTGAAGTCGGACGCGGCGGCATAGTAACCGATCCTGCGAAGCACAGACGGGTGTTGAACCAGATCAAGGACTCTGCGACGGCGATTGGCTTTCGTCCGGTGGGTGTAATTGAGTCTCCAATTCTTGGAGCAGAAGGCAATCGCGAGTTCCTGATGCATTTGAAGCCTGGGTCGGCGGGCTCAAATATAGCCCTCACCGGAGAGCGGATAGATTTCCTCACCGGCTGAGGTGATTAGCTTGTGCGCAAAAACCCCTATGCTATAGATTCAACCTTTCTCTCAGGTTAAGGAGCCCGGTGAAAACAATCTTCCCCTTTTTTGCTCTCATCATTGCAAGCTCGATGATCTACGCACCGCCAGTGCGAATGCAGCAGTCATCCCGCAATGTGATCGCTATCAAAGCAGGCCGTGTGATTGACGTGAAGGGAGGGATAGCTCGCGAGAATCAGACTATCATCATCGAAGGGGATCGGATCAAAGCAGTCGGCTCTAATCTCACGATTCCCGATGGCGCTCGCGTTATCGATTTATCGCACTCGACAGTGCTCCCTGGAATGATTGATTGTCACACGCACTTGCTTCAAAACTACGACGGCGCTCTTGGTGGCGATGATCCGAACATGGTCTTGACCGTGACGCGGTTGGGCACGACCAGGCGCGCTTTGCTAGGCGCGGCG
>DATLWF010000799.1:0-22650 GCA_035576605.1 Blastocatellia bacterium | reverse complement strand
CTTCTCTTACTATCAGAAAGTCATTCCCGGCTTCTTCTACTTTCTCGGCGTCGGTAACAAAGCGAAGGGACTTATGCCCGCGTGGCACACTGCGGAGTTCGACGTTGACGAGGAGAGCCTGGTGGTCGGAGTCAAGGTGATGACCAATGTACTGCTCGACTATCTTGATCACCACGCAGCGAGCAGATAGTCCACGATTGAGACGCGCGTCAAAAGAGAAGCTCTGTCCGTCCTAAGAGCGCTGTTCATTGACGTGCGAGATAAGGAGTCGAAAACTCTCTCAGTTTTTTCCAGAGGAGAATTACGCTCCCATCCGTATCCTGCCTGACGACGCGAAATGCAACGAGCACATCAAAACGGTCATAGCTTATGCCGCGAAGGATGTAGGTACCGTTGACAATCACGGGCAAGCGTCCTTTGTACCTATTACGTCCGATGTCGAATCCGTACGCACTCCTGCGTTGTTGCTCTCTCGCTTCGGGTTCCGCGGTGGGAGGCGTGAACGCAGCGAGATATTGAGTGCTCTCCTGATCGAGGCCGACGCCTTCAAGCGGGATGTCGCCTAGCGAAACAAGAAAACCAAAATCCGCTCCGGCAAATCCCGTGCTGAAGTGTTCTTGTTCTAGTCCGATCTGCGGATCGCGATCGTAGCTGTTGCTCAGCTTGGTAAACGAATAGTATGCCCCGCCTTCGCGCAGATTGAGCTTCTCGCGATACTTCTCCCTCGGAAGTAATCGCGCCAAGCCGGTATCGCGCTGGACAAGAAACTCCGCAAACCGGGCGCGATCTTCCGGAGAAGGAGCGAGGAATTCCTCCTCTTTCTGCTTCAATTGCTCACGCAAACCTTCGATCTCTTTTTCGATCTTCGCGCGATCCTGCGACTGCGCGGCTCCGTCAATCGAGATCAGCAAAACGAGAGCGAGAGCTTGAATCGTAAGAGACACTACGCGTCGAGTCATAGAACCTCCCTGTCGAGTGTGAGTAAGGTATTCCGAAGTCCACGATCATAGTATCCTCGATGAGTGCTGCCGTCGGTGGATACTCGTATCCTTAAACCCACACAATTCAGCCAGGTTCAATTTTTCGACTACGAATCATTCTCGAAGCGGTCTGGCAATCAGAATACCTTCCGATCGAGATCGCGTGGTGTCGGCACCAGGCGATTAGGCAGCTTTTCGACCCTCATCTCGATTTGGTCCAGTTCCCAATCCCTCCAATCCTCCCCTCGGAGCCCGATTCGCCATCGCAGGGGTTCGCCCGCCGGAACAACGGTCACGCATCTCAGTTCGATCACATACAGTTTGCGAGCGCAATGAGAGTATTTGCATCGGTCCCGGTCAGGGAAATTCCTCTCTGGGCCTTTACCAGCTGTTTATATTGTTTGAGCGCCTTGGCCTTGCGATTAAGGTTGCCACTCGTTTCCGCGTCCTCGGCCGCTTGTAGTTTTGCTGCGAGCGTATCGGCGCCGGCGCCACCGTTGAAAACTATTCTTGTCAGTTGTTGCAGGTCGTCGTAGGAAAACAACGACGGCTGCGTCGTGTCAAGGTCGGCCATCGTCACAGCTATGTCATGGCTCGCCTGTGTGTCGAGCGTGTCCAGTCTCAACTCTCGAGATATTGCATCTTTGAATGCCCTCAGAGGCACATAAGTAGGACCACTAGGATCAGTTGTAAGAAGTGCGGTGCAGTCGCTAACGTCGATCCTGCCGTCCCCATTAGCGTCACCGAAACGAAAGACGTTGGTGAGTGTACCGGCATTAATAGTGGTCCCTCCAGTGTACGCTCGAACCTGACTTGTTGCCGCTCCGGTCGAGTCCAACGCGAGAAGATCGACCGCGGTCTTGGCCCCGCTCGCCAGTATATTGTTAAACGCCCGCTGTCGAGCATCGTCCGAGCCCGGTGTCGGCATGCTGGTTAGCATACCGGTCCGGTCGATGGTTAAAGTCACCGAACCGGTGATGCCCGGGACTTCAGGCTCCGCCTCGATTCTGATGTCTCTGATGTTCGGCCCAACGGTCAGGGTGTAGAGATAACCGCCCGTCCTACCGCTCGCCAGTTCCGGGGGGAGCGAGCACGACCCAGGATTTGCCCCGCAGAACTGAACCAGTTCCGCTATTGTATTGGGATAGGAACCCACCCGCATAAAGTACTCATTCGAACCTACCATCGCCGCCATTAGATTCTGACTTGCTTTGTTGGCTGCGTACTCTTCACGCTTTCTCTGTATTGCCGGAAGAAGAAGCGCTATTAGAACTGCTACGGTCGAAATCACCACGAGCAGCTCGATCAGTGTGAAGCCGCGGCAGTTCTTGATTACGTTTTGGTTTCTCGACGGTGATTTCAACGCATCAAATTTCAGTTGATTGAATGTGTCCATCCTACTTTCTCCTACGGGACCTTTGCGCTCCTGGAGTGTCCTGCGCTCAACTTTCCAATTAATCCAAGAAAGTTCGAGAGTGGCTCCTCCACCTGTCCATGGTCGGCTCCTCGGCGCCGGGCTTATGTGAGCGACATACTTAAAATGGGAATCACTTCGCTTCGAGCAGGAACTTCAATGGAGGGCGACTCGCTCCATCGAAGTTTCCCGCTCAGGGCGCCTTCCCCAGATGCGCCACCGAAAAAGGCTGAAGGCCAGCCGTCTTTACTTGCTCAGATAAACGGCCAGCTTGGTCTCGTCCGACTCCGACTTCGCCAGGATCCGTACGGTCTTGACGTGGCGTCCGTCGGCAAAGTCAAGCAGCTTGTAGATTCCGCTCTCATGCGAACGCTCGTTGAAATCCACCACTTGGACGTTGCCGTTCGCAAAAGTGACCTCTGCGAAGTTGAGTTCAGCCTTGCCATGGATATCCAGGAACAGTGCATTGCCAGGGCCATCTATGCCAAAGTTCGTGTCCACCCAGCCTTCGTCGCGCTCGATGACCTCACTGTCCTCCCATACGAGCCGCTCGCGGGCGGGCATCGGGACTACTGCCGGCGCCCACGCCAAAGCGGGCAGGAAGACCAGGGGCGAACCCAGCACCACAGGTCTGCGTGCGGGCCGTACGACGACCGCGGACGGAAGCAAGCGGCGGATGGGATGCCCGGTGCGAATGACCAGCCTCGTACGAGCTACTGGATGACGCACGGGACGGCGGACCACCACGCGGCGTTGGCCGGCGGAGGCGTCCGAGCAAAGAAGAGTCGTGACGACGAATGCGAAGCTCAGGAAGTTGAGAATCAATCTTTTCATTTTTCTGCTCCTTTTCAGAGTGGGGATCGCTTCATTTACAATCAGTGAAAATCACCCTCGGTATTTGCCATGATGACGTGGGAAGTGGCTTCGCCGGTGGAACCATTGATGATTTCGGCAGTGACCTTCACATCCGGTCTGTTGCTAAAGACTACCCCACGAACTCCAAAAGCGGCGTCACTGATGTCCATTGAAGCGCCTTCGCCGGGCATCAGCGTAAGCGGACCAGATGTGGTTTGAGAGGACATCGCGAGCGTGCATAGTCCGCCATTGCAAGCGCCCTGGGAATATTCAATACGTCTAAAGCGAACGACAGCCTCGGCGCTTCCATCCCCCCAGTCAACCGTGACCCGAAGCACTTGACCTGGACCGAGACTGACGATGCCTGTATCGGCCATGACACTCTTCCGTAGTGACGCGTCCTTCTGCGCTGTCGCAGTGAAGCTCGCCAGCGCGAGCACAATGCCCACTGCAAGCGCGACGAAGATTCGACTCTGCATAGTTCTCTCCTTCACGATTCAGTCTCGGCCTTTTGAACAAGATCATCCTGTTCGGGACATAGTGAAAAAAACTTGCAAAATGTATCAAAGAATTTTCTCTTTCTTGCCGGCGGAGTGTTCGTTGCCCGCTAAGTCTGCCGGGGGTAGAATCCCACGCGTGCAGGAGAACGCGCCTACAGTGCTCGACGGCGAATTGGTGGCGAGCATCCGGCAAGGCGATTCGCCGGCCGAAACCGCGCTCTATGAAAAGTATTCGTCGCGCGTTTATTTTCTCGCTCTCAGCGAATCGCACTGCAGGGAAGATGCGGAGGATATCCGCGCCGAGACTTTCTTGAGGGTATTGCAGGCTTTGCGACAAGACCAGTTGCGTTCGCCTGATTCGCTCGGGTCATTCATAGTCGGCACAGCCTTGAATGTTATTCGCGAGCACGTCAGGCAAAAATATAAGACGCAGTCGCTTGATGAGACAAAGGCCACTTTGACTGTCGAGAGTTCGCTTGAGTCCGCGTTCATTGATGCGGAAGCGAGCCAAGCCATCGAAGAAGCGGCTCGCAGGTTGAAACCCAGAGAGCGAGAGTTCTTGCGGATGCACTACTACGAAGAATTGCCGAAGGAAGAAATCGCACGCGTCCTGGGCGTCAAAGAAGAGCGGCTGCGGCTGATCAAGTCGCGTGCTCTGAAAAGCTTTCGTGAAATCTATAAGAAACTGACGAAAGGTTGATACAAAACCGAGTGATTATGCACTATAAGACAAGCCAATGACTCATCAAGATATTGAAGAAAAGGAAATAATCGATCGGTACGTGCTTGATCAGCTCAATCCGGATGAGCGTCGCGCGTTTCAGGAGCATTATTTCAGTTGCGACGAATGCTTCGAGCAGACCCAGATGCACGCGCGATTCATCGCAAGCGTCCGCCAGGCCTCAAATTCCGGCATCCTCACCGCAAGCTCAACTGAAAACCTCAGACCGACAGGATCATCCTTGTGGATGAGCTGGCTCAAGCCTGCATTCGCGTTAACCGCAACCGCATCGATTGCGTTGGCAATCGCGCTCGTTTGGTTAGTGTTCAATCAAATTCCCAGACTGCGGCAAGAGATCCTGCGCGAAAGACAGTCGCGCGAGCAGTCTGAGCGCGAAAACCAACAGAACATCGATAGAGCGAAAGAGGACTTAGAGAACGAACGACGACAATTAGAGGTTGAACGCGGCGAGCGAGCTAAGGCGCAGGGTCAGGTTGGAGAACTGGCCACGAATAGAGAACCGCAGCCCAATGTCCCGGTCGTAATCCTCGAAGCGGTCAGAAGCTCACCAGATAAGGTCAGTCAACTTAACTTACCAGCAACCGCCGGCAGCGCGATGGTGTGGATAGATGTTGAGTCGGGGAATCGATTTAACAGCTATCGGCTGGAAATCCTGGATTCAAGCAAGCGGCCTGTCGAAACCATCGCGGGCGCAAAGCCTAATTCATATGGCGCGCTGGTCGTGAATGTTCCCGCTAAGTCGCTTCAAAGCGGGAAATATGTTGTAAGACTCTACGGAGTCAAAGGCGAACAGCGTGAACTCGTCGGAGAGTATAGTTTCGAAGTTCGAAAGCGCTGAGCGAACAAATTATCCGCGGTCTCTTCCCATCAGCGGCAGAGTTTAATTCTCCTCTTTGATGCTATAATGCGCCTGCCCAACAGCCAGCTCGTACATCAGAGGTTGCAACTATGAATCGAATCCTGGCCTTGATCATAATTGTCTTCTTCGCCTTCCCCTCTACGGGATTGTCGCAGACGGCTGCCAATAAAACGCCGCCAGGAGCTCCGCCTCAGCAAGAAGCGGAGCGAATAGACCAGCTAATCACCGAGTGCCGTCAGCTCATGTCGAAGAACAGCTATGACGATGTCTCCAGGAAAGCAGAAGAAGCACTCGCGCTGAGCCGGAAGATTAGGGACAAGGTCAGACAGTCGCGCTCACTGACCTACGTCGCCCTTGGAGCCTTTCATTCAGGCCGACCCGAAGAAGCGATAGAGCCATTCAAGCAGGCAGCTGCGCTTGCGGGTGAAGCGGGCGACAAGAGGCTTCAGCTTCTGGCATTGAACAGCGCCGGAACGCTGCTTGGGGAGGTCGGGCGGGCTGAAGAGGCTCTCTACTTTTACGCTCAATCGCTGGCACTTTGTCGTGAGCAGAACGATCGCCGGGGCGAGGCAACCGTTCTTCGCAACTTAGGGCGGGTTTACACTTCAAGCCGCGATTATTCCAAAGCGCAGGAAGCACTTCAAAGCTCGCTCGATATATCGCGTGCGTTGGGAGAACCCAGACTCGAATACGACGCGTTGACGCTTCTAGCTGGCTTAGAAAACGCACGCGCCAACTACAAGCTGGCATTGAGCTACCAGGACATAGCTCTGAAGCTCGAGTCGGCGACTACTCCAGCCTCTGCAAAGTACGGACTGCGGAATGACATCGCAATAACCCAGGATGAATTGGGGAACCCTGAAAAGGCCATTGAAGCCACCCTGCAAGCACTCGAACTCGCTCGAACCCAAAAGGTTCTTGCTGCCGAGGCCACGGCGCTGGGCAACCTCGCCGGCTTTCAACTGAAGCAAGGCAAAAGCAATGAATCGCTCGAATCTTCATCGCAAGCGCTCGCGTTGCTTCGCAGAACGGGCGCCGACCCCACACAGCAAGCCTCGGTCCTTTATACTCAGGCTCAGGCGCAACGAGCGCTCGGCAGGTCCGAAGAAGCGCTCTCCGGACTTCGGCTGGCAATAACTTTAGTTGAAAGAGCGCGTCTTCTCTTTGTCCCCACCGAATCAGCGAGGGGACAATTTGTTGCGCGAAACAGTTTCATTTTTACTGCCGCGATCGATCTCTTGCTCAGTCAGGGCAAACCGGAGGAAGCTCTTGCTGTCTCGGAGTCCTACCACGCTCGCGCCTTCCTCGATTCGCTTGTCGAAGCGCGAGCAGATTTGCGGCGAGTGCTGCCAAAAGAACTGTTGGATAAGGAGGATGGAATTCTCAGCAGGATCTCCACGATTCAGCGCGAGCTTTGGCAGGAAGGAATCTCAAAGGACCGCGAGCAGGCGTTGAGAAAAGAACTCGCGGCTGCTGAGGATGCCTTCGAACAATTCCAGCTCGTGGTTCGGCACTCGAATCCGCAATACGCCAGCTTAAAGCAACTTCAACCTTTTGGCGCGGAACGCATTCAGCGTGAGTTGCTTGATTCAACCACGGCGCTGGTCGAGTACGTCGTTGGCGAAGAGAAGTCTTTCGCTTGGCTGGTCTCCAGAGACAAGGTTTTGTACGCTGTGCTTCCGGGCAAAACGGAACTCAACACCCTCGTCGTGGACTATGTTAAGTCTCTCGCCGACCGGCCGCCTGGCCCGACCGCAACCCAGTCAATCGCGACGATTAAGAATCGGGCCGGCCAGGTGTATCAAATCCTGCTTCATCCCTTTGAGAGGGAGCTTTCATCTTTTCAAAAACTGATCGTGGTTCCGGACAATGCGCTGGCGTACTTGCCGTTTGAAACCCTCGTCGCCAATTCGGGTTCGGCAAGCGACGGAGCGTCCGCGAACCCTTATCTCGTCGAGCGCCTGGCGATTGCTTACGCGCCTTCGGCGTCGGCGCTTGCAGCGGTAAAAGCCCTGGAGGCAAAACCGTTCTCCAAAGGCTTCATAGCCTTCGGCGATCCGATCTACCCCGAGCTGGATTCGGTTAAGGACCGCTCTTCAGAATCAAGACTGGCCTACTATACGGAACGGGGAGTTGAACTGCGCAGACTGCCATACACTCGACGAGAAGTGACCAGCATAGGCGCATTGTTCCCTGCCGCTGAGCGTGAAACCTTTCTCGGCGCTCAGGCGAACGAGCAGAGGGTCAAAAACGAAAGGCTTGATCAGTATCGATATGTACATTTCGCCGCGCACGGCGTGGTCGACGAAGAGAATCCGAGGAGATCCGGAATAATTCTGTCCTTGGATGCCAGCGACAAAGAAGACGGGATACTGCAGATGACCGAGATCATGCGATTGAAACTCAAAGCCGATTTGGTAACACTTTCGGCTTGCCGTACGGGATTGGGTAAGTTGGTAAACGGGGAAGGCGTTCTAGGATTGACGCGAGCATTCCTCTACGCAGGCACACGGAGCGTTCTTGCAAGCCTGTGGAACGTGAACGATACGGCTACCGCGCAGTTGATGACGGCCTTTTACCGAAACCTCAAGCGCGGTTTATCCAAAGACGAGGCATTGAGGCAGGCCAAATTGGAGCTGCTGCACGGCAAGCAACCTTCCTGGCGGCACCCTTACTTCTGGGCGTCATTTGTGCTGATTGGCGAGCGCAATTGATGCGACAGCACAAGGAACCTCAGACGCGATGAGCAAATCGAGCGATCGCAAGAAAATCCTGGTGACCGGCGCGACCGGATTCGTCGGCAGTCATCTCGTCGACCACCTTTTGGAACGAGGCCACTCGGTCCGATGCCTCGTGCGAAAGTCAAGCAACCTGCGATACGTCAAGGATCCGCAAATCGAGTTCGCATACGGGGGCCTGGATGGATCGACTGACTGGGACGAAGCGCTGGCCGATGTCGACCTCATCTATCATGTTGCCGGTACGACCTTCGCTCGGCGGGCCCAGGACTACTTCACCGTCAATCATGGTGGAACCGAAGCAATACTTGCCGAAGTGATCAAACGGCGTGATCGAATAGAGAGGTTCGTATACATCAGCTCACTCGCGGCGGTCGGTCCCGCCCGCGACGGCAAGCCAGTCGACGAGGACACTTCTCCCGCGCCGATCACGCCTTACGGCCGCAGCAAGCTCATGGCCGAGGAAGCAGTGCATGCCGTCTCCGATCTGTTGCCGGTCACAATTGTCAGGCCGCCCGCGGTTTACGGTCCGCGCGACTACGGCATCTTTGAGTTCTTCAAGGCGGTGAAAGGCGGGATGTTCCCGATGATCGGCAGGCAAGACAAACGAGTGAGCCTCGTTCATGCGCGAGATCTCGCGGACGGGATAATTCTCGCGGGCGAAAGCGAAGCATCGAAGGGGCGAACTTATTTCATATCAAGCGAAGACGACTACTCGATGCGTGCGGTCGCCGATCTGATGGCAGCATTGATGAGGAAACGTCTGCGGACGATCACAATACCGAGGGCTGTTGCTTACGGCGTGGCGGCCGCGGCCGAAGCGGCGGCTGCCCTGATTGGCAAACCGCCGGTTATCAATCGCGATAAAGTGACCGATCTCTCACAGACCGGCTGGACCTGCTCGATCGAACGCGCAAGGAGCGAGCTTGGCTACACCCCCCGAGTGCCGCTCGAAGAAGGACTGCGTGAGACCATCTCGTGGTACAAGAGCGAGGGCTGGCTGTGAAGCGCGAGGTGCGACGGGAAGACGGCGAGACAGGGACAAGGCGAAAAGGGGAGAAGAGGAGACGGGGAGAAACCTCGCGCATCAATCCTGCCGACAAAGTCGCCATCGCTTACCTTGTAATCATAACGTTATTGATCCTGGTCTTCAGCTATCGAATCCCATGGTGGCGGGAGCTCTGCGCCGGACACGTCACCCTGGTCGCTTTGATCGTCCTGCTCGCGCGAGTTCTCCCCTTCTCCCCTTCTCCCCGTCTCCCCTTCTCCCCGTCTCGCCCTCTCCCAGTCTCCCCTTCTCCCCGTCGCCACGTCGCTCTCACACTACGCGGCTGGTATCCGGTCCTGCTGATCCCGATCACCTATAAGGAACTGAGCTATCTGATCCCCCTCATTCACCCGCACGACTTTGACGCGACCCTGGCGGCGATTGATCAACGATTGTTCGGGGTGCATCCAACGGTGTGGCTTGAGCGATTGACATGGCCGCCGCTAAGCGAAGTCCTCCAGCTCACGTATTCGTCTTATTACTTTCTACCGCTGGTCCTCGGCGTTGTTCTGTGGAGGAAGGGTTGGTTTGAGAAGTTTGACTTCTGGGTGTTCATCGTAGTGTTAGGGTTCTACGTGTCGTATCTGGGGTATATCGCGGTTCCGGCGGTCGGCCCGCGGTTCCTTCCTTCTATATTGGAGGCTCAGACAATTCCGTTAACAGGCGTTTGGTTGTTTCAACCGGTGCGCGAGATGCTGGATCGTGCGGAAGGGATCACCCGTGATTGTTTTCCAAGCGGTCATACCGAACTAACGCTGCTCGTGCTCTATTATGCGCGCAAGTTTCACCGGCCGGTTTTCTGGTGGCTGTTGCCGTTGGGAACCGGCGTTATCGTTTCAACGGTGTATTTGCGCTACCATTACGTGGTTGATGTTGTGGCGGGCGCTCTCGTTGCAGGTGCGATCGTGATGGCCGCGAGGCCGTTGTATGGAGCGCTGGGCGGAAATGAAGCTCGCGAATCGCAGTGATCTCGCTGCGTGTTCAAATACGCTGCGACTCGGGCGTGAGTGCGGTATAATCCCGCCGTCGACAAGCAACAACGCAATTGGCATTGCGCTTTCCTGGTGCGTTAATCAGAGAGTTAGTTATGAGTACAAGAACTGAAGCGACAATCGAAGACCTTTACCATGTTGACGAGGACGGTAAGGCTGAGATTGTGGATGGAGAACTCGTACTTATGAGCCCCACAGGAGACCTGCCCAGCACGGCGGCCAGCGAAGTATTCGTCAGCCTGCGCGAATATGCGCGGCGCACAAAAACAGGCCGCGCGTACAATGATAACGCCGCCTTCATAGTCACTCTGCCTAACCGCAAATCATTCAGCCCGGACGCCGCCTTCTACATTGGTCCGCGAACTGGCGGTAAGTTTCTTGATGGCGCGCCAATCTTCGCAGTCGAAGTGAGAAGCGAGGGCGACTACGGCCGGAGGGCTGAGGAGGAGATGGCCAGAACGCGCGCGGACTATTTCGCCGCAGGAACGCTCGTCGTATGGGATGTCGATATCCTCCGGGATCAGGTCGTGAGACGCTACAAATCTGACGATCCTGAGATGGCGAGGGTGTTTCACTGCGGCGAAATCGCCGACGCTGAGCCGGCATTGCCGGGTTGGACGATGCCGGTTGATGATCTATTCGCTTGATTGCTAAGCTATAATCGCGGCGTCAATAAGCAAGAAATGCAATTGGCATTACGCTTTCCTGGGGCGTTAATCAGAGAGTTAGTTATGAGTACAAGAACTGAAGCGACAATCGAAGACCTCTACCATGTTCACGAGGACGGTAAGGCTGAGATTGTGGATGGAGAACTTGTACTTATGAGCCCCACAGGAGACCTCCCAGCCAGTGCTTCCGTCGAAATAGTTGTGAGCTTGCGAGCCTACGCGCGACAGACGAAGTTGGGTCGTGCGTACGGCGATAATGTCGGTTTCATCGTCAACCTTCCTAACCGCAGATCATTCAGCCCCGATGCGGCTTTCTACATAGGTCCGCGCACTGGCGGTAAGTTTCTTGATGGCGCACCAATCTTCGCAGTCGAAGTGAGAAGCGAGGGCGACTATGGTCCGAGGGCTGAGGAGCAGATGGCCAGGAAGCGCGCTGATTATTTTGCGGCCGGAACGCTCGTCGTATGGGATGTCGATGTTCTCAGGGATCAAGTCATCAGATGCTACAAATCCGACGATCCCGAGATGCCGAGGGTGTTTCACTGCGGCGAAATCGCCTACGCTGAGCCGGGGTTGCCAGGTTCGACGAAGCCGGTTGATGATCTATTCGTTTGATTGCTATGCTGGCGTCGACCGGTGATATTCGGTCACGCATCACGATTCACGAATCACTTTTCCGGGGGAGCTTCATAACGAGGCTGAGAGTCCCGCTCGGGAGACCCCTTGAACCTGATACGGATAATGCCGTCGAAGGGAGAAATAATGACGACTCCAAAAAATCCAGAACCACACAGCGAGAGTAAGTTTCAGTTTCCCAGCTCAGCGAGAATCTACGTCGAGGGAAGCAACTCGGACATTCGCGTCCCTATGCGCGAGGTGCACCTGAACGTGACCCGCGGGGTCAACGGCTCCGTTGAAGAGAACCCGCCGGTTCGCGTGTACGACCCGAGTGGGCCGTGGGGCGATCCCAATGCAACCTGTAGCGTCCACGACGGGCTGCCCGCGCTGCGCCGCGAATGGATCATTGCGCGCGGCGATATTGAGGAGTACGACGGCCGCGACGTTTTGCCGCAAGACGACGGCTACCTGACCGAAGGCGCTCGCGAATACGCGCTCGTGAAAGACAAAGGCCGTCTCGATCCTTTCCCCGGTGCGCGTCGCCGCCCGCTTCGCGCAAAGCCAAGCTGCGCAGTCACGCAAATGCACTACGCCAGGCGCGGCATCATCACGCCGGAGATGGAGTTCATCGCGATTCGCGAGAACATGGGCCGCTCGCGAGCATTCGAATCCGCAAAGAACGGCGACCGAAGCGCGCTCGACTTTCAGCACGCGGGGCAATCATTCGGGGCCAGGATGCCTTCTCACATCACGCCCGAGTTCGTTCGCGACGAAGTAGCCCGCGGGCGCGCGATCATTCCTGCAAACATCAATCATCCGGAAACCGAACCGATGATCATCGGACGCAACTTCCTTGTAAAGATAAATGCCAATATAGGGAATTCCGCGGTCGCTTCTTCGATCGAAGAAGAGGTCGAGAAGATGCGCTGGTCGATCAAGTGGGGTTCGGACACGGTGATGGATCTTTCAACCGGCCGCAACATCCATACGACTCGCGAGTGGATCATTCGCAACTCACCCGTGCCAATCGGAACCGTGCCGATCTACCAGGCGCTTGAAAAAGTTGGCGGCAAGGCCGAAGAACTGACCTGGGAGATCTATCGCGACACGTTGATTGAACAAGCCGAGCAAGGCGTCGATTACTTCACGATCCACGCGGGCGTGTTGCTCCGATACATCCCGATGACCGCAAAGCGCACTACTGGCATCGTCTCGCGCGGCGGTTCGATCATGGCTAAGTGGTGTCTGTCCCATCACAAGGAGAGCTTTCTGTACACCCACTTCCGCGAGATCTGTGAGATCCTTCGCGCGTACGACGTGTCATTCAGCCTCGGCGATGGCTTGCGGCCCGGCTCGATCGCCGATGCAAATGACGAAGCTCAGTTTGCCGAGCTTGATACGTTGGGTGAGCTGACTAAGATCGCCTGGAATCTGGATTGCCAGGTGATGATCGAAGGCCCGGGTCACGTTCCGATGCACCTGATCAAAGAGAACGTAGACCGCCAGCTCGAGGTCTGTGCCGAAGCTCCGTTCTACACGCTTGGGCCTCTGGTGACCGACGTAGCGCCGGGCTACGATCACATCACCTCGGCAATCGGGGCGGCGATGATCGGATGGTTCGGCACTGCGATGCTGTGCTATGTCACTCCGAAAGAGCACCTTGGTTTGCCCGACAAGCAGGACGTCAAGGACGGCGTGATAGCTTACAAGATCGCGGCACACGCGGCGGATCTGGCCAAGGGGCATCCCGGCGCTCAATATTGGGACAACGCCTTGTCAAAAGCCCGATTCGAGTTCCGATGGGAAGACCAGTTCAATCTTGCTCTTGATCCCGAGCTGGCGCAGCAGTATCACGACGAGACGCTGCCACAGGAAGGAGCAAAGCTCGCGCACTTTTGTTCGATGTGTGGTCCCCACTTCTGTTCGATGAAGATCACCCAGGAGGTGAGGGACTATGCGGCGCAGCACAACGTAAACGAGGTCGTCGCACTCGAAAGCGGTTTGAAGGAAAAAGCGGAGGAGTTCAAGAGCAGTGGTGGCGACCTGTACGCGAAGGCCTAGCCCGGCGCTGAACAGGCGAGGCGAAGCAGGAACGGCATCAAAAACTAACTTCAAATAAGGGAGGCAAGAATGCCAAAGGCGCAACCAACATTTCCAATCCACCTCGACAAAAAGGCGTTCGCAGAAACGATCAAGTCGGCGAAGGCGGTTACGTCGCTTCCAAAAGCGGGCGTCCGCATGCTGCTCGTCCCCAACCCGGACGGCGGTGCTGATGCTACCCCGTTCTGCCACGAACAAGGACCGAACACCATTTGCAAGATCAAGTCCACTTTGCAATCTGATGGTAGCTTCGGCTTCGAGTGCCAGTGCAAGCCCACGTCCCCGGGCGTACCTGGGGCCCCTGGCGGCGGCAGTCCCACGCTTCGACCGTGCATTTTGACTTCAAGTACTCGCTGTCTAAAATTCGATTGCCATGGAACGTGTGAGAGGGTTTACATTCAGAAAACGGTCCTCGGGCACGCTCTCTTCGTAATCGCCTGTCGCTGCACACCGTGATGCCGACGCCCCGAGCGTCGACGGGCGCGCTGAATTACTGTGAGTAGGTCGTACTGTGAGTAGGTCGGAGTCAGGCGTGTAATTTGCTCTTCTCTAGCGAGCTCTGAGCGAACGGAATTGCGGATTACACGCCTGACCCTTTGTTCGGGGCATTACAATAAGGAGGAGGAATGCGCAGGATTGTCCTTTCACAGCGACATTCACAATCACCATTCGATACAATGACACCTTCGCCCAGCGACTCCCAAAACAATCAGACGAGCTATTGGCTGTTATGCCGCTTCCTGTGAAAACTCGACTTGCGGAGCGCCGCGCGGCTGATAGACTTGTTGATCGACCATGACGCCGCCGAGAATCGTCTCACTCATAGCGAGTGCCACTGAAATCGTTTCCGCGCTGGGATTCGAAGACCAGTTGGTCGGGCGCTCCCACGAGTGCGACTATCCGCCATCGGTAAAGCTTCTGCCTCAGCTCACCAGCCCGAAGTTCAAAGTCGAAGGCTCGAGCCTCGAGATCGACCAGCGCGTGAAGTCCATCGTTGAACAGGCGTTGAGCGTCTATCGTGTCGACGCCCGAATGCTGGAAGAACTTGCGCCTACGCACATCATCACCCAATCACAATGCGAAGTGTGCGCCGTCAGCCTCAAAGACGTGGAGCAAGCGGTTTGCGAGCTGACTAGTTCAAAGCCCGTGATCGTGTCTCTTGAACCCAATTCATTGGATGACGTGTGGGCCGATATTCTTCGCGTGGGCGCGGCGCTCGGCGCCGACGCGCGCGCCGAGCAACTGACCGACGAGCTGCAGAGCCGAATGGACGACATCGTTCAGCGAACCCACTGGCTCGATTCAAATCCCGGCGTAGCTTACATTGAATGGATCGATCCGCTGATGGCCGGCGGTAACTGGATGCCCGAACTCGTCGAGATGGCAGGCGGGGTGAACCTCTTTGGCGAGGCAGGCAAACACTCGCCGTGGATGACCTGGGAAGAGTTGGTAACCAAAGACCCAGACATCATCTTCGTTTCACCGTGCGGCTTCGACATCCAGCGCACGCTTCAAGAGATGCACTTGCTCGGCAGCAAAGCTGAATGGAAGAGCCTGAGGGCCGTTGCCGCCGGGCGGGTGGTAGTCGCTGACGGCAACCAGTACTTCAACCGTCCGGGACCGAGGCTTGCCGAGTCACTCGAGATCCTGTCGGAGATCATTCATCCAAACGTCTTTCACTTCGGACACGAGGGTGAAGGGTGGGTGAAGTATCGGTGATGATTTAGAACAGTGGGAGAAACCGCATCTAGTAAAAGAATCACAGGTTGGGAAGGGTGGCTTGCCCCCGCGTCCTTTGATGCCGCATTATCCGAAAGAGCGGGGGCAAGCCACCCTTCCCGACGTGTGATTCCCGCATAGCTCTTGATTACTTTCAGACTAGCGTGCCGGTATCACGCTTGCACGACTTGCCTGTTTTCTTAATTCCGGAGGTCATTATGCAAAGAAAGAACATCGCCAGTGGCACTAGCTGGGAGCCTATTGTTGGCTACTCGCGCGCGGTTCGGGTCGGAGCCTCAGTGCACGTCTCCGGCACCACGGCAACAGATCAGGCCGGCAACATCGTGGGCAAGGGCGACGCTTACGCTCAAGCAGTCCAAACACTCAAGAACATCGAAACCGCGCTTCGGGCTGCTGGAGCCAGTTTCAAGGATGTTGTGCGAACGCGAATCTATGTAACCGACATCGACGAGTGGCAAAAAGTGGGGCGGGCGCACGCAGAGGTCTTTCGCGATATTCGGCCGGCCACGAGCATGGTCGAGGTCAGCCGCTTGATCGATCCGGATATCCTTGTGGAGATCGAAGCTGACGCCGTAATCCTCTAGTCGAGGTCTCTGGGGACGACGACGTGACGCATCAGTCGCTCGATCAGGTTCTTGCGCCGCTCGACTCTCCGCCGGTGGGTCGCCGGATTGAGCGCACTGTTCGGCCCTGGAATGATCGCCGATAGAAAAGCCGCCTGATCGGCGCTCACCGCGGCAGCCGAAGTATTGAAGTAGGTCCGCGCCGCCGCCTCTGCTCCATAAACACCATCGCCCCATTCAATGACGTTCAAATAGATCTCCAGTATGCGCCGCTTGCCCAGAATCCATTCCATCTCTTTGGTGATCAGCGCCTCGTGGAGCTTACGAAGCGGATTCTTCGAGGTCGACAGAAAAAGGTTCTTTGCCAGCTGTTGAGTTATCGTCGAGGCGCCTCTCTTGAACTCGCCTTTATTCCAGTCCTCTTCCATAGCCTTTCTGATCTCTTCCCAATCGAAACCCGCGTGATCAAAAAAGCGCGAGTCTTCTCCAGCGAGCACCGCTCGAGTCAGATTGCGCGAGATTCGATCATAAGGGACCCACATCTGCACTTGCTTGACCTCGTCGCCTCGAGCCCTCGCCTCAGAGGCCCGCTGATCCATCATCGCCGTCGATGACGGATTGCTACTTCGGTATCTCAGGATGCTGAAGACAATCCATCCCTGATAGAGAATCGCAACACTGAGTAGGACCAGGATTGTGATCTTAGCCCATTTCCACCAGCGAGACCGGGGCTTCCGGCTTACGATGGTTCGAGGTCGGGCGCGAGTGGTCTGAACCATGGCAGGCATTATAACGCTGTCGGGCGTTGACCTTCTAACGCCGCTTCGAGTGGGTCGCGTTCCAGATGAAATAGGCCGGGATTCCTGCGAGCACTATCGCGAACACCAGCAGCGCGCTGCTCGACTCATAAGGCAGCGTGGTTCCGGTGAACAAGGCACGGTAGTAACCGAAATTGTCGCGCAAGCCGTGAGCGAGGTCCTCGACAAGCGCGTTCCCAATCAGCAGGATCACCGCGAGGATAAAGAGAATCGGCGTAACCGGATATCCGAACGTTCGGTAAGCGCGTGGAAGATCGGGACGTTTGCGGCGGAGCGCGTAAACAGCCGCCGCTCCGCCCGCATAAAAGGGCCATATCGCAAGCACGAACGCGTCTGTCAACTGCTCGAATGTTCGGACCATCACGAACACGACTGCAAGCGCCGCAGCCAGTGAGATGGCTACGTAAGGCGTCTTGAACCGCGAATGCACAGAGGCGATCTTCTTGAAGAAGAGCCCGTCGTCGGCCATCGCAAAGAAGATTCGCGGGCCGGTCATCATTGAGCCGTTAAGCGTTCCGAACGCTGAGATCATCACTGCGATTGATACCAGCTTCACTCCCGTTTCACCGATGATGCGATAAGCCGTGTCCGCCGCCACCAGCTTCGAACCGGCGATCTGCTTGACGTCAAGCAAATGCAAGTAAGCGAAGTTCGCCAGCAAGTAGATGGCGATTACGGCGAGAGTTCCGCCGATGATCGTGAGCGGCAAGTTGCGCTCGGGGCGCTTCACTTCCCCGCTTAGAAAAGTTACATCCGCCCAGCCGTCGTAGACCCACAACAACGAAATGAATGCCAAGCCAAACATCACCAGCGATGTCTCGTTGGGCACTTCACCTGTTCGAGTGGGAGCCGGCGCAGGATTATTTCCTCCAATCAAGAACGCGGCCAGCACGAGTATCACCAGCGCGCCGTACTTCGCTCCGGTTGTAAGGTTCTGCACGAGCGCGCCGAACTTGATGCCAATGATGTTGAAGACGGCGACGAGAAGAATGGCGCCCGCGGCAACGTAATGCACCGCACCTGGACTTTCCTTGCCCAGCAGCCTGAGGAAGTATTCGGCAAACACGGTCGCCACCGCGCCCAGAGCGGAAGCGCGAATGATGGTCAGCTCGGACCAGCCAAACAGAAACGCCGGCAAACGTCCCCATCCTTCGCGCAGGTACACGAACACTCCACCGGTGTGCGGCAACGCACCCGCCAGCTCGGCAAGAGTCAGCGCGCCGCAAAGGGAAAAGAAACCCCCGAGCGCCCAGAGGAGCAGGTACAACCCTTCGTCCGGGACTCTGCCGGCGATTCCAGCCGGGGAGCGAAAGATGCCAGTGCCGATGGTCGAGCCTATCAGTACGGCGATAGCGCTGAGCAAGCCAAGGCTTCGCGGAAGCGTGGTTCGTCCCTGAGTCTCGGCCGAAGGCGCTTCGTTCTTCTCTGTTGTTGTCTCCACGCGTTCAGGCGAGATTATAGTTCGGTTCGATAATCGTCAAGGCGGGCATTACATACGCCTTGCGCTTGGAATTGGAAGTTGTGCTCAGGATTCAAGGTGAAACCGGTGGCTGTGGAGCGGAGCGAGCAGCACTACTTCGCGACCAGGGAAGCTGTCGTCAACACAATTATCGCTTGAGGCAGCTACGAACTGTGAGAAACAGCACGACCAGCCCGGAAATCATTGCTGTGGTCATTAGCCCAACCGAATAGTGATGGAGATCGTTGAACTGCGTTCGCATCGGATCCGTCACCGGCACGTCGTCGATGTGCCCGCCCATCTTGGCTTGCAGCGACACCATCGCCGGAGAAATCCAAAAGCGCGACAGCGCAGCCGACGCGATCATCAAAAGGAGGAGGAAGGTTTGCAGAGTCTTGATTGCACCGCTCGATTGTCTCGACCGCCAGTTCGCAACCTGTATAAGGATCAGCAACGTACCGATGATAAGGCCAAGCGCTTCGATCTTGCCGATCGTGCTCGTGACCATCACGCCGGCCATCTCCCGCGTTGGAAGCACGGCGAACGCGCTGGGCGCCACGGCAAAGCTAAAAAAGATCATCGAGCCCAGCCATACGCCAAGCAGCAAGAGCTCAATGAACGCGGTGATTTGTTGGGCGACGCCGGACCGGGCTGCCGGAGCCACTCCTACGGCGGGTGATGTTGTGATACTGCCGGCCATCTTGAAATATCGTTTCGTTACAGGGCGGCGAGTTCCGGTTCCTTCTGCCCGGCTTCTGCGGCGATCGGATGATTGTCGAGAAACCGCTCGGCATCCATCGCAGCCATGCAACCTGTGCCCGCCGCAGTGACCGCCTGCCGGTAGACCGAGTCCTGCGCATCGCCGCACGCAAACACGCCCGGGATGTTCGTGGCCGTCGACCGATCCCTGGTCTTAATGTAGCCCACCTCATCCATATCGAGCTGGCCTTTGAACAGATCGGTGTTGGGCTGATGACCAATCGCGATGAACACACCCTCAGTGGGAAACACTCGCCCTTCGCCTGTCTTCAAGTCCCTCAATCGCACGCCGGTCACGCCGCTTTCGCGCGAGCCGAGTATTTCTTCAACTCCGGTGTCCCAGATGAAATTAATCTTCTCGTTCTTGAATGCCTTGTCCTGCATGATTTTCGAGGCCCGCAAGGCGTCGCGGCGATGAACGACCGTCACGCCGGTCGCAAACTTCGTGAGGAATGTCGCCTCCTCCATCGCGGTGTCTCCGCCGCCTACGACAACCAAAGGTTTGTCCTTGAAGAAGAAGCCGTCACAGGTAGCGCAGGCAGACACGCCGTGGCCGCCCAGTCCATGAGGCGTCGGCGCTTCGCCGGGAATGCCGAGCCATTTCGCCGAAGCGCCAGTGGCTATGATCAACGTCTCAGCTTTTATTATGTGATCTTCGGTTTCGAGTGTGAATGGTCGTTGGCTCAACTCCGCCTTGCTCACCCAGCTTACAAGGAACTCTGTGCCAAAACGCTTGGCCTGCCCGCGGAACTCGTCCATAAGAATCGGACCCATTATTCCGTTCGCGAAACCCGGATAGTTTTCGACATCGGTTGTGATCATCAACTGGCCACCCGGTTCCGGACCTTCAACCACCAACGGCTTGAGGTTCGCTCGCGCGGCGTAGATCGCTGCGGTCAAACCTGCAGGTCCCGAGCCGAGAATCACGACCTCTTTATGCATCGTCTCTTTCGACATAAGTGCTCTCCAAGTTCCCTTCACTAGTCCACGTGCTGGTTGGCAGCCGCTCGATTCAACACGAAAGTCGCCAGCAACCTGACGCCAAATCCCGTTGCTCCCTTTGCAATGTAAGGCGTCTCGTTCTCGGCCCACGCGGTGCCTGCAATGTCGAGGTGCGCCCATGGCGTCGAGCCGGCAAAAAGCTTCAGGAAAAATCCGCCAGTGATTGAGCCCGCAGTTCTGTTGCCGACGTTCTTGACATCGGCGATGTCGCTGCGAATGATCTCGCCGTACTCCTGGTCGAGCGGCATCGGCCAAAGCCGTTCGCCGCACTGCTCGCCTGCCTTGACCAGATCATCAATCAATTGCGAATCGGTCCCCATCACCGCCGCGCGGGCCTCGCCCAGCGCAATCACGCACGCGCCGGTCAGCGTTGCTGCATCGACAATGCACGTCGCGCCGCGATTGATCGCATAGGTAATCGCATCGGCCAGAACCAGCCGGCCTTCCGCGTCGGTGTTTACTACTTCGATAGTCTTGCCGCTCAAGCTTCGAACCACGTCGCCCGGTTTGACAGCTCGGCCGGATGGCAGATTTTCAGATGCGGGCACCAGGCCGATGACACGAACGTTCGGGCGCAGCCGCGCGATCACCTGCATGGCTCCAATCACCGCCGCGCCGCCGCCCATGTCGTACTTCATGTCTTCCATCTTGGCGGCGGGCTTGATCGAGATCCCTCCGGAATCGAAGGTGATTCCTTTGCCGACCAGCGCGATCAATTCACTTGCGCGGGGAGCATCGCCGGCCCCGCCAGGCTCGTAGCTCATCACGATAAGCCGTGCGGGCTCCTGGCTGCCACGCGAGACCGCCAGCAGTGCGCCCATTCCGAGATGTTTCATTTCCTCTTCGCCAAGCGCTTCAAACCCAAGCCCTTCTTGCTGAGCCATCTTCTGCGCCCGAAAAGCAAGCTCGCTTGGGGTCATCACGTTCGACGGTTCGTAGCCCAGCATCCGAGCGAGGTTCGTCGCTTCGGCCATCGCGGTCCCGGCTTTCACAGCACGCTCGAAGTCAGGAGGGTCTGGCAGTTCGCTGACCAAATCAAGGGTCTCAATCTCAGCGGCGGGTTCGTCCTTAGATCTATAAAGCTCGCCACTCATTTGGCCGATCAATGCGCCCTCGACTATCGCCTGCACGAAGGCCTCGCTCTCGAGCTTGCGCGTCACCAGAAACGCCGCCGTGCGAATGCCCCGGTTTTTGATCAGGGTTCGGACCGCCGCGCCGGCCAGCCGCCCGAGGCTGATTGAGTCGATCTTCTCCGGGTTGCCGGCGCCATATAACAGCAACCGTTTTGTCGAGAACTGCCCGACATTGTGCAGAAGAACCCAACGATCGCGCTTGCCTGTCATCTCGCGGTCCTCGAACACCGACGCGACAGCGCCGCGCGTGAGATGATCCAGCGCCGCTAACGCCGAAGCATTCTCAGAATCGCCCGGAGTCTCGCCCTCAAAAACCGGCACGATCAGTACGTCTTCGCTGATCTCCCCAAGGCTGGTGCGGCTGGCAATGATCTTCATGTGATTTCCGGTAACTCCCTTTACCCTGCGACCGAGAGATTGTCGAGTCTGACCCCGGCTACAACGCGTGAATTATCGCTTCGGTGAAGTCGAGCGTAGTCGCCTGGCCACCCAGGTCGCGGGTCAAGACGTTTCCTTCGGCTAACACTTTTTCAAGAGCGGCCTGAATTCGCTGGGCCCGCTCGCGCTCCTTCAGATGCTTCAACATCAACACGGCGGTCAGCAGCAAAGCCGTCGGATTAGCGATGCCGCGACCCGCGATGGTTGGAGCTGCGCCGTGCACCGCTTCGAACACGGCGATCTCTTCACCAATGTTGGCGCCGGGCGCAACGCCAAGTCCCCCAATAAGCCCAGCGCACAAATCCGAGACAATGTCGCCGTACAGGTTCTCGAGCAGCAACATGTCGAACTGGTTCGGGTTTATCACAAGCTGCATGCACGTGTTGTCAACTATCAAGTCGTCGGCCTGGATCTCCGGATACTCTTCGGCGACCTCGCGAAAACACCGGAGAAAAAGACCATCTGACAACTTCATTATATTAGCTTTATGAATCGCTGTGATCCTTTTGCGTCCTTCAAGCCGGGCATACTCGAAAGCGTATCTTGCGATTCGGCGGGAGGCCTTGTCGGTAATGATCTTCAGGCTCTCGACGACCCCGGGAACAACTTCGTGCTCAAGGCCCGAGTAAAGGTCCTCGGTGTTTTCGCGCACGACGATCAAGTCGATATTTTCATAGCGGCTCGGCACACCTGTGAGCGATTTGATCGGCCGCAGGTTGGCATAGAGATCAAGCGCTTTTCGCAAGCGGACGTTTGAGCTGACGAAGCCCGTTCCGATCGGAGTCGCGACCGGTCCCTTCAGGGCGATCTTGTTACGTTTGATCGAGTCGATCAGGTCCTGCGGCAACGGATCGCCGAAGCGCGACAACGCCTCGGCGCCAACAACGAAGGTTTCCCAGTCCGCCTCGAAGCCTGTAGCTCGAAGCACCGAGATGGTAGCTCCTGTGACCTCGGGACCTATACCGTCGCCGGGTATAAGCGTGATCTTGTGTTTCACCGTGGACGCCTCCTCATGGACGGGCCCACCGAGCCCGCTACAAGCGTGTAATCATATACGACTGGCTTGCGGGCAGACAACCGAAGGAGTCCGTAGTCCGTAGTCCGTAGTCCGCAGTCCGTGGTCCGTGGTCCGTAGTCCGTAGTCCGTGGTCCCCAGTCTATGGTCCTGTTGTGTGATCCGTGTTCTGCATTGACCACTGACCACTGACACCGACCACTGACCAC
>DATLWF010000798.1:0-18150 GCA_035576605.1 Blastocatellia bacterium | reverse complement strand
ATGGCGCGGAGCCCTGAGACGACTCGGAAGAGCCGGTGACCTTGTCGCCGTCGAGCTTGAGCTTGAGGGTGAACGGAAACTGTGTGCCGTTTGCGTCGGCGTTAGCATCCCACTCGCCGGAGACGGGATCGCCCGCCGCCGCAGGAGCGGCCGGAGCCGCTGGCTTGGTTGCGCCGCCGGATGGGCTCGCCGGAGCGGCAGCAGTCATCGCAGCACGCTTCAACTCGAGCGCGCCGCCCTGACCACCGAGTTCCCACTTGCCGCTGATCTTGTCGCCATCAAGCGTGGCGGTGACAGTGCCTTCGTTGCCACCGGCATCGAACTTCATCACAATCTTACCGTTGTCGAAGGTTCCTCCGGTGATGGCGGCCGGACCCTGCGGGGTGTCGATCTTCCCGGTCAGTTTGCCGTTGTCATTCTTGATCTCGACGGTCAATGGGATATCGCCAATCTGATCGCTCTTGGCCACGCCCTCGTACTTGCCTGACAAAGTATCTTTATTTTGACCAGGCTGATTAGTTGATTTGTTAAATGAAGCCGCTGACGCGACCGTGGAAAGGGCCAACAGCACGGCAACGAGCTGGGAAGTTGTAAGCTTTCGTGACTGCATGTTTGTTTCTCCTGATATGGATATTCGCGTTCCTGAACCCACGCCACTCTACGATGGTAGAATGACGAAAGTTCTGAGCCCAGTAGTTATACAGGAAAACCCGCGGGCGGGAAAGCTTGAACCGCGAAGATATGCCGATAATACATCCGCGAGTCACCGTCATCGCGGCCCTTGCCGCTGACATTTGAGCCTGAGCCCACACAACCACACTCGGGGAGCGTTGTAATATTTATCACTAAGCAAATTGGAGCCTTGTTTCGAGCCGACGGGAATTTTTCCTTTGGAAGAACGCCGGATCGGGCAGATCACGCTACGGGTTGGGCATTTGCGCTTGCATTAGGATATCGAAGAGACGCGCAAGGTCGTCGCTTGAAGAAAACTTTATCTCCACGACGCCCCCGGTCCTTGCGAGTCTTATCTTCACCGGTGCCCCGAGTTTCCTGCTCAACTTCGCTTCCGCCGCGAGCACGTTTGCGGCCTCGGTATTATTACTCACCGACGAGCTTGTTCGGGCAGTACGAGAGGATGTCCCCTGCGCTTTCTTAACAAGCCGTTCGGTTTCTCTGACTGACAGTGTTCGATTGGTGATCTCTCGAGCGAGTGTGAGTTGATGTTCCACCGAATCAACTGACAGCAGCGCCCGGGCATGCCCCATCGACAGTTTTTCCTCTTCCACCAGCTTTTGGACTTCGAGGGGGAGTTTCAAGAGCCTGAGTGCGTTTGTTATTGAAGAGCGGTCCTTTCCGACGCGTTGGGCGACTTCTTCCTGGGTGAGATCCCGTTTCTCTAACAGGCTCTTATAGGCATTTGCTTCTTCGATGGGATTGAGCTCTTCGCGCTGAATGTTCTCAATCAGCGAGAGCTCCAAAACATTTTCTTCCGGGACCTCCTTGACTATGCACGGCACCCTGTGTAATCCGGCCTTTTGCGCCGCCCGCCATCTTCGCTCGCCGGCGATTAATTGAAACCGTTCGCCGTTTCTCCTGACGACGAGGGGCTGTATGATGCCGTTGTGTCTTATCGATAGAGCTAACTCGTCGAGCTTATCCTCTCTGAAGACACCTCGTGGTTGCACTGATGCCGGGTCTATGCGGTCGATGTCCAGGTCCATCAGATCGTGGTCAAGTGCGGAACCCTGCGTGAACAACGCGTTAAGCCCCCTGCCCAGCGCCTTTCTTGACATTGTTTATCACCTCCTTCGCCAATCTAACGTAGCTCTCAGCACCCTTTGACCTTATGTCGTACAGGATAATCGGTTTGCCATGGCTCGGGGCCTCGGCCAATCTCACATTTCTAGGGATTATGGTCGTGAACACCTGAGACCCCAGGAAGTCTCTCAGGTCAGACATCACCTGGGTGGACAGATTAGTTCGCTCGTCAAACATTGTCAGCAGAAAGCCCTCAACGGCCAAGTGTGGGTTTATGGTTCGGCGCACTCGGACCAGCGTATCCCACAGCTCAGAAACCCCTTCCAACGCGAAGTACTCACATTGAATGGGGATCAAAACGGAGTCAGCAGCCGCGAGTGCGTTCAGAGTTAGCAAGCCCAGGCTTGGAGGGCAATCAATCAATACGTAGTCGAAATCCCGCGCAAAAGGGTCGAGCAGCGCCTTTAGTTTGAATTCGCGTTCAGGCAGGTCAACGAGTTCGATCTCGGCGGCAACCAGTGTCTTCTCAGCCGGGATGACCTTGAGGTTAGGCAACTCCGTGTCCAGGCTCATTCCGCTGAGCGTTTCATTCAGAATAAGAGCGTGATAGAAGCTCCTCCGAGCTTTTCCCCGAAGTCCTAAACCGCTGGTGCTGTTCCCCTGAGGGTCCGCATCAATGATCAGCACCTTCATATCGGCGACGGCCAGCGTCGCTCCGAGGTTGATCGTCGTGGTAGTCTTTCCGACGCCGCCCTTTTGGTTCGCAATCGCGATTATGCGTGCCATTGGGCGTTACAATACCACAAGTCTTCCTCCAAACGAAAAGCCGGCCGAAGAGGCCAAGCCCGTCGCCAGAATGTTTCACTGTGAAACGTTTTGGCGGATGGCACGAGTCCGAAGGCCAGATGTTTCACGTGAAACGTTGGGCAGTCACGAAGCCGCTTATGGAAAACTGGTTAAGTTATGGTATGTTGGCTAGAATAGAAAAGAGATTCTGAAATCTCCCTCATAAATGAGTGGCAAAGCCGTACCCGCTGTGCTATTTTGTTTCGCTTTTGTTTGGAATTGAATCTTGCGGAAATCGTCTAAGGCTCGGGATATCCGCCTGGGCTGAATGGAAAAGAGGAAAACAGGGAATGGCGAAAGAAGGAAAGGTTTTACAGGTTATCGGGCCCGTCGTTGACGTGGAGTTTGAGGAAGTCGAGCTTCCCCCGATATATCAAGCATTGATAATTGTAAGCGACGGCTTTGAGGTTCCCGAACCCATAAGGATCACGGTTGAAGTGCAGCAGCATTTGGGGGAGGGGCGCTGCCGCTGCGTCGCTATGCAGCCGACCGAGGGGTTGATACGAGGTATGAAAGCTATCGATACCGAGGGACCTATCACCGTCCCTGTTGGACCCGCAACCCTCGGCCGGGTATTGAACGTGATCGGAGAGCCGGTTGACAAGCTGGGCGCCGTCGTATCAGATCAACGATATCCTATACACCGTCACGCCCCGCCGTTTCAGGATCAGTCAACCGAGCTTGAGATGTTCGTCACCGGGATCAAGGTGATCGATCTGCTTGAACCGTTCCTCCGAGGGGGTAAGATAGGCCTGTTCGGTGGCGCCGGCGTCGGGAAGACCGTGTTGATTATGGAGCTCATAAATAACGTGGCGATCAAGCACGGGGGCTTTTCGGTCTTCGGTGGCGTTGGCGAGAGAACGCGCGAGGGAAATGATCTCATTCGAGAAATGGTCGAATCCAAAGTGATTAACTTTGGAGAATCGTTCTATGACCATATGGAAAAGACCGGTGAGTTCGAGCTCAAGCACGTTGACATGGCCTCGATCCCTAAGTCCAAGGCTGCCTTAGTTTACGGCCAGATGACTGAGCCGCCCGGCGCTCGCCTGCGCGTAGCGTTGACCGCACTGACCGTAGCCGAATACTTTCGCGACGAAGCCGGAACCGATGTACTGTTGTTCATAGACAATATCTTCCGCTTCACCCAGGCTGGTTCGGAAGTATCCGCACTACTGGGTCGTATGCCGTCTGCTGTCGGCTACCAGCCGACTCTTGCAACGGAGATGGGTGAACTGCAGGAGAGAATTACCTCGACCAAGCGAGGATCGATCACCTCTGTACAGGCGATCTACGTTCCTGCTGATGACTACACGGATCCCGCTCCCGCAACCACTTTTGCTCATCTGGATGCGGTGACTGCTCTGTCCCGGCAGATTGCGGAGTTAGGAATTTTTCCGGCGGTCGATCCGCTGGCTTCTACTTCCAGGATCCTGGACCCAAGGATAATCGGAGAGGACCACTACGAAGTCGCCCAGGAGGTCAAGCGAATCCTTCAACGTTATAAAGATCTCCAGGATATTATTGCCATTCTCGGGATTGACGAGCTATCTGAGGATGACAAGCTGACTGTGGCACGCGCGCGAAAGATCCAGCGGTTTCTTTCACAGCCTTTCCACGTCGCTGAACAGTTTACCGGATTGAAGGGAAAGTTCGTGGCGCTCGAAGACACGGTCCGAGGCTTCAAAGAACTGATCTCCGGTAAGTATGATGATCTCCCTGAGCAGGCCTTTTTCCTTGTCGGTGGTATCGAGGAGGTGGTTGAGCGCGCGCACGCAATGTGAGACGCCCGAGTGTGAGACTGATTCTCTTATTGAACCTGTGAGATAGAGAGAGGGAGAATGGCGGAACGAATTCACTTGGAGGTTGTAACCCCGGAACGCAAAGTTTTCGAAGCCGACGTGGAGCGCGTCGAGGTTCCGGGTCTCGACGGAGAGCTTGGAATACTCCCGGGGCACACCGAACTCGTGTCGTTGCTCAAGCCTGCCGGACTGCTAACGTACCATATCGGCAACGAAACCGGCGAGATGGCCGTTAGTGACGGGTTCGTCGAGGTGAGCGCCGACCGCGTGACAGTGCTCGCCAATAAGGCTACTCGCCCCGAAGACATCGACCTTGCCAGCGCTCTCAGGACGAAGGAGCGCGCTGAGCAACTGCTGCAACGCGCCCTCGCCGACCCCGATGCCGACATTGTGCGTGCCGGCATCGAACTCGAACGCGCCTCGGTAGAACTGCTCGTCGCCCAGAAAGCGCGCTAATCCTCGGCTCCGCTACGGTATGATTTATTACTGACACATCGGCGTTGAATTCTCCGAGTCCGTTGTGTTAGTCTTCGCCGTCCTCGATCTGGATCTTTCAGTCGTATCATAGCGCCTCTCAATAGGATTTCCGGTCGCGAAGGCTGCCTTGCGGTGTTGATGCGCTGCGCGCCGGCTACCATTAACTGAGTTGGTTATTTGAAACTCGTTCTTCGCGTGGTTCCGCGTTTTCAAAAGTCAAAGCGGAGCCCCGCCTTCATGGCCCCACAATGCATTCTGATTTGCTTCCATCCATACTCAACGCCATCTCGAAACGGGTGAACCAGCAGAGCTTCAATATGTGGTTCAAGCCAATTTCCTCTGCCAGGAAGGACGATTCCAGTATCTACCTGGGCGTTCCAAACGAAGTGTTCCGCGATTGGATCAGCAACAACTACTTCGATGTTATCGAGGAGTCACTTCACGAGCTTGATCTCGATAGCTACGAGTTGAGGTTCGTGATCGATGACACGCCGGTGGCGGCGATTCGGCAGGCGGAGCCTTTAAGTGGTGTTTCCTCCAGAGCGAAGGTATTTCAGAGCAGTGACCAGGGTTTCGCGGCAGGTGTGGTTAGGGCGGTAGAAACCGAACCGCTGGAACTCCCGCTTAATCCGAAGTACACCTTCGATACGTTTGTCGTCGGCTCCTGCAACCAGTTTGCGCACGCCGCATCCCTGGCAGTCGTCGACATGCCATCGAAGACATATAACCCTCTCTATGTATACGGAGGGGTCGGCCTTGGCAAGACCCATCTCATGCACGCGATCGGACAGGCGATAAAGCAACGAAACCAGAACTTGCGCTTAACCTACCTTTCGTCTGAGCGTTTCATGAACGAACTGATCAACGCCATCAGGTACGATAAGACCATCAAGTTCCGGGACAAGTACCGAAACATCGATGTGCTGTTGATGGACGATATCCAGTTTCTCGCCGGCAAGGAGCGAACGCAGGAAGAGTTCTTTCATACATTCAACGCTCTCTACGATGCGCAAAAGCAAATAGTGATTTCGAGCGACTGCCCTCCGCGAGAGATTCCGACCCTGGAAGAGCGGCTGCACTCCAGATTCGAATGGGGGCTCATAGCAGACATCCAGCCTCCCGATCTGGAGACCAAGGTCGCAATTCTGAAGAGGAAGGCTGACCTCGACAGGATCAACCTGCCGGATAACGTAGCTCTCTTTATCGCGAGTAAGATTAAGTCGAACATCAGAGAGCTCGAGGGTTCGCTGGTCAGACTTACGGCTTATGCATCGCTCAAGGGTTTGCCGATGGACCTGGATTTAGCCCACGAAGTTCTTCGGACAATCATTGCCGAGGAGTCTAGCGGCGTTTCAGTTGAGCTTATCCAAAAGACGGTAGCGGCGCACTACGGTCTTAAGGTGGCCGATCTTAAATCGAAGAACAACTCCAGGAAAGTTGCGGTGCCGCGGCAGGTTGCCATGTACTTGTGTAAGACGCTGACAAAGTCGAGCTTTCCTGAGATCGGCCGCGAGTTCGGTGGGAAGCACCATACGACCGTGCTTCATAGTGTTAACAAGATAGCTCAGCTCTACGCAAAAGATCCCGATTTCCACAAGGATATCAACACTCTAATTTCTGATTTTAAATGATTTCTATATCTTTTCCACAGGTTGCGCTATGTCGCGGGTTGAGAATGCACTTAGACCATCGGCCCGGGGCCTCGTCATCACACTAACTATGATGTCCATGATCTCTTTTTCACAGTGCCTTCCACATCCCTATGATGGCTCTAGAATTCTTCTTTTCAGTGGTATAGCCAAAGATATTCACTTTTCCACAGGCTCTACTACTAATACTAAGAACATGAATCAAGATTTTGTGTTGTCGTAGTTTCTGAGGCGTCAACACCGAAGAGAGGTGGGAAATGCAATTCAGCGTTAGCAAGAATGCTCTTTTGAAGGAGCTAAACCTTCTTCAGGGGATAGTCGAAAAGAAAAGCACAATACCGATATTATCAAACGTCCTGATTGAAACAGTGAACGACTCTACGATCTCGCTGGTTGCTACGGACCTGGATGTGTCTCTTCAAACCGAATGCGCGGCAGAGTCGGGCCGTCCCGGTTCAATCGTTTTGCAGGCGAGAAAGCTGTTTGAGATTGTTCGAAATCTGCCGGACGCCGAGATAAACTTCGCGAAGGAAGAGAACGACTGGGTCAAAATCGTTTGTGCATCATCCGAATTCAGAATCGTCGGTCAGTCGAAGGAACACTTCCCCTCGACTCCTAAGGCAGAGAAGGCTGGAGTGACGATTCCGGCAGCGGTGCTCCACGGCTTGATCAACCGGACCGTTTTTGCGATCACCCAGGAGGAGTCGCGGTATGCGCTCAACGGGGCCCTCCTGTCTTTTGGCGAAGGGAGACTGCAGATGGTGGCGACTGATGGTCATCGGCTGGCGTTGGCTGCTGCCAGCCTGGATCAGGCTGTTGATGGCGCAGATCCGTTGAAGGTGATAATCCCAAAGAAGGCTTTGATCGAACTCGCCAGGCTGACGGCCGGTGCGGAAGAAGAGCTCGAGTTGTCTCGAGACGAGAATCATTTGTATTTTGAGATACAGAATAGGCATCTGACGTCACGGATGCTGGCGGGCCAGTTCCCAAACTACGACCTGGTGTTGCCAAAAAACAACGACAAGTCAATCTCGTTGAATGTGGACAGGATAACACAGGCCATAAAGCGCGCAGCGCTGATGGCCGATGAGCGGAGCCATGGCGTAAAGGTCGATCTTGCGACTGGAAAGCTGAGCATAACATCACAGAGCGCCGATGTGGGGGAAGCCAAGGAGGTGATCCCTCTGGATTATACCGGCGACAATCTGAGTATTGGGTTCAATGCTCAATACGTCCTGGATTTTCTGGGCGTCGTTGGCACAGACGAAGTGTTGTTTGAGTTCAAGGACGAACAGAGTCCTGCGTTGTTGCGGCCATCCGGGGACGGACAATCAGATTACAAGTACGTGGTCATGCCAATGCGACTGTTGTGAGTTGGAATCGTCGCCTCAATTCATTCAGGAAATCTGATCCTATGCGAGGCATCTCTGGTAAGCGAGTCCTAATAGTAGATGACAACAAATCGATCCGCACGATGGTAGCGGAATATCTCGGCGCCAGAGGCTATGACGTGCTTCAAGCCGCTGATGGAATACAGGGGCTCGAATACGGACTTTCTTCCGACGCTAATCTTATAATCCTGGACGTCGTGATGCCCGGCATAGATGGCGTAAGGCTGTGTAAGCTCCTTCGAGAAAAAGGTGTGACGACGCCCATAATAATGCTCACCGAAAAGGCCAGCATCAGAGACAAGGAAGCCGGCTACGGAGTCGGGGTCGACGATTATCTCGCCAAGCCTTTCAGTCCCCGCGAACTCGAACTCAGAATCGAGTCGCTGCAGAAGCGGGCGCAACCGGCTGTTCAGCACCCGGAGCAAAGGGTTCTCAAACGCGGCGAGATGGAGATCGATCTAACCAAACACATAGTCAGTGTTGACGGTAAGGAAGTAGTACTAACGCCAATTGAGTTCAACATCCTCCGGTTACTCGCATCCGCTCCAGGGAAAGTATATTCACGGCAGGACCTGCTGAACGCCATATGGGATACCGCCTACGAGGGCTACAAGCGGAACATAGACCCTCACGTCAACCGGCTCAGAACCAAGATCGAGGGGAACCCGAAAAGACCCAGGTATGTACTCACCGTGTGGGGTATTGGCTACAAGTTTAACGACAACCTATCGTGAGATCATGTCTAACCCGTACGACTCAACTCACTATCAGTTCCACTGAGCCGTCGTCTTAGCGAGGCGCGTGGCGATCGAAACCGTACGCCGTCGTTGCCGCTATTAGGCCGATGCGGTATCCTTAGTATAGCTTTTGACGCGTCAGAGGGTCTGGCTAGCAGGGGCCGGGAATAAGTTTCTGGGGATAAGCAATAGAACGTGATCGAGACCGGGCGACGTTTTTTGCGAGCGGACCATGTTAGGTGAGAACAATCCTAGTCAAGGAAGAGCAGAAGACGACGGTCTTGTAGACGGCGCTTTGGCTGTTAGCCACGGGTCCGTGGGACACGGGGCTGCGGCTACTCTTGCACCTTCCAGGGGCGGTGAGTCGGAAGCGGGCGCCTTGCGGGTGGTCAGCGTTGATAACGGGGCCTCCAACATCGACAATGTGTCCTGGGGAGCAACGGTGCCCCGCGCTTCCACGGGCAGGCGTTGGTGGTTATTGGCGGCGGTCTCCGCGCTAATGCTAACAGCACTGACGGCAGCCGCCGTCTATCTAGTCACGAAGAAACCTTCGACCGTCGATCAACTAGTGATACTTACTGTGCCATCCGGCGCTGACATAAGGCTCGACTCAAAAGAATATGGGCATTCTCCCGTCAAGCTCGAGCGGTTGGCGATCGGAACTTATACGCTGACGATCTCCAAGGAAGGGTTTGAGCCCATCGTCCAGCCGCTCCCGGTTACCGAGTCTGCGTCATTAGAAATCAAGCTCAAACCCGTCCTGCCATCCGAAACAGTTAACCTTCCGGCCGAAGAGCAGATAAAGCAATTTCAACAGCAGGCAGAAGCCGCTTTTGCGCGCGGTTACTACGGAACGGTCTACGAGGGCAGCGCGCTCAACTACGCGGACATGATCAAGAGGCTTGATCCGAACAATGCCTTTGCCGCGGAAATGCGGGAACGGGTTAGGAATGCCGCGCACCAATCGGCTCAGGCTGCTATCCCACGCGGCGATCTTGCGCAGGCTCAGGAGATCTACAACTTCCTCGTCGAGAACTATCCGGACGACGAAGATGCACACACGGCAGCCGCGAGGCTTGAAAATCAACTGTCGGCGCGACGAGGGGAAGTGCGTGAGCTGCTGCGCAAGGCCGACGAAGCGCTTCAAGCCGGCCGACTCGCCGAGCCCGGTTCTCGGACGAGTGCTTACTACTACTCCAAACAAGCGCTCGCGATCGATCGCCAAAACGAAAAGGCACGCCAGGTTCGCAATCAGGTGAAAGAAACGCTTGCGGCAGCGGGCAACCAAGCCTATGCGCGAGGCGACGTCGAAGCCGCCATCAAACAGCTCGAGCAGGTCGGCCAGTTGTTCCCCGAGGATAAGCAGGCTCGCGCTCGTGTGCGCGAGATCCAGGCAAACCGCGCGACTGAAGCTACCAAAGCTACTGATCCTAATATCAGCCGCCAACGGGGACTCGAAGCATACCGACATGGCAACTTCGAGGAGGCAATCCCAGATCTCGAGCACGCCGTCGTCAACAACCAGGGCACTCAAGCTGTTGTCTTTGCGCTTGCGCGTTCGTATCAACGGACCGGTCGTCTCAATCAAGCAGAACAGCTTTTCCGCCAGGTGCAGCCGGCGGCCGGAGACGATTCTTATCACTCCTCAGTGGCCGCTCTCGGAGACATAGCCCTCCAGCGAGGGGACTCCGCGACTGCAGTCGAGCGATGGAAGGAAGCCCGCCTGGCGGGCGGTAGCACGCTATACCCGGTAGCCATGCTCGAGGACAAGATAGAGCAAGTCGAAAAGAAGCAACGCGCAAAGGCTGCCGAACCCAGCCCGCTTACGCTCCAGGTTAAACACCTTCATGGCGGACTGCTTGGCGGCTCGTGCAGCGGTACCCTGACTATAAACGCGACTGGCGTGCGTTACGATGGACAGCACGTCTACGCATCCAATCTTGTCGGCGCCGGCCTGAGTCTGACCAAAGACGAGATGGTTATCACATTTCAAGGAAACCCTCAGAAGTTCCGTGTCGCGCACGCAGACGCCGAGCGCGTTCGCGAAACGCTTGCCAGATACCAACAGACATATTCACCTGCCAACAAATGAACCCCGATCTCCCTGGGATTATCAACCGTCTATTCCGGCTGTGACTTACCCGCACGGGGAATTGACCGCGTGAATACTTGTTGTATAGTTGCTGTCGTCACCCACGAGGTGACGAACGAGCGAAATCGAACCAGGCGCTCAAGCTTCCAATAAAGTTCCAATCAAGAGGGGGACACCTGGGTGCCACCCCCCGCGTACCTGGCGTGATCGCTTATAAGGAGGGAGATCTTGTCGGCTACCTCGACTGGCACGCAGACGCGGTCGATGCGATAGCCGCGCATCCCTCGGACTACTTCTGACACTTCGCTTATTTCGCGTATCGAAGCCTGCGGCCCTGCTTCAACGTATATCAGGCTCTTTGGGTCAACGCCTACCGGGGAATAGTCGCTGTAATAAGGGATGTCGGCGGCTCGGTCGGTTATCAGGTAATACCGCGGATCAAAGGCCCCTCCCCGAACAATCTCGCCCGCGGTTTCCCAGAACCCCTCCGACATATCCGCGCCGAGGTCGATAGCTTTGAACAACCTTCGGTGCATCAGGCGCGTCGCCAGATCCGCCAGGATCTCGTCGTCGTCGCGCGACCATTCCTTCAATCTAAACATCACATCGGTGTCATCAAGCTGAAGGTATTCCCCGGCGTTGACCTGTTCACCTGTAAGCATCTTCTCAAACACAGAGCCTGGCATTCGAAAAGCCAGGTTGCCGCGCTCGATTAGTAAGCGAGCCCGATTAAGCGCCGAATTCAGCACGGCTTCCGCGGACCGCAACGTCCGATGAAAGTAGACCTGCCGGAACATGTAGTAACGCGCCTGAAGATACTCCTCAACCGAGTACAGACCCTTTGCCTCGACGTAGATTCGATCACACGGCTCATCTATCCTCAGCGCGTGCAGCACCCACTCCAGGTCATACAGTCCGTACTTCGCGCCGGTCATCAAGCTGTCGCGCAGGAGGTAGTCCATCCGATCGCAATCAAGCTGCGAAGAGACCAGCTGCGAGACGAACGCAGGCGAGTAGTTGTGCTGATACAGCGAGGCGAGCTTTTCCGGAAGCTGCCTGTCGAAGTTGCTGAGGATCTGGTTGACTTCAGTCGCGCCGTCCAGAACGATCCGCCGCGTCCAGTCTTCGTGGTGGAAGTGAAACACCTTCTCCACGACATGAGAGAGGGGCCCGTGTCCGAGATCGTGGAGCAACGCACCGGCACGCCCTACCACGCGCGCCTCATCGCTTATCGCGTGATGCGAACCCAGCAGGTTCAGCGCGCGAGTCATTACATGCATCACACCGATCGAATGGGTGAACCGGCTGTGCTCGGCGCCTTGATACGTGAACATCGCGAGCCCGAGCTGCTTGATCCGGCGCAGCCGCTGGAACTCCGCCGAGTCAATCAGGTCGACGATCAACCGGTCTTCCGGCACCGACTCGTCGAGCGAAATGATGTTATGAATTGGATCGCGGTACTTTCGTTGGGACACTGTCGCCCTCGACCGATTTTTGATTATCCAGTCGAGATATTACCATGCCAACGCTTTAGTCGGCGCTCGTATCAGTCTCGGTGACTGGGGAACCCGCCGGCGAAACCCCGTGTTTGCTTATCTCGTGCGCCAGGCGGCGAGCCATAACGCTATGCCTTCTCCCGTAGCCAAAGTAGATTGCCAGGCCTATCAACAGCCACACAAACAATCGCAACCAGTTTTCCGCGGGCAGCGAGAACATCAGCAGCAAACAAATCGCGATTCCCAGTATCGGTACGAGCGGAACAAGCGGAGCCCGAAACGGCCGTTCGGCGTTCGGGTGGGTGCGACGCATAATAAGCACCGCCGAGCACACAATGACAAACGCCAGGAGCGTGCCGATATTCACCAGGGTCAACAGAACATCGATCGGAAGAAGCGCCGCCGTTGTCCCAACAAAGATGCCGGTGACGATAGTCGATTTCCAGGGCGTCCGAAAGCGCTTGTGAACCGCGGCAAAGAACCTGGCGGGGAGCAATCCGTCCCGCGCCATCGCCAGCAGTATCCGAGCCTGGCTCAGCATCGTTACCAATACCACCGAGGTGATTCCGGCAACCGCGCCGAGCGAGATTAACAATTGCGCCCAGGTCAGACCCTTCTGTTTGAACGCGTCAGCCACCGGCGCGTTTATGTCGAGCTTGTTGTAAGGGACCATCCCGGTCAACACGGCGGTCACACTAATGTAAAGAACCGTGCAGAGAACCAGCGAGATGATGATTCCCTTCGGCACGTCACGCTGAGGATTGCGAGCTTCTTCGGAATGCGTCGACACGGAATCAAATCCGATATAGGCGAAAAATATCAGCGCGCCTCCCGCCAGCATCCCCAGCGGCTGCCCCGCTGCGTCCGTTTGACCGAAGAGGGTCTTCCCAAAGAAACTGACGCCGGTCAGACCATAAGGCGAAAACGGGTGCCAGTTCTTTGGATCAACGTAGAAGACGCCAACCCCGATCACCAACAGAACGATAGCCAGCTTCAGAACCACCATTGCAGCGTTGAAGCTCGCGCTCTCCTTGATGCCGATTACGAGAATGACTGTCACTACCGCGGTCACTACAAGAGCCGGAGAGTCGAGCAGCGTTCCGGTCGCCACCCACTTGCCCAGTTTCGCATCGAAATCGAACGGCGCGCGGCTCAGCGCCTCGGGTAGCTTCAATCCGAAGATCCCGATCAGGTCCTGGAAGTAAGCCGACGCGCCGTGCGTCACAGTCGCCGCGCTGACCGCGTATTCAAGGACGAGATCCCAGCCGATGATCCACGCGAACAGCTCACCCAGCGTCGTGTACGCGTACGTGTAAGCAGACCCGGCGACTGGCACCATCGCCGCAAACTCCGCGTAACACAACGCAGCGAACACGCAGGCGCTTCCTGCCACGACGTATGACAGCATCAATGCGGGACCGGCAACGTTGTGAGCTGCCGCGCCCGTCGCCACGAAGATGCCGGCGCCGATGATTGCCCCGACGCCGAGGCTCGTGAGTTGAACCGGTCCGAGCACTCGACGCAACCGGTGCTCGCCCGCCATCTCGTCGAGCAGCAATTTGAGCGGTTTCTTCGCGAAGAGTCGATTCCCGGAACGAGCAGCGGCGCCTTGCGCATTTGCGAGTTCATCTTGAGAACGGGGAGCCCGCACATCTACAGCCAACGGTGATTTCGGCATTCCAAATCCTCCACGGGGCCAGACATCCTGCCATACAGTTCCCGCCAGGTTTGAAATGCGTGCCCCGATGGCCGGGCACGCCCCTAGCGGGGCTTAGAAAGACTCTGATAAACGATGTTGATCCACATTTTGGTGTTGACGAAGCCAGCACCCCAGCTATTCCACTTCTCGGGCAGGCCTTCTGCTTGAATCTGCTCGAGCGTTTTTCCGGACTTCATCCGCTGGCGAACGAGGCCAATCGTTTCAACCAGCATCGCGTGAAATGCTTTGAGGTCGTCGATCGTCGCGAGCGCACCATGACCCGGGATAATCTTCGCGCCTGAAGGAATCTTCGTGATCGCAGCCGCGACGTTGCGCTCGTAGCCTTCGACGTCCCCGCCGCTGTTTAGATCGATGTATGGAAACATCCCGTTGAAAAAGTCATCGCCCATGTGAACCACGTTCGAGCGAGTGAAGAAGATTATGCTGTCGCCATCCGTATGTCCGTGCGGGAAGTGGATCACGCGAATCTCCTCGCCGTTGAAGTGGACCGATAACGACTGATCGAAGGTGATGACCGGCAGCGCTTCCCTGGGCGCAGGGGTCGCGGCGCCGCTGGACGGCTTCAGCTCGCCCGAGAGCCGCTTGCGAACATTGTCGTGGGCGATGATCGGAGCTTCTACGCCAAACTGTGCATTGGCGCCCGTGTGATCGCCGTGCCAATGCGTGTTGAGCACGTAGCGCAGTTTGCCTTCGCCCAGCTTCCTGAGCGCCGCGCGAATCTTGTCCGCAAGCGGCGCAAACTCGTCATCGACTATCAGAATCCCATCGGTTCCGGCTGAAACCCCGATGTTGCCGCCCGAGCCTTGGAGCATGTAGACGTTCCCGGCCACCGGGCTCGACTTGATCTCAATTTTCGACATATCGCCTTGCGGCCGCGCGATTGCGACGGGCAAGCAGGCGACAACGGACAGAACCAGCGCGCTGTAGCCAGACATGTAACGAATCATGGATTGGCCTCCGTTTTCTCTTGGATGGGTGTAGCTGGATGCTTCGAGCAAACTATACCCCATCCGCGGCGCACAGTTGAACGGCTGCACGCCTCGGCCATTCCGAGTTTCCTGCTCGACACTTATCGTGTGTGGCGACTATACGGCGAGCGGCCCGGAGCGGCCATCACTTTGTCACGAACGTTCGCATTGTGGAGTGGGTGGCGTCAGAAAGGAATGAACTGCCGCTCCTCGATGGAGTCGGCGACATTGATCATAGCGCGGCGCCCAGGAGTTCGCTGAGTTTTTTTCGGCAACCTCGGCTGAGCATCAATTCGGTCCCGTCGTTGAGAATGACTCGATACTCGTTATGAAACCACGGCTGCAGCTCACGGACCCGCTCGATGTTCACGATTGTCGAGCGGTGAATACGCGGGAACCTCCTCGGATCGAGCTGGCCTTCCATGCTGCCGATCGCTTCCCGCAGCAGGTAGGACTCCTTGCCGACGTGGAGCCGGACGTATTTTCCTTCGGCCTCGATCCAGTCGATCTCTTCGGTCTTCAGAAAAAACGCGCGCCCACCCGCTTTGATCACCAACCGCTCGGTGTGACTGGACCTGGCTTTCAACTCTTCCAACAAAGCCAGCGTTTGCTGGTTCAGATCGCTTCCTCGCTCGGTGGCCAGCCGCGACTTTGCACGCTGAAGCGCCTTTTCAAATCGGCGGCGATCGAAGGGCTTCACAAGGTAATCAACTGCGGATACCTCAAAGGCTCGCAGCGCATATTGATCGTAGGCGGTGACAAAGATTACGAACGGCATCGCGGCGGGAGGTATCGATTCCAGAACGTCGAAGCCGTCAATCTCGGGCATCTGAACGTCCAGAAAAACAAGGGCGGGGTTGTGGGTACTGATCGCAGCGATGGCCTCGCGTCCGTTTGCGCAGTCGCCGAGGATCTCGACTTCGGGATCGTGCGCGAGCATTCGCCTGATCTTCCGGCGCGCCAGCGGCTCGTCGTCGACTATCAGCGTTCGAATCCTCCTGCCCGCGGTCATATGATCACCGCCTCCTGGCGTTCGCGAACGAGACCAGCGGTCTCGAAGGGCATTTCAAGCGTCACCTGCAATCCGCCTTCGGGAACGTCTGCCATATCAAATCTATGAGCGGTCCCGTACATCTGTTGAAGCCTGGCTCGCGTGTTAGCCAGACCCAGCCCTTCTTTGATTCGGCCGCCCAAAGCCTCGCCGCCGTGCAGCCCCGGCCCGTTGTCTTTCACTCGCAGTTGCAGAACGTCGCCGGCGCGGCTTGCTCGAATCTCAATCTCACCCGGGGCAATCCTTGACACGATTCCATGCCGGATCGCGTTTTCTACGATCGGCTGCAAGATCAGATTCGGCACCCGCGCGTCGAGCGTCTCAGGATCGACATGCATGTTCACGGTGAGCCGGTCGTGAAAACGCACGTGCTCGATCTCGAGATAACACCTTAGGAATTCGAGCTCCTCTTGAAGCGTCACTTGTTGCGCCCCAGAGTTTTCAAGCGTAAGCCTCAAGAGGTCGCCTAGCCGAGCCAGCATCTGATCCGCCGCGTCCACGTCTTCATCCAGAAGCGCCGAAATCGAGTTGAGAGTGTTAAACAAGAAGTGCGGATGAAGCTGCATCTTCAGCGCCTGAAGCTGGGCCTCGGTCACCTGCAGTTGAGCCTGCGCAAGCTCCGCTTTCAATCGAGAGATCTTCAGCTCCTCTTGCTGATGGCGCCGGTAGTAGTCGATCACGTAGCTGACCAGGAAGATCGTTCCGTAGCTCATAAACCCGGTCGGAAGATTGAAGAGAATATCCGACGAGTACAGGTCCGGTATCGAACCGAGGTTCTGATAGGCGGCGACGTGCAACAACCATCCGATGATCAAATAGACGGCGCGGTGGGCGATCGACAGGACAACGCAGGCGAGGATGTGAAGCAATGAGTTGCTAAACCACCGCTCGCGATCGATCGGAAACCGCCGCGTGAACACGAAGATCGCCGGCGCGAGCCCCGCCCACAGGAGCCAATATGGAAGCTCCCATACGAGCATCTGACCAAGTGTCGGCGGGTGCTCGAAAATCGCTACGTAGTGCGAGGCGAAGAAGAAATAGTTGAGCGTGAAGGACAAACCTATGAGCATCCAAACTGCCAGGACGAGTACCCACAGCGTTGTATAGCGTCTCAGCATCGCTTGTCCCTCTCGTTGCGACTTCGCTCTCGCGCGGCGTGGTTTATGATAGCGCGAAAGCGCACGCTCAGGCACGACTTTTCATGCTTTGGGAACGTCAGCTTGCCCGGTGATTTGAAAACATGAATAATCCCTTGTTGAACTGCTTCTCGCGCGCCGCAACGAGCAACGCGCACGGTCTGCTTCTGCGCTTCTATGATCTTACGGACTATCACTTGTCTCACTACAGTTCTACTGCTGGCGGGCTCCGAGGCCTCGCCTCAAACTCCAGGCCCGGCCAGGCAGAAGTACCCGGCAGTCATAAGCGATTCAACGGATCGTCGGGCAAAGGCCGAACGCGAGTGGAGGCGGATGCTTGACGCGTATGGCGTACCCCAAACGCCGCCCGACTTCTATCCCATCACCAACACGCCCCGTTCGCTGCTGGGCGTCTCAAACGGGATACAGCTCCTGGCGGGCAAGCCCGAACCCGGCACGGAAACATTCGCGCTCCGAGAGGCGATGAGGGCATTCATCGATCGGTGGCGCGAGTTGCTCGGAATCGATCCGGCGCTGATTTCACTGATCAGCGCCGACGTTTCGGGTGACACCGAGCGGCTGACTTATCGGCAGGCGAGCTACGCTCACCCGGTAGCCGGCAACTTCGGCGAAATGGTCGCGGTCATGAGCCGTGACGGACGGCTGATGCAACTCGACGATAGGTTCGTCCCGAGCGTTGATCTGCCTTTGAAGCCTTCGGTGGAACGAGACCTCGCCGCCAAGAAGATCGTCGGCCGCACGTTCAGCTACACAGATATCGCCGGCCGCGTGCAGCGCACCCAAATCGGCGCGCCGGCCGAAGTGAGCGTCAAGCGGCTTGTGATCCTCCCCATCGAGAAAGGCGATGCCGTCGAAGTCCGGCTCGCCTGGGAAGTGACAGCCGGAAAGTCACTCTCGTGGACGGTGTACATAGACGCGGTAACCGGCGAGGACTTGAGGGTCATTCAAAACTTTCAGACGTGAGGACGCGGTGGAGGGAAAAGCAGAAGGGGAGAAGGGGAGAAGGGGA
>DATLWF010000797.1:0-4584 GCA_035576605.1 Blastocatellia bacterium | reverse complement strand
GGACGGCAAGATCGGCTTGGGGACGACCAATCCGGTCTCGCTTCTGCACATTCTCGGCTCGCCTCCGGTTACATCTACGTTAACTGGCACGAACGCCACAGAGGGCTTGCGCATCATTGGCGGCAAGGGCGGCGATACGAGCGGTGCGGGCCAGACCGCTGGCAATGGCGCAAACCTTGTGCTGCAAGCGGGCGATGGCGGTGACGCGCTGACGGGCACGAGCGGTCGAGGCGGCTTCGTCACGATCCAACCGGGAGGGGCAGGAGTTGGAAGCATTGGCGGAGGATTCGGGCAGGTGATCCTGGCGCCGGGCGGCGGAAACGTCGGCATCGGGGTTACCAATGCCGGGTCTAAGTTGACTGTCGCCGGGATGATCGAGACAACGCTCGGTGGCTTGAAATTTCCCGATGGGACCATGCAGACCACGGCTGCTACCACCGGGCTGACATCGATCTTCCACGATTCGACGTTATCCGGCAATGGCACGAGCGGCTCGCCGCTGAGAGTAGCGTTTTTAGGCATCGGCTCAGACCAGTTGGCGTTACATGCGGTGGAGAGCCGCAATATTGCGCTGGGAGCGGCCGTGCTCAGCCTAAATAATCTGACGGACTACATAAATCTGAGCGCGGGGCCAAACGTGACCATCACGCCCTCTGTCACGCCCACTGGCGTCAACGTCCTGACGATAGGAGCCGCTTCAGGCACGGCTTATTTCTCCAAAGAAAACATTGGCCTCGGCGTTCTGAATAATCCGGGTCGAGATGTCGTGTCGAAGACGGTTCCGGCCGGAAGTTACCTCATCTTCATTAATGTGTCTCTGGGCAATGGTGATAATGATACTCAAAACGTCGGCTGCATCTTAAGCACGGGAGCAGGTTTTGGTACCAAACTCAATTCTCTCTTTGAGCCAGGTTTTGAGGTAGTTGCAGTGATCCAAGACGCTGCAACATTCACCAGCCAGACAACGATTACTGTGCACTGCACCGGTTTCAACGTTTTTGCGGATGCGGTCGCTCTTACGGCAATAAAGGTCGATTCAATCCATTGACGCGATAGTCCCAGTTGCGGCCATTGAACCCTTTGTAATGTCCGCCGACACAAAAGGGCCCTGGTCAGTTTGCAGGGCAGGGAACAATGGGGGCGGAATCCATAGCTTAGCTAGTGCCTCAACCTGTCAAGGAGAGTGATCTGCTTATGAAAATCAATCGATGCATTTCAATGCTCCTCGCCCTGGCGCTGAGCCCTAGCATCGCAGGCAATCAAGCCCAGGCCCAGCACCCGCATTCAGGTTCAAGTAATCCGAATGGCATTAGCCGCGCGATGGTTGGAAATGAATTATCGCAACTCCTGGCGCAGCTTCACCACGAGCGGCGCAGCGGCTTTGCGTTGATGCCGACAGGCTACGGCGCCAGTCCGGGCGCTTTTGTACTCAACATTACGCCGCTGGCTGCGGGCCCGAACCTGCCGGTGCTGGGCGGCGGGACAATTGGCCGGTTGACGAAGTGGACAGGGCTGAGCAGCAGCAACTTGTTCATTGGCGACACGACGATCTTTGAGGATAAGTATGGCAACGTCGGCATCGGCACCGACACGCCCACATCGAAGCTGACCGTGGCGGGGATGATCGAGAACACGCTTGGCGGGTTGAAGTTTCCTGATGGCACGGTGCAAACGACATCGAGCGCCGGAGCGATATTGACGGTGACGCATGACACCACACTGACCGGTAGTGGAACTGTAGCGTCACCACTTGGCGTAGCGTCGCCGTTGATGGTGCGAGACCTGGATAATCCCGCTCGGCAGCCCGCTCAGGCAACCGCAACGTGTTCGCCATCAGCCAATGATCCTCGGTTTTGCGCCACTACGGTATATACCGTGCCCGCGGGAAAACGATTGGTGATCGAATTTGTCGCGATGAGGGCGCGAGGCATACCAGTAGGCACGGCCGCAAGACTTGAGATCATAACCATTGCGGGTGGTCAGGAGGCAATTTTCGATTTCCCATTTTCCGCGCCCGTCCCGGAGTCTTTTGGCGAAGGCAATATTGCACAGGTGGTTCGGATATACGCAGATGCGGGGACACGCGTACTAACCGCCGGCTTTCGGAGCGGGGAAAGTAACGACTTCAACTCGAACTTCACCTTCTCGATTTCCGGCTACCTGGTAAACATACCCTAATCGCGACACCACCCCAGCGAGAAGAGGTTGTGCAAGCAACACCAGAGCCCTTGCTTCCTTGACACAAAGGAGGACCGACCGCGACTTCAAAATCGATGACGCGATGTCTGAAGGTTTCAGACATATACATTTCGCCCGATGGTAGTTTCCTCAGAGTGTCTACGTACGGGCGCGGGGTGGTTTGGAGCAAGGAGAGATTGCCATGAACAAACTGAAGAGCACGCTACCCGTCGCAGCAGGCCTCTTGATCCTGATTCTTATGATGGCCCTAATCAACTCAGGCAAGGTTCGCAGCGACGACGTTAAGAACGTGAATGTGGTGAACACGGCCGCGAACCCAATCCCGACTGCTGCAAATCCGACCGACATGTTGTTTCAAACAGCAGTGGGCGGAGTGCGCATCACCGAACCACAAGATGTCGCAAACATAGATGTGAGCAGATTTCCTGAGATCAGAGTGCTGGTTGTAAACCGTCCGAGCACTGGCGGATCGGACGCTGATGCGAGGGTTCAACTCCAAATCGTTGAAGGAGGCATTGTGGTGGGGAATCTCGATACGCTCGTCGCGACAGTAGACTCCAGCACCGCGCAGGAAAAAACGAGCATCACCAAAGCCTATACGATTCCAGGTCGAAATCTACGGATCAAAGCTGAGCCCCTCCTGGACCCTATGGGGGCGAGGGGACACGCAACGATAGACGTGCTTGTGTACGGACATTGAGGGGGAAGTCGCGAAGGTTACGCTGACGCCGATGATGCTTTCGCCTTCCAGCCCGAGCCAAGACGGAGCGTGCGCTGCCCGAAAACAAATGCAGCGTCTCAAAGCGCAGCGCGAGCAGATGAAAAACTAGAGCCACCCATCAGAAGCGCGACGATGTCCATTCTAATGCTCGCTTTCAACCAAAGGCACATTAGCTCAATTGAAAAAGAAGGACTCCAAACCCGAAAGCGAGGCGATGTGATGAGAATTCCATTGAGACTCTCCAGGTTTTTCTTTTTGCCATTGATCGTAACCGTCTCTTCACTAACTCTCTTGTCTCTAAGCCTCATCAAGGGAAGAGCTTCAGACAATTCTTCTCGTCAACATCAGCAGCGCGTCAGCGGCGCGAAGCGAATTGGCCTGCGCGCTTTGGGAGAAAGACCCGCCTGGCTCGATCTCGACGACGGGCGTGAACTGCCTTCTGATTACAACCCGCAATCGAGCGACAACATGATCCTTCATGACTCCAACACCCGCGCCCTGTCGCTCGCTTCGGGTGATTTCGACGAGGACGGAACGGCTGACCTGGTGAGCGGCTACCGAGTAGCAGGCAAAGGGCTGCTCGCGATCCATCGCGGCAATGCAGATGCAATCCTTGCGAATCCCCCCGAGGCCAAACAGCGCAAGGCAGACGGCGCGTTCACAGATGCTGCCTTTCTTAGTCCTGCCGCAGAGTTCACGCTTGACTCGCCGCCCGAATTGGTCTTCACCGGAGACTTCGATGCGGACGATCACCTCGACGTGCTGGCCGCTTCGATAGGCGGCACGACCCTAAGCCTTTTGAGAGGAGATGGTCACGGCAATCTGTTGACAGCCGAAAAGATTGAGCTCGAAGGAAGCCTCACGGCGATCACTGTCGGAGAGATCAATCGCACGGACGGACTTGCAGATGTGGCGGTGGCGATCCTGAGCTCGTCAGGCCCGCAGTTGCTGAAATTCTCAGGGTCGGAGGGAGCGTTCAAAGAGAAGCCTGGAGCAGAGCGGCTGCCCGACCAAGCGACAGCTATGTCTATGGGCAGACTCGATAAGGGCTGCGAAAGCGACCTCGTCATAGCCGCAGGCCGCAAGCTTCTTGTAATGCACCGGCCATATAAGCAGTCACCGCAGGAAAGCAGCGATGGGTCACAGGTTGAAGTGATCGAAAGCCGCGCCTTTCCTTACCAGATCAAGCAGGTGGCAATCGGGGACTTCATTCGAGACGAGCAGCACAATGCTGAGATAGCCCTGATGAGAGAGGACGGAGGAATTGATTTGCTCAAGGCGACAAGGGGAGCGACCACAGAGACTCGCCGGCAAGCGCTAGCCAACTGGGAGCAAGAAACGGCAACGGGCAAGATAGCATCAGCTACGAGATTGGTTGCGGCGAAGGTGTCATCTAGCCCGGTGGATGACCTGATCGTGATCGCTCCGGAGCGCCGTCAGGTGCACGTGGTGAGTCGGGCGCCAGAAAGCGCGGCGAAAGCCGAGGAACGAAAGCCCCTCAGATCAGCCGCAGAGCAAATGGCGACGTTCGAAGCTGAAGAAGCGCCGGTGGCAGTCATAGCGATGAAGCTGAATGCGAGCGCCCTCAAAGGGCTAGTGATGCTGAGAGAGCGAAAGACAGCACCTGTGATCGTGCCGCAATCAGCAGGGATGACCTTCACCGT
>DATLWF010000796.1:0-9708 GCA_035576605.1 Blastocatellia bacterium | reverse complement strand
CCCCACAAAATGCGCTCTCCATTTACGTAGAGCTGATAGCGGTTGTCGCCTGTGACGTGAATGACGAATGATGAAGGCCGGGCCGGCAACTCAAAGATTCTGCGGAAGTGGTAGACACCATAATCGAAGGGCGAGGTGTTCGGCACATTGATCCAGCGTGCGCTCCATACTTTTGTCAGTAGCTCAGGATTGATGCGAGTTGTGGGATTGCTTTGCGCGGATGAATCGGAGCGGGTGAGGCTCACGATGAATAGCAGCGCAAGGAGGCTGGTCGAACGCAAGAAGCCTTTGCTCTTCATTTCTTGCTCCTTGAGGCTGATGTCGGATCGCGCGGACGAGTAAAGGAATCGCTGAGTGGCATGGTTTCGAATGATTCAGCCAGAGCCTATTTTCCACTGCCCAATGATCGCACGATCCCACTGCCTTCCTTGATGGTTACAATCTGATTAGCGGCGATGTCTTTGATCGACTCAATCGCGCCGCTAGGCCAGCGGATGTCTATCTGGTCTGCCTTAGTGTTTGCCCCAAGCCCAAAGTGAAGACGAGGATCATTGTGAGAGTAGTAACTCGACTGGCTGCTGATCTCCTGAGCTTGCAGATGCGCACCCGTTCTCAAGCGAACGCGCGCCCCGATGGCCGAGCGATTTGATTTCGTGCCGATCAGTTTCAGCTTAAGCCAGTTGTTCGCTCCGCGACTGGTGCTATTTATGTACTCGTTGCGAAGCAACGAAGGCGGCTCGTTCATATTCATCACCAACACATCAATGTCGCCGTCGTTGTCAAAGTCGCCAAATGCGCAGCCGCGGCTCGAGTGCGGAGTCAGTACCCCGGGCCCGCATTGAGCCGTCACGTCTTTGAAGCGACCGTTCCCAAGATTCCGATACAGGAGCCGAGTGCTCCGATGTGGATAGTCTTTGAAATACTGCTCGACCTCGGGGTAGACATTGCCGGTGGCTGTGAAGATGTCGGGCCAGCCGTCGTTGTCGAAGTCAGTCAGCCCGGTTCCCCATTGAACGTAACGCGTATGGTCGAAGCCTGCTTCGCGCGATGCATCTTCGAAAAATCCGCGGCCGGTGTTTCGGTATAGGATTGGCAGGTCATCGGCGAAATGAGTCTTGAAAATGTCCAGAAGCCCGTCGCCGTTATAGTCACCGACGGTCACGCCCATCCCCGCTTGCGCCTGGCCGTCTTCGTTGTATGCCGCTCCGCTTTCGACCGCAACGTCGGTGAATGTGCCGTCGCGGTTATTGCGGTAGAGGATGCTCGCAGTCGAATCACAGGCGACATAGAGGTCAGGCCAACCGTCGTCGTTGAAGTCGGTGATGACCGCGGTCATTGCATAGTGCTCGCGTACCTTGCTGATACCCGAAACATCGGAGACGTCACTGAACGTTCCGTCCCCGTTGTTGTGATACAGGAGATTGGTGTCGGTGGGTAAGCCCTTTGGCCCGCAGTTAACGGGAATGCCTTTCCAAAGGCAGTTCGGTCCTTTGCCCGGTTCGGCCGCGCTTGCAAGATCGAACTTCAGGTAATTCGCGACAAAGAGATCGAGCTTCCCGTCTCGATCATAGTCGATGAATGCGCAGCCCGATCCCCAGCGGATACCCTTGGTGCTCAAACCCGCTCTTGAGGTGACATCATCGAAAGTACCATTGCCGTTGTTGTGAAATAAGGCGTTCCGTCCCCAGTAAGTGATGAACAGGTCATCGAATCCATCGTTGTCGTAGTCTCCCACTGTCACGGCCGACGCCCAGCCGGTATGAGCGAGACCCGATTTCACGGTCACGTCGCTGAAGCTACCGTCGCGGTTGTTGTGATAAAGCCTATTGGTAGGTTCCTTTCCTTTTGGTAATTCTTCGAGGCGAGTGCCGTTCAGCAAGAAAATATCCATCCAGCCATCGTTGTCATAGTCGAAGAAGGCAACGCCGCAACCATTGGTCTCAATGATGTACTTCTTCCTGTCAAGGCCGCCGTAAATGATTGGAGAAGTCAGCCGCGCACGCTGGGCGACATCAACGAAAGTCACGGAGAAATCTTTCTCGCCACTTCCATCGGCTCCGGCGGCGGCTGAGTGGGAAATCTGGCTGGTCGCAATCGCGCACAACTCCGGCGATATGAGGGAGATCCCGCCGGCAAGCAACAGAGCCGCGATGGAACGGCGGGCAATAAGATGACGAGCTTGCTTGAATCTGTTGAGCATCGGCGGAGCACTGGCCCAGCGGGAAAGTTGGTGGTGAGATGACAGTGTGTTGATGTTTCGTCGCGCCTGTTTTGCCACCTTCGTTCTTCGCGGCTACTGGTTTTTCTCTGAGCTGGTTCGCAACTTGTCTGCAAGCTCGAACTCTTTTTTCGCCTCTTCCGCTCTGTTCATCTGTTGAAGCACTTGCGCGAGCATATGATGCCCCGAGAAGTTATTCGGGTCCATTCTTAGGGCTCGCCTCAACATGCTCTCCGCGTTAGCCGTCTCACCCTTCTTCAAATAGACCTTGCCCAGAACGATGTACGGCCCGCTGAAAAAAGGATTCAGCCAGATCGATTTCTGAAGCGGACCAACCGCCGCATCCCACTTGAGCTGTCTGGAATAAGCCTCGCCGAGCATATAGTAGGCCATCGCGAATCCAGGATTTATTGCAATCTCTTTCTGCAGAAGTGCGACACCGCGTTCCAGGTCGGCGCGATAGACCGCAAGCTCGCCCAATAGGAAGTTTGCCTGCGGAAGCTTCGGATCGATCTCCAGGGCTTTTTGCAATTCCTTTTCGGCGAACTCTTCGAACTGCTGGCGAATCATCATCTGAGCGTTGATCAGATAAGCAGATGCGGAACTGGGCGACACGGAATACATGCGGGCGAATGCTTCGCGGGCCTTATCGAGATCGTGAGTTTGGATGTAGCTGATACCGAGCGTGTACGCCATCTCGACATTTTCAGGCGCCCAACTCTTGACCTGTTCCAGGTAGGGAATCGCCTCCTTAATATGGCCGAGTAGATAATGAGACAATCCGAGCATCTGCACGTCCTGTCTGTATCGCTGGCTGCCTTCAGGTGCGCGCTTTGTTGCAAAGGAGAAGTGCTCAACGGCACGCGCATAGTCTGCCTTTTGGTAGTATGCGAGGCCCAGCAGATGGTTTATCTGGGTTTCGTTGGATTCGGACCGGGAAATCGCCGTCAGCACGCCGATCGCTGCGTCGACTTTGCCGGCGCTCAAAAGCGACTCCCCTTGCTCAATCGTCAGGGTACTCGGCTGACCCTTTACGGATTGATCTTGCCGCGCGAGCGCCGGGCCCGGCAGAGTCAACGCGGCGAATGACATAAGGCAAACAGCAGACTTGAGCAGGAGCATAACTGCACCGTGAAAGGGTAATTCGATCGATTAAGCTTGAAAAGCTTATCGCGCGCCGCATGGTTAGCGCAATGTCCCGGGTATGGATGGGTGCTCGTCACATTTTCTCACTAGACTCAGCTCGTGAGGTGGGTCAGTGATGTCAAAGCCTACAATGGAACGCCGAACGCGGAAGACGCTTGTGTCATTGCGCCTGCCCACATCTCAGCCAGACTTGCGGCACGGGCGATGCGCTGCACGGCACGGGCGCTTGACATTGCCTCCTGTAATTGATATACGGGTGCTGCACTAACTATAAATATTGTAGACGCAAATGTTCAGACGCCGAGTTCCTACGGCGCAGCTTTAACCGCTTACTTTCAGTGCCGAAGGGCACACCTACAGATCTTCGACGTGGGACCGTGGTTTTGCTTCGGGGATCTATCCGCAAAATCCTTGGTCGTAGGCAATCGAGCCGGGAATCGCCTCCGTCCCTATGGTAAGAACAATCGCTCTTTGCAACTCAGAATACGCTCAGTCAGTAAATGGGGCGGCTGTTCTTTAGCCAGGGTGTGACGATCGCGGCTCACAGAAGAGGGGGCATCCATGCAAACAAGTAAAAGAATCCCATTAGTGATACTTAGTCTGTTGCTAGTGCTTGCGGGTCTATCTATGACCGTGAGAGCGCAGGCCGTTTACGGAAACATCATCGGTACGGTTACTGACCCTCAGGGGGCCGCGGTCGCTGGAGCCACGGTGAGTGTTACTGATCTAACTAAGAATGTAACCACCACTGTGAAAACCAACGAAGAGGGCAACTACACCGTCACCCACCTGATTCCCGGAAGGTATAGTGTCAAGATTGAAGCACAGGGATACAAGACCTCCAACCAGGAGGTTGACGTCAGGGCCGACACCACCGCCCGCACGGACTACACGTTACAGATAGGAGCGGTGAGCGAGCAGGTCACAGTGACCGCCGACGCCCAACAGCTCTCCCTGAAGACAGATCGTGCAGACGTGGCGACGACCTTCAACCAGCGGCAGCTGACAGAGCTGCCGATTCTCGATCGCAACTTTACGAAATTCCTGCTGCTCACGCCCGGAACACAACAGCTAGGCTGGCAGCACGCCTCAAGCGAAAACCCTCAAGGCTCCGTTCAGATCATGGTCAACGGGCAGCACTTCAGCGGGACTTCATTCCAGCTTGATGGCACCGACAACCAGGACCCGATCCTGGGAATCATCGTCATCAATCCGACGCTCGAGTCTGCTGTAGAATCGAAGATCACGACGCAGAATTATGATGCGGAGTTCGGACTTGCCATAGCCGGTATGGTAACGGCGCAGACCAAGTCGGGAAGCAATAACCTGCACGGAAGCCTCTTCGAGTTTCGCCGAAACGATGAAACAAGCGCGCGTAATCCGTTTTCGCAGTCTACAAACAACCCGCTCACCGGAAAGGCCATCCCGGATACGCTGTGGAACCAATTTGGCGGCGCGGCCGGCTGGAGACTCAAGAAGGACAAGAACTTCATATTCGGCGACTATCAAGGAACACGTCGCAAGAACGGAGGCTCGGTCCTGACAACCGTTCCGACTCTGCTGGCGCGCACCGGCGACCTGAGCGAGTATGGCAGGAACATCTACGACCCGCTGACTGGCAATAGTGTAGGTGTGGGGCGCACGGCGTTTGCCAACAGGAAGATCCCATCAGGCCGCTTGTCACCGCAGGCGCTAAAACTGATCAATCTGCTCCCACCGCCGAGCAGGCCCGGAATAGAGAACAACTTTTCAGGCTCCGGCGTCGAAGCCTTCAACAGCGATCAGTTCGATATCCGCGACGACCACTACTGGAGCGACAAGCTGCACATCTTTGGTCGCTACAGCTTTGCGCGCTTCGATAAATCCGGGCCGGGCGCGTTCGGAACACTGCTGGGCGGTCCTGCCTTTGACAATATTTTCTTTTCGGGCAATTCCTCGGTCCGCAACCAGTCAATCGCCTCCGGGTTCGATTACACCCTGAGCCCGACTACGATAACGGACTTCCGCTTCGGCTACTTCAAATATCGAGTCAACGTACTGCCGGGCGGCTTGGGGACGACTCCCGCGACTGACGCAGGCATACCAGGTCTCAATCTTGACGACTTCTTCACATCAGGAATGCCCGATTTTGGCATACGTGGACTTGGCGGGTTCAAGTTTGGGTATTCGCTCGATGTGAACCAGTGCAACTGTCCGCTCAACCAACAGGAGCAGCAGTTCCAATTTGTCAACAATTGGAGTTTCATCCGCAGCAATCACACCTACAAGACCGGCGCGGACATCCGGTACGCGATGAACTTGCGTGTGCCCTCGGATGCGCATCGAGCGGGCCAGTTGCGATTCGAAGAAGGTCGCACTTCTGATTTCAACGCGAACGGCACCGTCAGAGACGTAGGACTGGGAATTGCAACCTTCTTGCTGGGCGATGTGAGCAATTTCAACCGATATGTGGGTAGAACTACCACTGCGGCTGAACGCCAGCGCCGGTGGTTCTTCTACGGCCAGGATACCTGGCGAGCAACCCAGAAGCTCACGGTGAACTACGGGCTGCGCTGGGAGCTGATCTTCCCGGAGAGAGTCAAGGAAAACGGAGACGGAAGTCTGCTTAACCTCGAAACCGGCAAGCTGTTTGTCGGCGGAGTTGGAGATGTCAACAGACACTTCAATGTTGACCCCACCTACAAGGCCTTCGCGCCGCGCCTGGGTATCACCTACCAGTTGGCAGAGAAAACTGTCATCCGCGCGGGCTACGGCCGAAGTTTCGACATTGGCGTTTTTGGCTCGCTTTTCGGACACACCGTCACTCAAAACCTGCCTGTGCTTCAACAGCAGGATTTGCAAACTTCAGGTTTCGCCAGAGTGTTCACCCTCGCCAGCGGGCCGCCGGCTCCTTTCTTCCCGGCGGTGCCGGCGGACGGAAAGCTGCCCCTGCCCGATGGCATATTCGCTCGGGCGCGTCCTTTCACCCAGACGCTGCCGACAGTCGATGCCTGGAACGTGACGGTTCAGCATCAGCTCAAGCGCAACACCTCGGTTGAGCTTGGCTACGTCGGCAATAAGGGCACTCACGTATTTGCAGGTAACGGCCCTGCATTTAACATAAACCAGCCGGTCAGCGATCTGTCACAGCCAGATGCGAACCTGCGCAAACCATTCTTCGGAAAGTTCGGATGGACGCAGGGAATTGACTTCTTCTGCAACTGCGCCGACAACCGCTACAACGCATTGCAGACGAAGTTTGAAACTCGCTTCTCCGGTCTGAGCATTCTGGCCCACTACACATTCGCGCGCGCTACATTCAACGACTCCGATTACTTCGCTATCGATCGGTCAGTTGGACGTGGCCCGACGGATGAGGACCGCACGCATCTGTTCTTCTTCTCAAACGTTTGGGATTTGCCGATTGGCCGCGGAAAGATGCTATTGGGTAACTCGTCCAAGGCAGTTGACCTGATATTCGGCGGCTGGCAAATCAATACCGTTTCCACCTGGGCGAGCGGCCTGCCGTTTACCCCCGGGGTCTCGGGCGCGAACTGCTCTGTCAACTCCGGGCCATGCCGGCCTGACATTACGGGCGATCCAGATGGCGATAGAACTCAGTTTAACTGGTTCAAGATAGGCATTGGTTCAGGAACGCCCTGGGCTAAAGCACCGAGTGGAAAATTCGGAAACGTAGGTCGCAATACGCTGCGCGGACCTCACTACTTCAACACGGATGCTTCGCTGTTCAAGAAATTTCAGATATCCGAGAACAAGAAGCTCGAGTTCCGAGTAGAGTCGTTCAATCTGTTCAACCACGTCAACCTCGGACAACCGGATAGCTGTGTAGACTGCGGCAGTAACGCGGGGCACATCAACGGACTGGCTTCCGGCGCGCAGATGCGCCAGTTCCAGTTCGGCTTGCGTTTCATCTACTAATCCGCCGCGGCTCGACGAGCTGTGAAACCTGAGTGGCTGATTTGAGATTGAGTTCGGTCTCGGATCAGCCACTTATTTTTGTTCTGGTCAGGATATATAATGCTCAATCGTTCACTTCAGGAGTAGTCAGTGTTAAGCAGTTGGTTTATGCGTTTCCCGCTCTCAGTCGCAGCGATCTTGCTGGTAGCGGTTGTTGTCTGTGCGGACGAGCCGTCGGCGAACGACCTGCGACTTCCTGATTTGGATGGCCGGCAGATAGAGCCGTTGCGAGCAAAGGATGCCAAAGCCATAGTCTTTATCTTCATTCGCACGGATTGCCCTCTATCGAATCGCTATGCACCTGAAGTGCGCCGACTCCATGATAGGTTCGCCAAAAGCGGCGTGAGGTTTTGGCTGGTCTATCCGGACCCGGATGAGTCGGGCGAGATTATTCGCAAGCACATCAAAGAATACGAGTATCGCTTGAGCGCCCTACGCGACCCGCAGCACAAGCTTGTCAAGATCACCGGAGCGCAGGTGACTCCAGAAGCCGCTGTCTTCTTGCCCGGTGGCCGGATGGTCTACCGCGGACGGATAGACGACCGTTACGTCGTCCTTGGCAAAGCGAGGCCTGTGCCTACGACGCGCGACCTCGAGCAAGTCTTAGAAGCCATACTCGAAGGAAAGCAGGTTACGAACAAAACCACCGCTGCGATTGGTTGCTTTATCCCTGATTTGCGATGACCGGGAAAATCAAGATCGCCTTTCTTCATCTCATCTTTTTAGTCGCGGTTGCCCTTGCTCAGACGAGCGCACCGGACACACAAGTACCACGTAAGGCGTCCGCGCTGACGTTCAATAAAGATATTGCTCCGATCATCTTTCAGAGTTGCGCAGAGTGCCACCATCCGGGCGGGCCGGCTCCATTCAGCTTGCTCACCTATGAGGACGTTAAGAAGCGCGCTAAACAGATTGCCACGGTAATCAAGAGCCGCTACATGCCGCCGTGGCCTCCGGAGCCAGGGTATGGCGAATTCACCGGAGAGCGTCGTCTGAGCGATGAGCAAATCAGATCGATTCAGGGCTGGGTAGAGCAAGGAGCAGCCGAAGGCGCCGGATCGACGCTTCCTCCCGCGCCGAAGTTCAGCGAAGGATGGCAACTCGGGCCCCCCGATCTTGTAATCAAGGCAACGCAAGCTTACACGCTTCCAGCCGGAGGCTCCGACGTGTTCCGCAATTTCGTTATTCCTGTCCCTGTCTCCTCGCCGCGTTACGTAAGAGCCGTCGAAATATTACCGGGCAATAAGAAAATCGTTCATCACGCTAATATTTTGATTGACCGCACAGGCTGGTCTCGGCGCCGCGACCAGCAAGACGCCGAAGTGGGCTTCGAAGGGATGGATCTGGCAATGGAGTCTGAAATTTTTGAGCCGGATAGCCACTTCCTTTTCTGGAAACCGGGCACTCCCACGCTCACGGAACCAGATGATATGGCCTGGCGCATAGATAAGGCGACTGACCTCGTTCTTAACATGCACTTGCAGCCATCGGGAAAACCCGAAGTGATCCAGCCGAGCGTCGGGCTTTATTTTACCGATAAGCCGCCGGCTCGGTTTCCAATGCTTTTGCAGCTTGAACGCGACGGGGCGCTCGATATTCCAGCCGGAAAGAAAGACTTCGTGGTAACAGACGAACTCCAGTTGCCTGTTGACGTCGACGTGCTGGCCGTCTACCCGCACGCTCACTATCTGGGTAAAGACCTTCAAGGATTTGCCACGCTGCCCGATGGCACGAAGAAGTGGCTGATCTGGATCAAAGATTGGGATATCAACTGGCAGGCGGTCTACCAATATACCAGGCCGATCTTTTTGCCTAAGGGAACAGTCCTCTCGATGCGCTACAGCTACGACAATTCCGCAGAGAACATTCGCAACCCAAATCATCCTCCGAAGCGCGTTCTTGCCGGCAATAAATCTTCAGATGAGATGAGCCACTTGTGGATTCAAGTCCTGCCGCGCGCGCGCGAGGATGTGAGAATCATTCTGCAAGAGGCGCTCATGCTACAGCGGCTGAAAAAGTACCCGGCCGATTTTACAGCGCACTTCAATCTCGGTTCTATACTTCTGTCACAGTCGAAGCCTCTAGAGGCGATCAGCCATTTCCGTGAAGCCCTGCGAGTGAAGCCCGACGACGCAGTGGCGCACACCAACCTGGGCGCGGCGCTTCAGTCAATAGACAAGTTGGAAGAAGCTGCCAGCCAGTTTCGTGAGGCCCTTGGCATCAGGCCCGATTACATAAACGCGCACTACAACCTCGGGAACTTGCTTTTATCCGAGGGCAAACCTGAGGAAGCGATCATCCACTTTAACGAGGTATTGAGGAGCCAACCTGACGATGCAGACGCTCATAACAATCTCGGCGAGGCGCTCGCGATTCAGGGAAACCTT
>DATLWF010000795.1:0-3836 GCA_035576605.1 Blastocatellia bacterium | reverse complement strand
AACTGACAATCACTCAAAGACGCCGCAACCTCGGCAGCTTCGAGGTCGGCCGCCTCTTGCCGTTCGCAAAGCGCCGCATGGTGGGGCCGTTCTTTTTTTTGATCATATGGGGCCGGTCTATCTGCCCAAGGGCCTGGCGCGCAAAGCCGATGTACTGCCGCATCCGCATATCGGGCTCTCCACCGTCACCTATCTGTTCGAGGGCGAAATCATCCATCGCGACTCCACCGGCGTGGAGCAGCCGATCCGGCCGAGCGAGATGAATTGGATGATCGCCGGCAGCGGCATCACGCATTCCGAACGCTTCGAGCAGGCGCGCCGCGAAGGCGGGCCGATGCACGCGATCCAGTCATGGGTCGCACTGCCGAACGGCAATGAAGAAACAGCGCCCGCTTTCGCGCATCATGAAGGTGATGATCTGCCGGTTTACCGCGACGGCGGAGTGTGGCTGCGGCTTCTAGCGGGCGAGGCGTTCGGTTCGCGAGCAGCGGTGAAGACGCATTCGCCTTTGTTCTACGCGCATGTCGCGCTGGAGCCCGGTGCGCGCATTGCGCTGCCGCGCGAGTACGAAGAGCGCGCGGCCTATCTAGTTTCTGGTTCGGTGGAAACGGACGGGGGAGCGATCGCACCGACTCAGATGGCGGTGTTCGGCAGCGTTGCGGAGGCGGTGATACAAGCTACGGCGCCGAGCGTGCTAATGCTGCTGGGCGGAGCGCCAGTTGGCGAGCGCTTCATCGAGTGGAATTTCGTGTCGTCGTCGAGGGAGCGCATCGCCCAGGCAAAGGAGGATTGGCGGGCGGGGCGAATGAAGCTCCCCGATCTGGACAGTGCGGAGTTCACCGCGCTGCCGGGCGATCCGCTGACGAGCGCCGGCGATGTCCTGATTTCGTCCTCGCTCGCGAGCCGCCGGGAGAAGATCGTCGTACCGCCCGAACGCAGAGCCTCGCAGGCTACTTAAATCAGGGATGTAAACTTCCGATTGAAGCCGGCACAAGGAACATTCAGTTAATTGCCAGGAGAACCCTGTCCAGTTTAGACTTGGATGCATTTGTTCGATAACTCCAATCCATGAGCGGTCCGACGCGAAAACTTATTGTCATGCCTGACGACGGGATTCAGCCCCTGCTCACAGCGATCGCGGGCGCATACAGGTCTATCGAGATCAAAATGTTTCTCTTTTCCGAGGTTCGTTTGATAAACGCAGTAATTGAAGCTCACCAGCGTGGTGTGAAGCTGAGAGTGATGCTGAACCCGGCCCGCCGATCGGGTGAAGCCGACAATGATGTTACGTATAATACGCTTGCCGAATCCGGTGTCGATGTTAGGTCCACTCACCCTGAATTCCCGGTTACCCATGAGAAATCAATGGTCATTGACGAACGGGTTGCCCACATCAAGTCGCTCAATTGGGCGCCCAGACACTTCTCGCTCACCCGCGATTACGCGGTGACGACGACACACCCGGAAGAGGTTGCGGAAGTGCTGGCCTGCTTCAATTCCGACTGGGATCGACGGAGCTTCGAGGGCGATATGAGTGCGCGGCTAATCTGGTGTCGCGGTAATGGGCGAGAAAAGGTCGTACGATTCATTGACCAGGCCGAGCATTCTCTTTTCTTGCAGAACGAGCGCTATCAGGATATGACCGTGATCGAACACCTGGTTCGAGCGCGAAGGCGTGGCGTGAAGATTCATTTGATGTCCTTGTCGCCTCACGCTCTCAAGGGAGCCAAGTTACAGGCAGGTGTGAACGCCTTGCGAATGATGGAGGATGTAGGAATCAAGATCCATAAACTAAGAGGCCTCCATCTGCATGCCAAGATGATGCTTGCCGATGGCGAACGAGCGATCGTGGGCTCTATGAATTTCTCGCCGGGAAGCTTTGATGAACGGCGCGAGTTAGCTATTGAAGTGTCTAACAGGCACATCACTGATCGACTTCGTCATATCTTCGCTGCGGATTGGGAGAACTCCCATCGTATGGATTTGACGGATGAGGGGTTGTTGAAAGATCTTGAGAAGCATGGCCGTAGCGACGGCGGCTCTCTCGCGCTCTACGACGAAACCGGAAGTAAGAATCGCTAGTCCAGCCTTGCGAGGAGCATTTCCGATAGCTCTCGCGTCAATGCCGAGCAGGCAATCGCCTAAGATCAGGCGCCTAAGGTCAGGTTGTTATCTACGCAGCCAGAAGCTGACGGGAGTTCTTGTACTCTCGAAAAAGTTCTAACTGCGCCATCGCTCGTTCGACCGCTGGCAGCGCTTGACGAACGTGGATCTTTAGAAATCTGACCAAGTGTCCTACCTCTATTGGCGTCAACTCTTCCGGACTCATTCCGGGGATGCCGAGCGGAATAAGGTAGTGCGATAGGGTGAGATTTGCCCTCCGCATCTCTGACTCCAAAGCCTCAATAAACTCAACCTGCTCAGGCCAGGTCATCAGTAACAGCGCATCACGAACAGTATTCTTCACATCGTAGGCCTCACGGGAGGCTGTATCAGAACTCGGCATCTGAACTCTGTTCCGTGCGGTTCTTATCCGTGCGTTTCTCATTTTGTAATCCCCTTCAAGCATCTACTCCTGCAAGAGACCACAGGGAGTAGAGCTGTGAACTTAGCCTTCATCCTGGGAGCTAAGGACAAGAGTATCGGCCCGCGGTGTCTTACCAAATCCTGCTAGTTTCCGTCCTATATTGCCCACTTATTTGAGCAGTAGCGCCCTCACTAACAAACTACAGCGCAAAGCCCGGGCCAAACGTAATTTATTGATCCTGGTCGGGGGACATCACGAACGTTCGTGAATTTCTCGCGAGGATTGCAAGAACTTTGCCTTTAGGCTTGGTTAAGGTTGTGTCCGTCCAGCCGATGACTATTGCTGTCTGAAACGACTCTTATCGATTTTCAGCGACTTAATCTTCGATTCCAGCGTCGAGGAAGGTAGCCCTAGCTGTGACGCCGCGCCGAACGGCCCCGACACTCGACCCTTGGATTCCATTAAAGCCGTCTCAATAGCCTCCTTCTCTTCTTCTTGCGTTGTCCGCGTTCGCGGCCGGTATATGGGTTGAACCGGTTGAGCGGCGGCTGGAGCTGCCGTTCTCCGTCCCAACAGCCACCGCTCATCAATGTCCAGCGCATCTGATTCGGAAACTATCACAGCACGCTCCACCACATTCTGCAGCTCGCGAACGTTGCCGGGCCAGTGGTACGACTCGAACATGTTCAATGTTTCCTTGCTGATTTTATTGATCCGCTTTCCGGCACGCTTGGCAAAGCGGTGAAGAAAATACTCCACCAGGAGAGGGATGTCCTCGCGACGTTCGCGCAATGGCGGCACTACAATCGGAAATACGTTCAGCCGGTAATAAAGATCAGACCGGAATGTCTTCTCGGCTATGGCAGTCCCCAGATCGCGGTTCGTGGCTGCGATCACTCTGACGTTCGCGCGTATCGGCCGGCCGCCGCCGACGCGCTCGAACTCACGCTCTTGTAGAACGCGTAACAGCGCGATTTGAATCTCAGCCGGCAATTCCCCAACCTCGTCCAGGAAAATGGTGCCGCCCTCAGCTAATTCGAAGCGCCCTTGTCGTCGTTGGGTGGCTCCAGTGAATGCTCCCTTCTCGTGGCCGAAGAGCTCAGATGCGATGAGTGAGGACGGTATTGCCGCGCAGTTCACGCTTACAAACGGACGAGCCGATCGTCGCGATCGTTTGTGGATCGCCCGTGCGACCAACTCCTTTCCGGTGCCGGTCTCACCGGTGATGAGGACTGTCGAATCTGTCGGAGCTACTTTTGATACATCAGTCAGCACTGATTGCAGCGGCGCCGAGACTCCGACGATTTGC
>DATLWF010000794.1:0-21319 GCA_035576605.1 Blastocatellia bacterium | reverse complement strand
TGCTGGCCGCCGCGGTCCGCGAGCACGGGGCCGACGTGCTCATCGATTGCGTCAACACAGCGTCCGGGATCAGCTATCAGGATGTGTACACGAACGCGATTGAGGTTCGAAAGTCACTCGACTTTATCGCGGATCGCATCGAGGACCACGACTTCAAGCAGATCTCGGACAATCGCAAACAGATCGAGCGCACGTTTGAGACACTGTTGCTATCGCAGTCGATTCCGCAGTTGATCCGACACACCCAGTTGATCTACCGCGCGATGGTCGAGCTCGGGACGCGAGTCTACGTGAAGGTTGGCACGACCGGCACCGGGGGCATGGGCCTTAACATTCCTTACACCCACGGCGAGGACAAGCCCTCGGCGAAGCTGATGTCCAAGACCGCGATCGGATTCGCTCACACCGGGCTGATGTTTCTGATGGCGCGAACGCCGGGCGGGCCTATTGTCAAAGAGATCAAACCCGGCGCGATGATCGGCTACAAGAAGGTCACCTTTCAATCGCTCAAGCATCATCGCGACAACACGCCGATAATCGTTTATGCGCCGCGCACCCAGCGCTTCGATGGGGAGGTCGAGCTGACGATTGCGAGTCAGGAGTTCAAGAAGCTCGGCGAGCTCGAAATGGTCGGCGTCGATACCGGCGAGAACGGCTTCTTCGCGCGAGGAGAATTCGAAGCGGTCACCTCAATTAATCAGATGGAGTTCGTCACGCCGGAAGAGATCGCCAGCAATGTAGTGCTCGAAATCAAAGGCAGCAATACCGGCGTGGACGTAATCGCGGCCATCGATTCGGCGATAATGGTGCCGAGTTATCGGGCCGGATACCTGCGCGGTTCGGCGATCGAAGCCATGCGCAGGCTCGAACACGAGACCAATTCGCATTCGATTGCGACCGGCGAGCTTGGTCCGCCAAAGCTGACGAAGTTACTCTATGAAGTCCACTTGTTAAAAACGAAGTACCGGACGCTTCAGGCGGTGGTGGAACAGAGCGCGGAAGAAGTCTGCGGTGCGCTCTGGCGATACGTCCAGCGCAACCACGATCTGCGCAACACGATCATCTCAATTGGCATTCCAATACTCCCACCCGAGGGCGATCGTCTGATTCGCGGGCCGCGAATCAACGTGCCCGAGTACGCCGGCCAAACGAAGCTGCCGGTAACCGAAATCTCGATAGACGAGTGGGCCGAACGCGGCTGGCTCGATTTGAGGTCCGCCAACATGCATCGCTGGCAGGAGCGCTTTCGCAGAATGTTGCAATCGGCGCAAACGATTCACCGCCAGGGGTCGGCTGCGATCACCATGGAGGCATACCGGAGCGAAGAGATCAGAATTGGCGAAGTGGTGGGTTGGATCTTCAACAACGAAGAGGAAGGCTATCGGATCAAGTGAAGATGGTTGCGGGGCGATCGAGGGTTCGCGCTTTATGGAGTGCCCGATGGCCCTAGCATCAGTCGGTCATCCATCTGTGACGTGACTGTGTGAAGATGCCAGAGCTTAACGGGCGTCGTCGAACCTCAGCACAATAACAGGTCGGGAAGGTGGGCTTGCCCCCGCTGCCTGTGATTCTCAGGAGACCATCAGGGCCTCAGGTGTTCGAATCGTCGACTATCAGCAGCGGGGCAAGCCCACCTTCCCGACCTGTTATTGTGCTGAAGTTCGACGACGCCCGTTAAGCTCTGGCATTTTCACGCAGCCTCTGACGAGGGTATGCGCAAGAACTTGAAGTGCACCCCAACATTCACCGCCGCTTCGGAATCAGGCACAATCTTGCTATCCTCATCGAGCGCTAAGCGATGAAATTCTCCGTTGCACCAACGCTTCGCTGGTCTTTACTTTGCATTTGTTAGTCCTTCGTTGTGTCCGGCTCGGATTTCAGCCCAGTTTCGCAACGGCTCGGTTTGATTCGCGAAAGATGAACGACGAGAAGCGACAGCGAGACCACATGCCGAGAGCGGTGGAGGTCATCATCAATGCTCGCTCGGGCACGTCCAACAAAGAGGCATTGCGTGACCAGCTCGCCGAGCTCTTTCAACAGAACGGGATCGAGGCGCGCATCTCGCTCGCCCGCAGCGGAGAAAGCGTGGTTGAACTCGCGCGACGCGCAGCTCACAGCGATGCCGGGACCGTTGTTGCCGGGGGCGGCGACGGTACGATCAACGCCGTCGCATCGACGCTGATTGACACCGACAAGACGCTGGGTGTTTTACCGCTCGGCACGCTCAACCACTTCGCCAAGGATTTGACGATTCCGCTCGACCTGGAAGGAGCTGCGCAAACGATCATCGCAAACCACGCGGTCCAGCTTGATGTCGGGGAGGTCAACGGACAGATCTTCCTCAACAACTCGAGCCTGGGTCTTTATCCGAGCCTCGTACACCAGCGCGAACAAAGGCAGCGACTCGGACACGGCAAGTGGCCGGCGTTTATCTGGGCCGCGCTCAGCGTGATGCGACGATATCCGTTTCTTGACGTAAGATTGAACGCTGACGGCAAGGAGTTCTCATGCCGCACACCTTTTGTCTTCGTCGGTAACAACAAATATGAAATGGAGAGCTTCAATATCGGCACGCGAGCTCGCCTCGACGGCGGGCAATTGAGCCTGTACTTTTCTCACCGTACGCAGCGGCTCGGACTCGTAAGACTCGCATTTCGTGCGCTTCTGGGACGCGCCGAGAAAACCGAGGAATTCGTCGCGATGAGCACCACCGAAGTTTCGATTGAGACGCGGCGCAGCCGCATTCGTGTTGCGACAGACGGCGAGGTCACAATGATGCGGCCCCCGCTTCGCTACCGTGTGCGGCCCGTGGCGCTGCGAGTCATCGTACCCGAGCGCGCCTCTGTTGGGGCCTAGCAGGCTGCTGAAGAACACGCTACGCCTCCACCAACCCTGCGTTGGTGGAGTGACGACTACGAGCTAATGGGCATGATTCGACGTCCGACCTCCACCGACCCCGTGTCGGTGGAGGCACGATTCCCCAGGCTATAATGGGGTTAAACTCCACGGCGCTTAGCTGACGGTCGCGTCTCCACCTACACGGGGGCGGTGGAGAGCTCTAAACGAGACCCCATTTGTAGTCCGAAAATCGACGTCCCACCAACGCAGGGTTGGTGGAGGCGTGCTTTTTCAGCAGCCTGCTAGAGGCAAGGAGCCGGATGCGAACAGTTGTCCATCTATCCGACATTCACTTCGGGAGCATCAACGAAGCGATCATTGCCCCGCTCATTCGCACCATCAACGAAGTCAGACCCGATGTTGTCGCGGTGTCCGGCGACCTGACGCAGCGGGCGCGTTCTCATCAGTTCAAAGAGGCCCGAGCGTTCCTCGACGCCCTCCCGCGACCGCAGATCGTCGTGCCCGGGAATCACGATATTCCATTGCACAACGTATTCCTGCGTTTCGCTCAACCGCTGGAAAAGTATCGTCGCTACATCACCGATGAGATGCGACCCTTCTACGCTGATGACGAGATCGCGATACTTGGCGTAAACACTGCCCGCTCGCTGACAATCAAAGGCGGTCGCATCAACAAAACTCAGGTGGCATGGCTTCGAGAGAAGTTTTGCGCGTTTCGTCCGGACGTGATCAAAATCGTGGTTACCCATCACCCGTTCGATCTGCCGGAGGGACATCATAGTCGCGACCTCGTCGGGCGGTCACGTATGGCAATCAGGGAGCTTTCCACGTGCGGAGCCGATATGTTTCTCGCCGGCCATCTACACATCAGCCACACCGGTCACACGGCAAAGCGTTACAAATTCGGCGGACGCGCGGCAGTAGTCGTCCAGGCCGGAACCGCAACCTCCACCCGTGGAAGAGGCGAAGTCAATTCGTTCAACGTCATTCGCCTTGCGCAGACCGACATAACCATCGAGCGGTTGTCCTGGGAGCCGTCGCAAACAACGTTCATAAGGTCTGTCACTGACCGTTTTCGGCGAGCGAGCGCGGGCTGGTCACGCGTATGAGGGTTAATTGACCTCTCAATGGAGAGAGAACGATACCGCTACCAACCTTCACCGCAGCTTGGGGAATGAGACACAATCTTGCTATTCTCATCGAGCGCTAGATGGAGGTTGTCTGCTGTGTTAACGCGTCACCGGGTAAGGATCAAATGAAGATCAGTTACAACTGGCTGGGCGAGCTTGTTTCGCTCACCCTGAATCCTAAAGAACTCGCAGAGCGGCTGACAATGGCCGGGCTTGCGGTCGAAGCGGTCGAACTCATAGGCGACGATCACATTCTTGACTTCGATTTGACCTCGAATCGTCCCGACGCGCTTTCGCATCTCGGCATCGCTCGCGAAGCAGCGCTCGTTTGCGGCACCGCGCTCACTCCGCAATCGATCACGATGAACGAAGCGGATGAGCGTGTCGATTCTGCCGCTGCGGTCGAAATCCTCGACCCGAATCTATGCCCTCGTTACGCGGCGCGCGTTGTTCGAGGAGTGAAGGTCGCCCCGTCGCCCAAGTGGCTAACCGACCGCCTCGAATCGATCGGCCAGCGCCCGGTTAATAACATCGCGGACATAACCAACTACGTGATGTTCGAGATGAATCAGCCCACTCACGCATTCGATCTGAATCTGTTGCACGGGCACCGCATCATCGTCAGGCGTCCTCGCGCGGGAGAACAGATCACAACGCTCGACGGAGTTACGCGACAGCTCTCCTCGGAAATGCTGGCCATCGCCGATGCGGATCGCGCGGTCGCGATAGCCGGCGTGATGGGAGGCGCGGATACCGAGATCAGCGAGCAAACCACAGACGTACTGATCGAGAGCGCCTATTTCAACCCCGCGTCGATCCGTCACACCGCGCGTGTGCTCGGAATGGACACCGAAGCTTCATACCGGTTCGCGCGCGGCGCCGACTACGAAGCGCAGGTTCGAGCCGCCGACCGCGTTGCGGAGATGATCGCCGAGATCGCCGGTGGACAGGTGCTCAAAGGTGCAATCGATGTTTATCCCGCGCGCATTACTCGCGACCGGGTCTCTGTGCGTGAGGCGCGGATCGAGCGCCTCACAGGTTTGAAGGTCACGATCGAGCAAGCCGCGGAGATTCTGCGCAAGCTGGAATTCGAAGTTGAACTTAATGCGAGCGAAAAACACCTGAGCGTTGTCGCGCCTTCGTTCCGAGTCGACATCAGTCGGGAGGAAGACCTCGTCGAAGAGGTTGCCCGCCATGTGGGCTACGATCTGGTTGACGTGACACTGCCGGCGTGGAGCGGCGCGGGCAGGTATTCAGGCGGCGACAAGCAACGTCGCAACGTGCGCCGCGCGCTTACGGGGCTGGGGTTTGATGAAGCTTATTCGTTTAGCTTCGTCAACGGCGAGCGGGACCAACTCTTCCGGCGAAGCGACAGACCGGCGGCGACTCTTTCAAACCCGATCGACGTGAATCAATCGGTGATGCGAGCTTCGCTGATAATCGGATTGCTGGACGCCGTTCAGCACAACTTCAATCAAGGGACTCGCGACGTGAAGCTGTTCGAGATTGGCCGGGTCTTCGAATCCGTGGGTCTCGATGAACGGCCGCTCGAACGTGAAGTTTTGGGAATCGCAATGACGGGTTCAGTGTTTCCTGATGACTGGCGCGGCTCGAAGCAGCTCGATCTTTACGATCTCAAGGGCGCAATCGAAGTTGTGATGTCCGCGTTGAACATCTCAGCCTTTACAATTCATCGAGCCCGTGTAGAATACCTCCATCCTGGACAGTCGGCGGTGCTTGCTCACGACGGCGAAGAGATAGTGAGGTTTGGCCGCCTTCATCCGCGGGTAGCCTCTCTCTACAAGTTCCGCCAGCCGGTCTTCATTGGCGAGCTGGAGTTTGAAAAGTTACTCGCGCTTCCGGCAGACCGGGTCCGGTACAGCGCACTGGCCAGGTTCCCGGCCGCGTCCCGCGATGTTTCGGCGCTGGTGCCCGATACGGTGATGTGGGGCGAAATCGAAAAGGCCGTGCGCGACCTCGGGATTCTGGAAATAGTTTCAGTGCGAGTCTTCGATATGTATAAGAGCAAAGAGATGCCCGAGGGCTTCCACTCGCTCGCGTTCAGAGTGATCTATCGGGGCGAGGGTCGCACACTCACGGATGAAGAGGTAGCTGGAATGCACGCACGGGTCAGGGCGCTGCTCGAAACTAGCTTCGATGCCCAGCTGCGGTGATTTCCGAGTTGCGATTGCCGATTGGCCGTCAGAGCCGTTGGAGCTAAGAATCTGAAATCGGCAATCGACAATCGGCAATGGAGGTGGGGCCAGGTGAGCGGAATCTACGGTCTGGAAAAGTTCTCGCACCTCGAGGACAAAATCTACCGCACGATCGAACAGTTCAAACGCGAGCGGCAGGAACGCGAATCGCTCGAGCGTGAAGTGTTGAGCCTGCGGCGTGAGATGAGTCGGGTGAGCGATGATAAAGAGCGGCTCGAACAGCAGGTCGAACGGTTGCTTACCGAGCGCGACGCGATAAAGCTAAAGGTAGAAGGGATGCTGGATGCCATCGCCGTGCTTGATGTGGAAGCGGCAAAGAGTGGAAGCAGCTAAGAAATGAGGGCGCGTTGTCGGCTTGCTTCTTGAAGCCCGCGGCGCGCATGGACGAGTATGGACAACAATCCGAGCCAATCACACAAGGTCGTCATCTACAATCAGACCTATACCCTTCGAAGCACTCACGACTCCGAATACATTCAAGAACTGGCCGAGCACGTCAACAAACGCATGAACGAAATCGCTCGGGCTACGATGACCGTCGACTCGCTTCGCGTCGCGATACTTGCCGCGATTCAGATTGCCGATGAGTTTTATCAGTCACGCCGCGAAATGAAAGAGACCGAAGAAGAGATAGCCGAACGCAGCGCCAAGTATGCCGAACTGCTGGATCAGTTCCTGCGTTCAGATGTAGCAGAACCTGCTAAGTAAGCCTTCCTGGGACGACTGGACGGAACTTCATCCGTTCATCTGCATCCTGATTTGGCCGTAATTACTTGAAGGGGCGCAAACATCAAATCTGATGTTGCCCGAATATGGATTTCACGGTAGAGTTCTGGGAGACCGAAGCAGGGATTTGTCCGGTGCATGAGAGTTTCTAGACACGTTGAGGGCTAGCGATCCGGACGGCTTCGCAGCGGTTCTTGCCGGACTCGCTAAGCTAAGGAATCGGCAATATCACCGGGAGCCCCTGTCCAAATCGCTCGGCGACGGACTCTTTGAATTGCGTCACGTGGGCAAGCTCAATACCCGCGTGTTGTGGTTCTTTGCGAGGAACCGTCGAATCGTCGTGGTGCACGGAGTTCGAAACAAAGGCCAGAGACTTCGGGCCCGCGACATTCGGATCGCGCTTGAACGGATGCGCGATTGGCAAAGAAGGAACCGGGGATGAAGAAGACAAATTTCGATCGCTACCTCGACGAGCAACTTCAGAACCCGGCGTTTGCGGCCCGCTTTCAGCGCGCGGGCGAAGCGTGGGATGTGGCACTGCAGATTGCTGCGCTACGGCTGCAGGCGGGGCTTTCTCAAAAGGACCTCGCGAAGCTTCTGAAAACCTCGCAGCAACAGATCAGCCGACTTGAGTCTCCTGGATACGAGGGTCATTCTCTTAGCATGTTGCGTCGCGTAGCAACCGCTCTGCACGCGCGCGTGCGCATAGTCTTCGAGACGACGACAACTCGCAACGGAAGGCATTTAGCCGAGCCCCGCGCGGCATATCGCGCGAAGCCCGCCAAAGGAAAACGAATATGAGTGAAATGCGCTATAGTGTTGCGCAAGCTTGCCGCGCAATTGGCCGCCCTGCAGGCAGGAGGTAGCCTCGCGATGAAAAAGAATCACCTCAGCCGGCGCCAATTGCTCGAGCTTAGCGCCGCCGCAGCCGTGGGAGCTATCGTGAACACAATCGATCAACCATCCAGTCACGCATCCACCGACTCGCTAAACGAACCGCCGCGATTGTCGGGGCTCGCAGCCGAATACCATCAATACGACGGGCTCGGGCTTGCCGCGCTTGTCGCCAAACGTCAGGTCACTCCACTCGAGCTGCTCAATGCCGTAAGGCAACGACTGGATGCGATCAATCCGAAGCTCAATGCCACCGCACAAGTCTTCTTTGACAAAGCTGAAGCCCAGATCAAACAGGGGCTGCCGGCCGGTCCCTTCAAAGGCGTTCCGTTTGTGCTCAAGGATCTCGGGCAGCAACTCGCGGGCACTATCACGTCCTACGGCAGCCGTGTGTTCAAGGACAACACGCCGGACTTCGACAGCACACTGGTCACTCGCTACAAACAAGGCGGCCTCGTGATATTCGCAAAGACAACCTCGCCTGAGTTTGGGCTCACGACCACAACCGAGTCGGTGCTGTTCGGCAAGACGCACAATCCGTGGAACCTTGAACGCACCAGCGGCGGATCGTCGGGCGGTTCGAGTGCTCTGGTCGCCAGTCGCGTAGTGCCGATGGCGCATGGAAGCGACGGCGGTGGCTCGATCAGGATTCCCGCGTCGTGTTGCGGGCTATTTGGCCTCAAGCCTACGCGCGGGCGAGTGCCTCTGGGTCCGACTCAATTCGAAGGCTGGAACGGATGTTCTCATCATCACGCGCTGACCGTCTCGATTCGAGATAGCGCGGCGCTGTTGGATATTTCCGGAGGCGTGGAGCCGGGCTCGCCTTACTTTTCACCGCCGCCCGAGCGGCCGTTCCTGAAAGAAGTAGGCGCCGATCCGGGCAAGCTGCGCATCGCTCTTGCCGTCGCGACGCCCGCTGGAACTCCGCTCGACCCCGAGTGCCGGAAGGCTGCGACCGAAGCGGCGAAGCTCTGCGAGAGCCTTGGTCACAAGGTCGAAGAAGCACAGCCGCCGATAGAAGACGCCTGGATGCGCGATGCTTTCTTGACTGTGTTACGCGTTTCGTTGGCTAGAACGCTGGACGACGCGGCTAAGCCGTTGGGCCGGCCGGTGACTGACAAAGATGTCGAACCGGTGACCTGGATTCTCGCTCAAGCGGGACGCGCGGTTAACGTCGTCGCTTATTCGCGAGCGATCGCGACGCTGCATCAGGTAGGGCTGGCAATGGCGAAGTTTCAGCAGAGCTACGATGTGATCTTGAGCCCGACACTTGCAAAGCCCCCCGTCCCGCTAGGCGTGTTGAGCCTGTCGCCCGCGAACATTGCGGCATACACCAAAGACGTCACTGAGTTCGGTCCATACACGGCGATTTACAATGTGACGGGTCAGCCTTCGATGTCCGTCCCGCTGCACTGGTCGGCGGATGGTTTGCCAATCGGAGTGATGTTCTCAGGGAGGTTTGGAGAGGACGCGACGCTGCTGAGGCTGGCGGGTCAGCTTGAGAAAGCAAAGCCGTGGGCGGGAATGAGGCCAAAGGAAATATAGGTCCTATGTGTCCTATATGTCCTATACTTTCTACCTTCGTGGCGAAGGTCTTCCGACGTGGATGTGGGCCCCGGTTGCTACTCCAGGAATCGCCCTGCGAAAGGCGATGAAAGGCACTCCAAACCCGCGGAGCTTGCCGAGCAGGGCGCGCCCCTCCAGGCTGTCCGGGCTCAACGCTACATCAATACCGTTACGATGATCGAATCCCAAACGACTGTGCAGGCGTGTCTGACCGAACGCGCTCACGGGCAAAGTACGGCCGAACTTCGAAATGAAGAAGCTTTTGATATCGCGTTCAAACTTGCCCCTGGAAGCCGCCGCGATAGCCAGCTCTCCAGCAGCGACCGAGGACTGTGTATCTGGAACCGGCGCGGGTTCGGGAGGCGGCTGATAGTCCCATTGGGCCACCGCCCCGGGTTCCTGAACCGCGAGCGCTTTGCCGCTAAGATAGCCAGAGGCCGGAGGCTGTCCTGCCGTCGTAACGGCATACCAGGTTCCGTCCGCGCCAGTGATCTCCATGCCGATGGCAACTGTATCCCCGCGTTTCAGTTGCGTAACAACCCTGCTTGAAACGGACACGCCGGAATACAAATCCGCTGACTCGATCTTTACGGTTGCCTGCCAGGCAGAGGAACTGACATCGTCCTGCGCCGCAGAGGTCCCTGCCATCGCATGAATGAGCAGAAGAGAGAAACCGAGTGTTGCAATCCGCCATCTCATCAATGTCTACGCTATTCCTTTCGTCCGACCGCCCTGACGCTGTTTGACAGCAGCTCGTCTCATCATAGTCACTGCGTCATTTCTTTTCACTGAGCCGTTGTATAGGGTAACCCGCTTGAAAGCAGCATAAGCTTTCTTGTAATCGGTCAGACCGAAATAGCTCTCGCCAATCCAGTATTCGCAATTGCTGGCCAGAGTGTCATCCGGGTACTGCTGCAAAAGCCACTGGAGTATGTCGATCGCTTCATTATACCGCCTCCCTCGAAAGCGATCGAGCGCATCTTTGTACGCGATCGATATCCTCGATCCTCTCTTGGTTACGGAACCGATTGCCTCAGCCCGAGCCGCAACAGGTTTGCGCGAATCGGATTTGTTTGGCGCGGCCGCGACTTCGTTCTTTTCTTTGAAGGGCGGCAAGTTGATTATAGTCGGTCGCGGCATATGCGCTTCCGCCTCTGTGAGGTTACTTCTGGCTTTCTTGTGCTCCGGATCGAGAACCAATGCCCGGCGAAACGCCTCTCTTGCCTCATTCCATCGTCTCTGATCCAGGTAGACCGCACCCAGATTATTGAAAGCCGCCGCCGGATCATTTACCGACATGAACTGTTCAAGCGCGTGGTTGGGCTCTCCCAGTCGGGCCAATACAATGCCGAGGTTGTTTCGCGCCTCAACGAGAGAATCGTCGGCCGCGACCGCCCGCTCGAGGTAAACCCGAGCCTGTTGCAAGTCACCTCGCTTGAGGAACAGATATCCAGCATTGGAAAGCAGCGAGGCGCTTTGAGGCTTGATCTCGACCGCGGAGAGAAACGCGGACAGCGCCTGATCAATCTGGTTGCGATGCAAGTGAACTCTGCCAAGCGCCTCCAGCGCTTCCGCCGATTTGGGGTCAAGCACGACGGCGCGTTCCGCATGCTGGTACGCCAGACCGTAATCACCCCATCGGTCCCAGAGCCGCGCAACACCTACCTCTGAAAGCGAGTCATCAGGCTTCATTGATTGGATCTCCTGATACATTTGAAAAGCGTAAGTCAGGAGCCCTTCGTCCATATAGGCTTCAGCCAGCAGCCGCCGCGAATCAATGTCGGTCCCGTTCGCGGCAATACGGCTGGACAGCTCGGCCAGATACGGTCTTCGCTTGTTTAGTTGCTTTAGTGCGTCTTCGGAGGCGGCGGTGTTCTCTTGAGAAATCTTCAGGGTAGCCTGGATAAAGTTCGACAACGCGGTGGGTGAACCTGAACTGCTCGAATCCTTCGCAGATTCGTTCGCCGGTGCGACTCGTACTGAGCGATGATGCATGCATCCGGGAAAACTCAGCACCAGCACGAGGACCAGAATCAAACTTGAGTAGCGGCGCATGACTAATCCTTCTCAGCCTTGATTGCGCTGAATCTCCAGCACATCACCGACCGAGGTCCGAGTCTGTGCCAGAGTCCCTGCTGGTAACTCAATAACGCTACGGGCCTTGAACTTCACCGCAGCAATTCGAAACGGGGGCAGCGTGTGACAGACGTGGACGACCCGATACGCTGAGTCGAGATAAACCACGTCTATCGGCATTTTCATTCCGATAGTATGGACCCCTTGAGAGGGTGTTATCCAAAGACCTTTGCCCACTGGAAAATCTTCGGCAGTTTGGCCCAGCAGGCCTTTCATCCGAGTCCAGGAAGTATCCGCCAACTCGACCTCAGATGCCAGGATCGTCTGCTTGCTGCGATTCAATAGCTGATACTTCAAAGCCGCCCTCGACTGCCTGACTACTTATCCCTTGCGACGCTTGCGACGAAGCACAATGATCACGATGATGATCACCCCAATTACAGCCAGGATAATGCGAAGAGTAGTCTGGTCCATTTAGTTCTCCCTTTTTATTGGTTTCCGAGGCTCGGAAGGAATTCCTGTACTAGCGTGATAATCGCCGGGCCCAATACTACCACAAAAATCGACGGCATGATGAAGAAAACCAATGGTGGAATCATTTTAATTGTAGTCTTTGCCGACCGTTCCTCTGCGCGCTGCCTGCGTTTGACGCGCAGCGAGTCTGAGAAGACGCGCAGTGATTGTGCGACACTTGTTCCGAATTTATCGGTCTGAATCAGCACGGCCACAAGCGCCTTTAGATCATCGACCTCGGTCCGACTAGCCAGATTGCGCAAGGACTGCGCTCGACTCTTCCCGGCATTCACTTCCAGGTTCAGCAAACGCAACTCGTCGCTCAGGTCCCGATGTATTGGGCGGATCTCCTGGCCTATGCGCATCAACGACTGGTCCAGCCCAAGCCCGGCTTCAACGCACACAACGGTGAGATCGAGTGCATCGGGAATGGCAAGCTGAATGTTTTCTTTCCGCCTTTTTATTCGACGGCTCATCCAAAAATCAGGCACCATCGCCCCGAGCAGGATAGACAGAACCACGTACAGAAGTGGGTTGCGTCCGAGATAACCGCCGGCAGTGAACCCCAACACGAGCAGAATAGCGAGCGCCAGCTTTACTCCGTAAAACAAAACCGGGGCGTCCTTTCGCCTGAAGCCCGCAGTCACCAACCGTCTCTCTTGACGCCCCATCTCTTCGGGTGAGCGCGGAATTATTTCGCCCAGCGGCCTGAAGATTTGCTCTGATCCTCTTATCAGATCACCAAGGTTGAATCGCGAGCCCGTCTCTCGATCGCCAGTTTGTCGGACTCGCTGCTCCAGGGTGCTGGACCTTCCGAACATCGCATAGCCGACCGAGAACACTGCTATGAAGACCAGCACACCAATCACGGCCACTAAGATGGGTAAGTTTACCATGGCTGAACTCCTTCAGACCCTGATTCGAATGATCTTGCGGATCACGAGATATCCAAGTATCTGCAATATGATCGCGACCGCGATCATAACTGAGCCGAGTGGAAGCTGGCCCAGGATGAATAGCGACACTTTCGGCTGGGGCTCGGAGAAGAAGCGGCCGATGTATTCCGGGTTAACCAGGAGCATCAGCAACGCGGCCGCCGGGCCGAGCCCGGTCAGCAGATAAAGGGTCATTCGGCCTTGAGCGGTGTGCACCTTCACCTGACGAAGGATCTTGAAGCGCTCGCGTATAACAAACGCCAGGTTATCCAGGATCTCCGCCAGGTTTCCGCCCGACTCGTGTTGTACATGCAGCGCGGAGACAAAGAAAGTCACATCGGAAAGAGGCACCCGCACCGTAAGATTGTGAAGTGCTTCGCGCAGCGGCATGCCGAAATTCTGTTGTTCATAAGTAATCCGGAATTCACCCGCTACAGGCTCGGGGAGTTCACGTCCGATCAACTCGAGGGCGGTTGTGAATGCGTGCCCTGCTCTCACTGCGCGCGCCAGAAGATCAATCGCATCCGGAAACAGTTCTTCAAACTTCGAAAAGCGGCGCCCGCGCTTGAAACTGACCACCAGCAACGGAGTCGCAAAAGCGGCGGCCACTGCAACCACAATCAATATGTTTGCGAGATTGAAGAGTAAACCGATCAAGAAAGCAGCCAGGCCCAATGCCGCACAGATCAACAACAAGAATCCGGCTGTTATCTGCATGCCGGCCTGCTGGATGAATACGTGAACCCGGGCGACTGGCGGGATCTGCAACAGAACACGATTCACCCACGGTACCTGGCTCAGTACTTCCGCGCGCAGCAGCCCCATTTCCTCGGCGGGGGAGTCGAATGAAGCTTGTTCGATGGCTGCCAGCCGCGTCTGCATCTTTTTTTTGCTTGCCGGCGCCGCAACCAGGAAATAGACACCGCTTATGGTGAGGCCCAGAGTCACCAGAAATATCATCGCTGTAAGAGCGTATAACGCCATAACATCGCCTCGCGTTTTAATCAGTCTGCTGCCGAAGATACGCTCGCCTCGAACATGTCCTGCGGCAAGCGAATGCCAAAGCCAAACAGCCTCTCGCTGAACTTTGGTCTTATGCCGGTGGGTTTGAACACTCCTCGCACTTTGTTGTTCGCATCGTAGCCCTTCCGTTCGTAGACGAATAATTCCTGCATCGTAACCACCGCGCCTTCCATCCCGGTGATCTCTGAAATGCTGGTTATCTTTCTTGTACCGTCAGTCAAACGGCTCACCTGAACCACCACATTCATCGCCGACGCTATCTGCTGGCGTATCGCTTTGTCCGGCAGGTTCAGGTTGGCCATCGCAACCATCGTCTCAATTCGGCTCAATGCATCTCGCGGACTGTTCGCATGGACGGTGGTCAGCGAGCCCTCGTGCCCGGTGTTCATCGCCTGCAACATGTCCAGTGCTTCTTCTCCGCGAACCTCGCCGACTATTATCCGATCCGGCCGCATACGAAGGGAGTTGATCATCAGTTGCCGCTGTTTGATCGCCCCCTTTCCTTCTATGTTTGGAGGACGAGTCTCAAGCCTCACCACGTGATGCTGCTTAAGCTGCAACTCCGCGGCATCCTCTATAGTTACGATGCGTTCGCTTTCCGGTATGAATGCGGACACGACGTTGAGCAAGGTGGTCTTGCCGGCGCCGGTCCCTCCGGAGATCAGAACGTTGAGCTTGCCCTTGACCACCGCCGCCAGCAAATCAAGCATCGGTTTGGTGAGTGACTTGTTATTCAGCAGATCCTCGGCGGTGAGCGGATCGCGACCGAAGCGCCGAATTGAAAGCATTGGGCCGTCCAGAGCCAGAGGCGGAATGATTGCGTTAACGCGTGATCCGTCCTGCAGACGCGCGTCCACCATCGGCGAGGACTCGTCAATGCGGCGGCCCACTCGCGAGACTATGCGCTCGATGATTCGCATCAGATGCGCATCGTCGTTGAACTTTATGTCGGTGCGCTCCAGCACGCCGCGCCGTTCTATATAGACGACTTTTGATGTATTGACGAGTATATCGGAGATTGTTGGGTCGGCTATCAGCGGCTCGAGAGGTCCCAACCCAAACACTTCGTCCAAAATCTCCCGTGCAATTTTCTCACGTTCGGCCAGCGCGAGCGGCGTGTTTTCACGCTGAAGCATCTCTCGAATGAGCTGACCGATCTGTTCGCGCGCATCTTCTTCGCCAAGGCGGTAAAGATTCTCGAGTTGGACTTCGTTCAGTACCTTTGTGTGAAGCTTGGTTTTCAGGTCGCGATACTCTAAGTCAAACATTGTTAACTCCTTGATCCCATTAAAAGAGGAAACGCCTCGAAAATACCAGAGTTGTCAAAGCCATCAATTTAGAAGCGAATTAGAACATGGAACTCCTGACGGAGTTCGCGCATTCTCACGTCTCTCCACTATAAACATGGAACTCCTGACGGAGTTCGCGCACCATCGCGTCTCTCCACTATCAACATGGAACTCCTGACGGAGTTCGCCCACCATCGCGTCTCTCCACTATAAACATGGAACTCCTACGGAGTTCGCGCACCATCGCGTCTCTCTACTATAAACATGGAACTCCTGACGGAGTTCGCGCACCATCGCGTCTCTCCACTATAAACATGAAACTCCTGACGGAGTTCGGGCACAATCGCCTCTCTACTATAAACATGAAACTCCTGACGGAGTTCCTGATACCCAAGCTACGAAAACAATCCAAACGGCCCGCGGCGCTTGTTCGGCAACGGAATTCCGGCAAGGTCATAAGCCAGATCGCGATAACTCCGCGCCAGGTCAGAATGGTTCTGGAACACCAGCGGCTGCCCTGAGTTGATGGCCTTAATTGAGCCCTTGTAATTATTCGGCAGCTTCCAATGCACCGCCAGTTTGAGCACCCGTTCAATCTCGCCGTCTGTAATCTCGTCATGCTTTGCGGAGCGATTAATGACAAGCCGAACCTTATCAAGATTCCCGCCTGTGCTCAAAAATCTGATCAAGCGTTCGGTACGCCATAGAGCCGGCACCTCGGGAACCGAAACCACAACGATGTTCGCCGCCATTTCACAGACCAGTTGCATCTGGTCCCTATCCAGCGAAAACGGCAGATCGACGAACGCGTGGGTGTAAGAACGCACTATCACTTCGAGCAGCTTGCTGAGAGCGTCTATGTTAGGCCGGTAACCCTGCTTATACTCTTTCGGCCCTGGGAGCACAGACACGCCGTGGGTGTGGATCGTGTAGCTGTCCAGAAGTACCGAATCCAGCCTCGCAGCCGACTCCAGCGCATCCGACACTGTGTACTGAGGCTTCAGGTTCAGATGAGCCACCGTGTCACCGACCGGACTGTTCAAGTCAACCAGAGCCACGCGAGCCTTGTGTACGTCGGCGAGCGATGTCGCGAGGTTGATCGCGAGCGAGGTCGCGCCTGCCCCGCCTTTCGCGGAGGTGATACAAAAAAGTTTGCCGGCCGCTCTTGCGTCTTCGTGCCTTTGCTTCTCAGTCCTGAAGCGGCTGATCGCCTGGCTCAACGTGCGCCCAGGAATGGGCTTTGGTAAGAACTCGCGGGCGCCGGCGCGCATCGATTCGATGATGAGTTGCGGATCGGTTGATTCAGAACTCAAAAACAACCAGGCGTCCGGGAGCGCGGCGTGCAATATGCCGGTGCTTTGAAGACCCGCCTGAGGATCTTGCATGTCCAGGACGATGATATCGGGCTGTGCTTCGACGAACTTGCGGGTAGTTCTGTCACCGTAGACGGCGCAATACTGATCCGATTCTATTTCGACGGATGCCAATCCGGTCGCATTGATCTGCGCGCGCAGTAGCTCTCTATTTTCAGCGGAGGGCGCAATGATTCCGATGCCTAGTAACTCTGATGCCATATCCTTGCTTGCTCTCTTATTATTCTCCGGTCAGGTACACCTAGGGGGTACGAACCAAACGAATGGGAACGCCGAGGGGGCCGGTTTCGCCTGGGTTTATTGTGCCTCCCCCAGTTCCACCACAGGCAGCTACGTTAATAAGACGGGCTACGGCGTTGCTGCCGGTGCAATCGACGGTGGCGCTTTTGCCACTCGCAAGCCCCTCCACAAATACGAGAGCAAATCCGACAATCTGCAATTGTACATTTGTTCCACCGGGAACGTTGGCGGCGGGGCAAAACGGAGTACCGTTAATCGTCGCGTTGCAGACGTCCCATACCGGGCACGTGACCAACGACTTACTCGTAGATCCTACGGTTCCATCCGGCCGCTGATATTGGCCGGGGCCAAGGTAGATATCCCGGTTGCTCGGACATCCGATCAGGTTCTGTATAGCGTTCTTTGTCGGGCCCACATGATCACCGGTTAGTATGCCGTAGTTCTGTGCGCAGGTGCTTGTCTCGTCCATGCACGTCGCGATGTCATCGCTTAGGTCGCCAGGGTTGTGGCCCGGGATATCTATTAACATGAAATCTCCGGGGCGCAGGGCGTTATGAGGGTCCTGCGGTTTGAGCAAAAACTGATTTAGCCCATTGGCAACCGTAGAATTCCGAATCTGGGTCTTCGCCCAATCGGTAACCTGAGGTACTCCGCCGATGACGTCAATCAGTATTTGTTTCGGACTCAAAGTGCACGCATCACATTGAGTTGTACTACCGTTGCCGTTGAACAGAGCCGTATTCGGAATGAAGAAAGGCTTCAAGCAGCCTGTTGCGTTTGCAGCCGTAAATGCCTCGGCCACCGCGGTTGCGTGAATATTAGTCGAGTTCTCACCCAGGATTCGCGCAAAAAGTGTCGGCTGATTCTGGTTCACCTGAACCGTCACGCGGTGGTTGGCCGTGTCAACCGTAACATCGCCCGTCGTGATTGTTACCGCAGCTCCCAACATCTTGTTCGTTGCGGCCGTTTTTATCGCGTTCTCCTTGATAACGTCGCTTTGCTTCGGAACGGTAGTTTCATCGAGATCACCGCGAGTGACGAAGACGAATGCGCCGGCAAGAGCGGCGCCGTCTGCAGCCCGTTGCGCCGATGCTCGCGCGCTGTACAGTACTCCCACGTCCACCGACAGCGCAGTGAAGCCCAGGAACACGACGAGGAGCGATGCAATTATGAACAGCGTGTAGCCATCTTCTTTACCTTGTCTGGACATCGTTGAACTCCTTCTCATCGTAAGTACGCCTCCCTCTCAGGGATTCTTCTTTGGCGGCGCCTCTCCAGATTTTCCATCAAACTTGTTGCTATCGAGAAAAGGCTTCTTGAAATCCGGCATATTCGGCACCTGACCCGGCGCCAGCGGTCTCACTAGTTTTGGCGTCACCATCACCAGCAGCTCGGTCTTACTCTTATTGACCGAGCGACTCCTGAACAGTTTTCCGATGATGGGGATATCGCCCAGACCTGGAATCTTTGATGCGTTCTCGGTCAGGCGATTATCGATAAGGCCAGCGATGGCGAAGCTCTGCCCATCTCTCAACTCGATTTCGGTCTCTGCTCGTCTCGTCGATAGCGCCGGAACGTTAAAGCCGGAAGTGGTCAACCCGTTTGAGAAGTCAAGGGCGCTGACCTCGGGCGCCACCTTCAGGCGGATAGTTCCGTCACTGAGAATAGTGGGCGTAAACTTCAACCGTATGCCAAACTCCTTGAATGTGATCGTGACCGCTGTCACGCCGGTGCCTCCCTGAACAACCGGAAACGGGAACTCACCACCGGCAAGAAAGCTTGCCTCGCGGCCATTCAGCGCAAGAAGGTTCGGCTCGGCGAGGATCTGCAACACATTGTTTTGTTGTAACGCCTTAATTGTTACCGCCAGATTCAGGTCAGGTCGAAACAAAAAGATGTTTAGCAGGTCGCCCAGTGTAAAAGTAGTTGTTGTGCCTTCGATCCCTCCAGGAATCGTCCCATGGACTGATGCTACCGATGGCGGGCTGAACTGTCCGGTGGAGACGGCGCCAGGCGTGTTGGCGGCGCCGGTGCTGAATATGTTTATCCCAAGTTGCTGAATCGCGGCCCGGTCGACTTCGGCGAAACGGACCTGCAGAAGTACTTGTCCGCCCGAACTTACCTGCAGCACCGCCAGCAGGTTCACCACACTCTTGTTTTGAGTCTGTATCACAGCAAGGGCCCGATCGGCCACCTCTTTGGTCGATGCCGTGCCCGTAAGCACAATCGAGGCCCCCGACTGGCTGATCTGTATGTTCTCATTAGGAAAGAGCTGTGAAATCGTGTCGCGAAGGCCCACTACGTCGAGCTCGACCTGGAGATCGTAGGCGATTGGCTTTTCTTGCTCGTTCCAAAGAATAAGACTAGCTTTGCCTGCGGCAAGCCCATTCAACAGCACCTGGGTTGGAGATATCGTCACCGCCGATGCAATCGCCGGATCGCTTACCGAGACTCGCTTTAATATCTGCGGGGAATTCAGGACGACAGATTTCCCGACCAGCACGTGCAGCTCCGCGGGTGGCTCCTGAGGCGCCTGCAGTTTGATACTCGAAACCCCGGCTGTAGTTTTTTGCTCGACCAGCGCAAGGGAGCGAGACCGGACCTCGGATGACGGCTCGGCCGTTTGCGCCCTGGCTGCCAAATTACCAACTAGCAGGACGAAGATTAGAGAAACGACTGTCTTTTTCATTTTCATTTGTCCGTTTCGTCACAAAATGTTCCTGCTTGCCTGCGTGTAGATCACCGCTGGTTATTTCGGTTTCATTTGGAACGTCGAGGTCTCGCGCTTGTCGCCGCGAATTACTTCCACCGTCACGGTGTGAACAACGGGCTCGACGCTGACCGGGGCCGCGATCTCCGGTTTGGGCTTCGGGGCGTATTTGACAACCATAGGTCTGGCCCTCGGTTTGGGGGCATCCGGAGGTGTCCCTGCACTGCTTGTACCATAAAGCATTGCTGTTTGCACGCCCTTTGGATTCTCCACGGCCATATCAATCGGGTTTCGCAGCGCGAGTTGTATACGGGCGTCGCCCGCGAGAGCCAGTTTCTGAGCATCCTCCGGGGTCACCAGCATAGTCACAACCTGCGAGGTCTGCGGCTTCCCGTTAACATCGCGCTCGACATTCTGGCCCGCTGCCAAAACCTGCACGTTCTCGAGAAATATTTTTGATGTTATGACACCGTTAGGACCCGGTGAGCCAATTATCATGATATCAACGTGCGTGCCGGGGACCACAAATCCGGCGACCCCTATCACATCGTTCACTCGTACGGCCACCGCTCTCATACCCTCTGGTATCGCGGACCCAAGCCCGGCGCCTGCTTCCTTGGAGGCGAGCTTTGAATCAAGCACCGGTTCGTTGGCCGACATAGGAACGATAACGCCTCGGCCTACGATGTCTTTGGGATCAGAGAAATGCCCATCAGGTAAGTTCGCTTTTGGCCAGTTCGCCACCCGTAGTTGCGCGTCTGTGAGCCGGTTGCCCAATGTGAGCTTTTCGGTGGCCACAACTATCGCCACCGTTTCCTCAGTAGGCGGGGACAGGCGATTGCTCAGCATCCGATAAGCGTAATACGCGACGAGCCCGCTGAGGGCCAGGGCAAAAAACGCAAACACGATCATTCGAGTTCGGTTCATCAGAATACCTCCGCCGCGCCTCGAGCCACGGCACTTTCAATACAGGTTGTGAAAGACAGAGTTACCAGTGAGGCTCACGGAATTAAACTGAAACAATGAGCCTCCGGAAAACAGAAACGACCGATTATATGTCACCGCCACTGAAGACCCGTAGTCTGTGATGGTGGCTCCATCGACGACTGTCGGGATCGGGTATTGCTGGCGAATGGTGATTGCACCACAGTTCCACTGCTTGGCTACGGTCCCGTCAGCGGTGCAATCTGTTGAGGTTATGGTCAGGTTCTCTTGTGCCAGGTAATTGATCACCTTATCCCGGATTGAGTTCGCCGTCGCGGTAGGGTTTGAGGGATCGATGTTATTCGCGGGCTGTGCCGAAAAGCGAGCGCCCTCGCGAGCGGCATTTTGAAGCACCTGGTGTTCGCGAATGATGATGCCCAGGTCTGTTGCTCCAAGAATCAAGATGGCCAGCAGCGGAAGCATCAGAGCCAACTCCACAATGACACTACCCTGCTGATCGTTACGCGACCTTCTGTTGTTACTGAAGATTGGTTTCATTTCGCATCATCGCTTGCCCTTGCAGCTTCAATTGGGGCAGCACGTTAAACATCGAAATGCTCAGCACTTGATAAGGCACTCTCACGGTCACACGAGAATATATAGTCGACCCCGCCACTGGCGTGTAAGCCTGGTCCACAAGAATATCGCTATCAGGAACAACGGCGCCATTGAGGCCAGAGGCATCAAGAAAGCTTCGCACCCGCGTTCTTACTTGTGCCGGAGTTGCAAGCGTGTCGCTAGGAACGGGAGGAGAGCCGGTGGCCGCCGCTGGTAAGACCGAGAGC
>DATLWF010000793.1:0-5302 GCA_035576605.1 Blastocatellia bacterium | reverse complement strand
TAAGCTCGTTGCCCGAGCCAAGAAGCTTCGCGTCGGAAATGGAATGACTGAAGGCACGATGATTGGACCGCTTCACTCGGCAAACCAACGCGATGAGGTCGAAAGTCAGGTTCAGGATGCGATTGATCGCGGCGCGCGAGTGCTCGCAGGCGGCGAGCGCCTGCGAGGCGGCGACTACGATCGCGGCTACTTCTACGCGCCGACGTTGCTCGGGGACGTGCCGGAGGATGCGCGAGTCGCGACCGAGGAAGTGTTCGGGCCAGCGTTGCCGATCTTCCGGGTGAAGACGCTCGACGAAGCTATCGAGAAGGCAAACGACTCGATCTTTGGTTTAGGCTCCTCGATCTGGACCAATGATTTAAATCGGGCGACGCGAGCGGCCGAGCGCATCGAAGCGGGTTACACATGGATCAACTCGGCGCAGGTAATCTACGACGAGCTTCCGTTTGGCGGCTTCAAGCAGAGCGGGCTGGGCAAAGAGCACGGCACCGAGGCGCTCGATTACTACACCGAGACAAAATCAGTGGTGGTCGCAACAAAGTAACCATTTGCGTCTTTGCGGATCTTTGCTGTCTTTGCGCGAACCTGTATGGCCTACAACGCAATTCAGTTTGACCTCTCGAACCGCATCGCTACCATCACGCTCAACCGTCCCGATCGCCTCAACGCCATCAACGAAGAAATGCGCGATGACTTCTCGCGGTTGTTCACCGAGCTTCAAACTAACGAAGACATCGGCGTAGTGATCTTCACAGGCGCAGGGCGAGCTTTTTCTGCGGGCGGCGATATTGAATATTTCGAGCGTGACTGGCCTACCACAAAGTTCCGGGCCGAAAACCACCGGCTAACTCAATTCTTCGACGAACTCGAGCTGATCGAGAAGCCGGTGCTTGCGGCCATCAACGGACCCTGCACCGGCGCGGGTTTGCAAATCACCTTGTCGTGCGATATTCGCGTCGCCTCAGATCAGGCGAAGTTTGGCTTTCGCGAGAACAACATCGGTCTGATCCCCGGCGCGGGAGGCTGCTCACGGCTGGTCAAGCTGATCGGCTACGGCAAAGCGAAAGAACTGATCTTTACCGGCGAGATGATTCCTGCCGTCGAGGCGGAACGCATCGGGCTTGTAAATCGAGTCGTGCAGCACGATGAGCTGATGAACCACACGCGAGCGCTGGCCGAGCATCTTCTCACGCGTGCGCCCCAAGCGCTCGGACTAGCAAAGCGAATCTTGTGGCACTCGGTGACCAGCGATTTCGCGACCGGACGGATGCTCGAGGCTCTCGCACAAAGCATACTTGTTAAAAGCAAAGATCATCGCGAAGGCATTCGCGCGTTTCGTGAGAAGCGCAAACCCGAGTTCAAGGGCGAATAGCAACTGGCGAGTTTCCAGCCCATGCCTGAGATCGAAACAAGCAGACTTCTTCTCCGAATGTTCAAACCGGACGACCTGGATGACATTTCGCGCATCTACGCCGATGCCGATGTGATGCGGTACCTGTCGGGTCACCCGCTTACGAGAGAAGAGACGGCGGGCTGGCTCAACTATTTTCTTGCTGGCTGGGAGAACTACGGGTTCGGTTGGTGGGCGCTGGTTCTGAAAAAGAGCGGCGAATTGATCGGTCACTGCGGGCTGCAGTTCATCCACGTGACGCCGGAGGTCGAAGTCACCTACGCGCTAGCCAAGGCGTACTGGCGGATGGGACTGGCTTCGGAGGCAGCGAGAGCTTGTCTTCGATACGGGTTCGCGGAGTTGAAACTCGATCGCATCTACGCGCTCGCGGATCCCGGAAACATCGGCTCGCATCGCGTGATGGAACGAATAGGCATGCGGTACGACAAGACTGAGTATTACAAGGACGACCTCTACGAAGGTGATTTAATCTACTACGCAATCGCGCGGAACGCGTATCAGCACGACGGCTCGCCGTATAGCTTTCGGCCAGTCGCAGGTGACGACACACGAACACGCTTCAGCCGGGCATTTGATGAGCGCAAGCGGGAATGGAAGAATGCGAGAGCGGCGGTCGAATAGTTTGCCTGGCGTCTGCGTCTCTTTGCAGCTTTGGCGTTAGAAAACAGGAGATAACCAGATGGCTTTTGAGAATGTTTTGATTGAAAAACGCGGGCGAATCGCGATCGTGACAATCAATCGCCCGGACAAGCTCAACGCTTTAAACGTCGCGACGCGCAAGGAGATTCTTGCTGCGTTCGAGCAACTGAAGACCGACGACGAAGTTCGGGTCGTCGTTATCACGGGCGCCGGCGAGAAATCTTTCATTGCCGGCGCGGACATAAACGAATTTGCCGGCATGACCGCGATCAAACAGCGAGACGTGATGAAGGGCGGACGAGCCTTTGACTCGGTCGAGGATTTCCCCAAGCCTGTGATCGCGATGATCAATGGCTTTGCGCTAGGCGGAGGCTGTGAGCTTGCGATGTCATGCGACATTCGCATCGCGTCAACCAAAGCCAAACTCGGTCAGCCTGAAATCAAGCTCGGCATTATTCCCGGCGGCGGCGGGACTCAGCGGATGACGCGGTTGATCGGAGAAGGGAAGGCTATGGAGCTGATCCTGACCGGCGATATGATCTCGGCTGAAGAGGCCACGCAGCTCGGGCTGGTCAATCACGTGTTCGCGCCTGAAGAGCTTGAAGCAAAGACGATGGAGCTAGCGAACAGGATCGCCGAGCTGAGCCCAGTTGCTCTAGCAATGGCGAAGGCGTCGGTGAAGAACGCCTCTCGAACGAACCTCAGAGAAGGGCTCGATTCGGAGATCGATCTGTTCGCGTTGTGTTTTTCGAGCGAGGACAAAGAAGAAGGGGTCCGGGCGTTCATTGAGAAACGCAAGGCCGACTTTAAGGGAAAATGAGGGCAAGTATCGGAAACAGCCGTCTTATGCCAATTGATGAATACTTGCTAAAGACCGTCTACAACGCTTATCCGGAAATGGATGATTTGAAATAGCTGCGGCGATGCCGGACTCTCACAGCCCGAGCCATTCGGACCAGGTCTGAATTTCCATTCACTGGGCGGGAGTCTCAGTCTTCTGCTCTTCCCCCTTCTTCTTCAAATCGCCTTTCAGATGTGAGTCGTACCACGCAATGATCCGCTTGTGATAGTCCTTCACTTCCTCAACCGTCGTCGTCGGCATGCCGTGGCCGCCATTCGTGTAGCTCACCCACTCGACTTCTTTGTTTAGCCGGCGCAGTGCGTAGTACATCTCCATCAACTGCCGGGGTGGCACGTTGTGATCCTGCTCGCCGCACATCAATAGCAACGGCGTCTTGATGCGGTCGGCGAACATTATCGCCGAATGTTGAATGTACTTTTGAGGCTGCTGCCACAGAGTTGCGCCAAGCCGGTCCTGACTCTTCTCGGGCGCGTGAATGTTGCGTACGCCGAGCCGCGGGCTGTCGGTATAAAAGCTCACCATGTTCACCTTGCCCGAAATGTTTATCGCGGCTTTGAATCGATTGGTCTGCGTGATCAGGAGATTTGTCGCGTACCCGCCGTAGCTCGTGCCTTGCACGCCGAGCCGCTCGGGATCGGCGACACCCATCTCAATCAGCTTGTTCGCCGCCGAGGTCACCCCTTTCATCCAGGCTTCGCCGGGAAACCCGATCTCGAGATTCACGGAAGGCTGCATCACCGCGTAGCCGTTCGAGGTCAGAATGTTGATCGTGCTGTTGAAGGTATCGTCGAAGAACTGCTCGTAGATGTTGAATACCGTCGGATACTTCTTGCCCGCTTCGTAGTCCGTCGGATAATAAAGCACGCCGTACATCTTGTTGCCGTCGACATCCAGATAGGACACGAGATCGGTTTTGCTCAGCCGTCTGGCTTTCAACTGCGGATTGGAATCGGTCAAGCGGCGCACGTTCTTTAGATCGACATCGGCTGCGTAGAGGTCTGACGGGCGGTTGCCATCCGCGGAACTAAACACGAACGTTCGGCCGTCCCTGGAAAGCCTGAACCCCGCGTAAAGATGCGAGTCTTTGACAATGTCTTCGAGCTTTCTGGCTTTCACGTCGTAGCGAACAAGCCCCCGTTCCCACTTCGTTCGCGAGGCATAACTCAAATAGATGCTATCTCCAGTCGGACTCCAATCGACCACCTGGAAGCGCGGCGATTCTTTGTCTTCTTCGGACGTCTTCACGAACATCTCCTTCGCGCCGGACGCAGTGTCCATCAGCCACAACCCCTCCTTGTTGGAAGCCACGAGCCAATCGCCTTTTGGGCTCAGGCGAACGACGCTGAACTTCTCTTTGTCTTTCTTTTCCTTTTCGGGGTCTTTAGCGGCGTCATCCTTCGGTTTGTCGGAAGCTGCGTCCATCTTTTCCTTATCAGCATCCGGCTTCTTTCCAGTGAGCTGTCGCGCTTCTTTGTCATCGATCGACGCAGCAAAGATGTTGCCGTCTTTCGAGTAAGCGTACCGGCGATTGTCTCGTGACCAGAGGACGTTGATGCCTTTGGTCGATTTGATGAGCATGCGCCGCTCGCCGCCCGCACTGGGCATCAGGTGTACCTGATTCTCGGTGCCGCCGATCACGTCGTAGTCGGTCTTCTTTGTGATGTCTTCCGAATAGGTGATAAACGAGCCGTCCTCGGCCAGATCGTACGAGCCGAGCTTTGTCTCAGGCAGAAGCTCGCGTGTTTGACCGCTCTTGATGTCATAAGCCGCGAGCGATCGAAGCGAGGACAATCTCCGCAAATCATCCCACGCGAGGAAAGGCTCTCTGCTGGAATGCACGACGACCGGTCCGGTGGTTTCGTATTGAAACCTTTCAGCGGCCTTTTGCCGCCACGCGTCGCTTCGAAGAGCGAGCAGGAGTTGCGCGCCATCCGCTGACCATTCAAGCTCGGCGTTGTCCGCGGCTTGCTTGCCGGCAGGTAAATTCAGATTGACGAACTTGCCGGTGGCTCGTTCCCAGATTGTCGGTTCGAATAAATCTCGATTAAGAACGAACAGCGCAAGCCGGCCGCCGTCAGGAGACCATTTCAGACCTCGGACCTGCCGTTTGCCTTGAAACAGCTTCTGCGCCTTCGCGGTTTGGGTATCGATGATCCAGACATCAACTAGCGACGGAGCGATGTAGGTCGGATCACCAAAGCGATGGTTGTCGATTCCGATTCTATCGCGCAGAGAGCCTGACGTCGCGGCAAGCCATCGCCCGTCATTGCTCAGATCCGCGATGTTGACGTTGGTCACGTCAAGCAAGTCATCCACCGTGAAAGGCGAACTCGCAGACTGCGCCCTCCCCGGCAGCGGGAGAAATGTCAGGGTTAACGCAATTGCGATCG
>DATLWF010000792.1:0-3935 GCA_035576605.1 Blastocatellia bacterium | reverse complement strand
TATCCTTCGCTAGTTCGTCCAGATCTTCCTCATCACCGCGCAGCCGTCCAGTGTAGCCATACTGGCGAAGCCGTCGATACAGTGTGCGGCGGTCTATACCCAGCACTCTTGAAGTCTTGATCTGATGACCACCCATCTTTTCGAGCACAAGAAGGATATAACGCTGTTCAAGTTCCGCAAGCGTAACGTCATCAAGAGTAGCCTCATGGATAATGTCGCGCTCAGGAGCGGTGACGCTTACCGGCAGGTCCTCCGACAGAAGAATCTCGCCCCTTCCCATTGTAAGCGCGTGCTCAACGGCGTTCTCAAGTTCTCTGACATTGCCAGGCCATGCGTGCGTCATCAGAACGCGCATCGCCTCATTCGCAAACCGGCGTGGAGGCTCGCCGTGCTGCTGGGCGAACTTTTGTAGGAAATGTAGAACGAGAAGCGGAATATCTTCACGCCGGTCCTTCAGATCGGGCAGACGCACGGGTACGACGTTCAAGCGGTAGAACAAATCCTGACGAAACTCGCCGCGTTTTGCTGCTTCCTCGAGGTCTTGATTGCTGGCCGACACAAGCCGAATATCGATCTGGATGTTCTCACGCCCGCCGACCCTCCTTACAACGCGTTCCTGCAGCACCCGCAGCAGCTTCACCTGAAGACTAGGGGAAAGCGTGTTGATCTCGTCCAGGAATACAGTGCCCCTTGCGCTTCCTCAATCAAACCCCTCCTCGTCTCGTGCGCGCCGGTGAACGCTCCCTTCTGATGGCCAAACAATTCGGACTCAAGCAGAGTGTCTGGAATCGCCGAACAGTTTATGGGCATAAACGGCGCGTCCCGGCGATCCGAGTTATAGTGAATCGCACGCGCGACCAGCTCCTTTCCAGTTCCAGTCGATCCAGTTATCAAGGCGGAGGCATCTCTGCGGGCGGCTATTCGCTTTATGACCTCGAATAGCTGCTGCATCGGTTTGCTGCGGCCGACGATGTTCGAGAAATTGTAGCGACCTCTGACCTCGGCTCGAAGTTCCCTGACTTCGCGGCGCAGGCTGAGTCGCTCCAGGGCCTTCTCAACTGTGATGGCGAGCTCATCAAGCTGAAAGGGTTTGCCGATGTAGTCTTCAGCGCCGAGTTTCATTGCCTCGACAGCCGAGGATATCGAACTGAAGGCGGTCATAATAACAACCGCCATTTCCGGCCAATCGACCCGAATTCTTGCCAGCAACTCGAGGCCGCTCATCCCGGGCAACTTGATATCAGTAATGACGAGCGCGTAGTCCCGCTCCTCGAGACGGGCTAGTGCGTGTTCGCCATCCGGGGCGGTGCCCACATCATATGCCTTTTCTGAAAAGAAAGACGTAAGAAGCTCGCACATTGGAGCTTCGTCTTCGACTATCAATATGCGCTGACTAATGTTCCTCATGATTCACAATATTAATGGTCGCTAAGCCCGGCTGCCGGCATTCACGGGCAAGTGAATGATAAGCCCTACCCCCTGGTCACCACCTTCGGTGAAAGTTATTTTCGCTCCAGCTTCGTCCAGAATTCTCCTGCTAAGGTATAGACCGATCCCGGTTGTTTCGGTTTCGCTCTGCGCAGCAAAGAGAGCTGCAAAGGACCGTGAGAAATCGTGCCCGGCTCCACTCGCCTCGGTCCCAAACAATGCCAGCCCTAAGAACCCAGGGACACCCGCCGCTTCGTCGATTACTACTTGAAGACGGCCTCCGGCTCCGACTTGTTGACCAGCATTCAGCAATAGGTTGAAGAAGGCCTGTCTCAACTGCTGCGCCTCTCCATATACCAGCGGCGGGATGATTCTGCAAGTGAGGGCAGCCTTCACATCCGCTTTGCGGAGATGGTGTCCAATCAAATCCAGCGAGTCAGCCAGTAAGGCTTTGATCTCGATTGCGTCGGTCCGGCCCTGGGCAGGTCGCGCCAGATCAAGCGCCTGGCCGAACATTGCTGCTATGCGCCGTGTTTGATCAAGTATCGCCGAAAGCTGCTTATGGCCCTCGCCCTCAGGTTTCGTTCGCATCAATAAGAATTCGGCGTAACCCGAGATGACATTGAGTGGCGTTCCAACATCATGCGCAACTCCGGATAGTAACTGACCGAGGGTCGCGAACCGCTCCGCCTTCAGTAGCTGTTCCTGCGCGTGACGCTCACTGGTAACATCGCGCATCACTCTCATAAAGCCGCAAGTGTTTTTGTGTTCATCGAATAGCGGATGAAACGTCACGGAGAGGGTCCTGCCAGACACACCCACTTCGCCAATCAGTGGAACGGCCGTTCCGGCGGCTAACACCCGCTCGTGCGGGCAGGCCGGCCCATCCTGGAAGACCTCGCAACAGCTTAAACCTTTCAGCTCCGACAGTGGCTTAGCATATAGCTGGCAAAGCTTTCTATTTGCAAACAATATCTCACCGGACGCCGAGTGAACGCTGATGCCCTCAGTTATGGCATCGAGAATAGAAGTCCACGCCGAGTCGGTCAGCGTATCGGGAGTGCCCTTTTCCGGACCTGGGTGAGCTTGATCGGTATTTGAGTTGTTTACGCTGGTTGGCATTGCCAAGATGGAAACTATAGCACGGGGACTAGCGGTCTGGTTCATGGACGTTGCGAGAACAACCGCTGGTTAGCACCAGAGCCAAAAAAGGGAGGGCCCGAACGGCCCTCCCCAACACGTCTAGTTGTACTGACTACGTCAGCGCGACTTGAGACTCGTCTCAACCCTATTGCGCAGGTTCATCGCCTGATGTTGCAGGGTCTGCGTATGGAAGGCGCAGGCCTGCCGAGCGCCGAGGCCGTTGGAAGAAGCGCTTGCAGGACAGCGCTGGACTGATTCTCTACGGTTGACAGTCTGCCAACAACCAGCAATCCCGGAGACGCTACTTCCATTCCATCATCTTCCAGCGTAAACGAGTTTATCGCCACCACGTTGGAACGGTCGGCATAGTAATCAATTCGATTGACTCTCGATCCAACCTGTCCGAGCAGCCTGAGCTTGGAATTCGGCAAGTCGCTGGCGACCTCGACCGAGTACAGATTGCCGACATAGGTAGAGATCAACCACTGCGCGTTCGGCCCGCTGACAAAGTTTGAAAGCCCACCTTCGCTCTTGAAATCTTCACTGAACGAACTGGCAGACACAACCTTGTTCTTCTTGCCGAGTCTAGCCATCGCAAGCACCGGAGTTTCTGACTCTATGTGCAAATTTGAAGGACGGGAGATCCGGCCCCGCTTGCCATTGCTGGGCCGAGAGATCTGCACCGTAAAACCTGGTTTTACGATTCCAATTGCGCGCTTCTCCGAATCGTATTGGATCAAAAGGGGATTGGGAGAACTTGAGTCAGACGCCAATTCCGGGAACGTGTACAGCCGCTTAGCTGTCGTTTGAACGGCGCCATCTTGAAGATCAACGGCCCACACTGAACCATCGTTTGTCGCGAAGACTGCAAACTCCGAGTCCCCGTCGGAAATAATTGCTATGTTACTGCCGCTCGCTAGCGCGGTCCCGCTCTGGAACTGTTCCCCGGATACCAGCTTCAACAAAGAAAACGTGCCGTCCTCTAAAAGCCTGTGAAACGAGATCGCGGATGAAACGGTGGCAACGTTGTTTTTATCTACCGACTTCAGGTTCTCGCAAATGCTTACGATATTCGTCGTCGGATCAACGTCCAGGAAGGAAATGTTGTCGTCTGCGCCATACTTGGTTGGGTGCACGATCGGGAGCGCGTAGAGATAGCCGTGGTCGAGGTTGTACGAGAACACCGACGCCCCGTTCGTAAAGACCATCAACTCACCCTTCGCTCCGAACGCAAAGTCGAGCGGTGCGTCGCCGGTGTACGGGGTCGACACGCCCTGGATATCAACCGGCACTACCGTACTGTCGAACACAGGCTTGCCGTTATCGTCGAGGTTCAAGTGCACGTAGGCGATCACATCAATCGG
>DATLWF010000791.1:0-2973 GCA_035576605.1 Blastocatellia bacterium | reverse complement strand
ATCAGTGGAATGCCATCCCCAATAAACACTGGCGCCACAGTGACGACGAACTCGTCGATCGCCTGCGCGTCAAGAAAGGAGGCGATGAGCTCGCCGCCGCCCATCAACCAGATATCCTTGCCAGGCTGCTCTCGAAGACGGCTCACGAATGTTCCGATTGCACCGTTCACGAACTCCACGCGTGATGGGGCGCCGGCAGGTGGCGCATCACGGGAGAAGACGACATACCGACTCGTCGAGTCGAACTTCGCTCCCATGCGCAGGCTCCACTCGTAGGTCTTCCGGCCAAGCAGCTTCGTGTCGATCGACCTCATGAAGGCGCTCATGCCATAGAAACCTTCGGGCTTGGGGCGAGACGTCAGCCATTCGAGGTCACCGTCAGGACGCGCGATGTAGCCGTCCGCGCTGGTCCCGATGTGGACAATGACTTTCCGCCGATTCGTCACGAGTCCGATCTCCGTTGCCAAGAGCCTACGAGCGCGTCGATAGGCGCAGCCGTCTAACGTTTGGCTAAGCTGCCGGGGCCGCCACAAGAACGTTGAAGCTCGGGCAACCAGGATGGCAGCACCCGTCAGCTTCGGCCGTTGGTTCGCCGGCGGTCGCTCATGGGAAACGCGGCGGCCCGTCAGTCCTGGTCAACTCAACACGAACGGGCGGCCTCGAAAGTCAAACTTCGCTCGACCAGGCGACGGCAGCGCGCCGGGAACGCTGACGTACATCGCTGTGCAGACGGTGACCTCGCGCTGACAGGGCAGCCATCCTCCCAAACGCCCGCCCTACCAGCGCGCCAGCTGCGTGATTTGAATGAGGTTGCCGCAGGTGTCGTTCAGCATGGCGATGGTCGCGCCGGTCACCTCGGTTGGCGGCATAGTGAACTCGGCGCCGCTGGCTTTGGTGCGCTCGTAGTCGGCCTTGACGTCGTCGGTGTAGAACATGGCGGCGGGCAGGCCCTGCTGAAACAGGGCCTGCTGGTAGGCCTTGGCCGCCGGGTTGTCGTTGAGCGCCAGCTGCAGCTGGGTGCCGTCCGGGTCTTCGGGTGAGGCCACCGTCAGCCACCGAAACGGCCCCTTGCTGAAATCGGCCTTCTTGGCGAAGCCCAGCACTTCGGTGTAGAAGCGCAGAGCCTTCTCTTGGTCGTCCACGTAGACGCTGGTCAGTTTGATCTTCATTGATATTCCCTCCGCTTGTACCATATGACGCGGCACCCGCCGCGCTTTCCTCGACCAACTGCGCCTGTCTAGTTTGGCGCTTGCGTACCCCCGCCTGCGAAACTAACCCTGCTACGCGGCTTTCTTGAACTGAAGTTTCGCTTGCACGCCGAGCGACCCAAGTACTCGGAGCATGAGATCCGTCGAAATATCATGTGTGTTTCGATTGAGAATTGCTGTCACGCGAGTCCGTGAAGTTTGTGCCAGCTTGGCCACTTGTGCGTGGGTTAAGCCGCGCTCGTTTACCACTTCAATTATCTTATCATTCAAAGCGCTTCGAATCTCGAATTCAACGGCGTCTGCCGGAGTGAGACCGAGCGCCTTCGCCAACTCTTTGGCGTTCCGAGCCACTACTGGCTTCACCTTTTTCATAGCATCTCCTTAAGCCGTGCCCGCGCTGACTTGATTTCGTGCGGCGGCGTCGTCGCAGTCTTCTTTTGAAATGAATGAAAAAGATCAAGACCGCTGTCTCCATTTTTATGAAGTAGAAGACGCGATACGCACCTGAGCGGTCCTTGATGTGCAGCTCTTCAACGCCCGCCGCCACTTAAGGCATCGGCCTGGATAAGAGCATCGAAAGCTTCGCGCCCTTCTGCAAATCAAAGATCGCCTTGCCAATCTCCCGTCGCACGTCCTCAGGAAAGCTCCTCAAAACCGCTCTAGCCTTTGGGTTGAAGAGAGCAGGCTTCATCGATCCAATGTCTCAGATATGGGACATCCGGTCAAGTTCCTGCGGGAAAAAGGGACGGGGCGCCGAAGTTCGGATTTATCTTTTGCCCGTTGCCTGGTGCCAGGCCTGCGATTTGTATTTGCCCGTTGCTTGGTGCCAGGCCTGCGATTTTGCGATTCTCGGAAACAAAATGATAGGAATGGCCTAAGGGTCGAGGTCCTTCCAAAAAAGGCGAGAATCGCAAAATCGCAAGCCTGGCACCGAACCTTCGTACCGAACCTTTGTATTGCCTTGCGTTCTTGACATTCGTAGACGCCCGCGAACCTGAATCGCAATAATTGAAGCCGGACCCTTCCTTCGTGCTCGACGCTTACCGTGCGACGGGATTTTCCATGTTTGAGTCGTTGGACAACCGAGACCGGCGCCATGGCAGGCTCCACAGTCCGCGCGCCGCGAGGATGACGGAGAAGAGCCCGGTCACACCGATCGCGATCATCGTCCAGACGAAAAAGAAATGTCCACTGGAATTGGCGATGCTGCTGGTGACCCCGACACCCTTTCCCCGCATGTGGGCGAGAGGGACGACCAACGAAAAGAGCCCTCCGAGGAGGGTGATGATGTACCCCGATCGCCGTTCTGCGAGCACCGACGCTCCGTACAGCCAGACGACAAAGGTGGGCACTGCAGTGAGGTTTGTGAGCGTTCCCGGCTCCATCCCCCGGACGATGTCGTCCGCCAGGTGAAACGTAAAGAAGAGGATCGAGAGCAGGGACGCGATGGTTAACATAACGCTTTGTTTCATTTGATTCATCCTTGTTGGGTTTGTGTGTGCCTCTCGCCACATAAATGCGCGCGCGCTCAGCAGGGCGTTCATCGGCTTGCGCTCCGTTTGCTCGCCGCTGCCGGTCGCTCGCGTTCTGCTTGCTCCGGCTCAAACCGGAGAATGTCGCCAGGCTGGCACGAGAGCGCCTCGCAGATCGCATCGAGCGTCGAGAAGCGGATTGCGCGCGCCTTGCCGGTCTTGAGGATCGAGAGGTTGGCCAGCGTCATTCCCACTTGATCCGCGAGCTCGGTCAGCGTCATCCGCCGATCGTG
>DATLWF010000790.1:0-4573 GCA_035576605.1 Blastocatellia bacterium | reverse complement strand
GCATGGAATGATCGTGCTGTGGGCGCAGGAAGAAGCCGAGCAACAGGACAACATTTACCTGTTCGATCCTGATGTCGGCCAGGCCCACGAGCTTCCGCAGCCTGACTTGCCAAAGGTCTCCCCGGCGCTTTCACCTGACGGCAAGCTCATCGCCTTCATTGCGCCGGCCAGCGCAGGCTCACAGCTTTTTCTATACGATTCGACCACCGAGCAAATCAAACAACTCACCTACAAGATTGCAAACACGCACTCGCCGCGGTTTGTGTCCAACACCGAAATCCTGTTCGGCTCAAACCGCGAGAAAGAGAATGAACTTTTTCAGGTTGATCTCAGCCAGCCTGTCGAGGAGAAGAAGAAAAAGTAGGGACCTGGGAGCGCAGGCATTCCTGCCTGAAGGTGTTACGCGATCAGACAAAAATGTAGGCAGGGATGCCTGCGCTGCCAGGTCCCTTCACGCTCACGGCTGTTTGCGGCGCAATTCCTGGGCTTTCTGGTACTCGCGGTTTGCTTCGTCCTGCAGGCCTTGACTGTAGAGCGCGTGGCCGAGCTTTGTGTGCAGGTTGTCGTCGGAAGGCTTGAGCGCAACCGCCTTGCGAAATGCTTCGGCGGCCGGTTTCCATTGCTGCCGCGTAAAGAATTCGTCACCCAGCGCAGCTAACAGGTTCACGTTGCTTTGATCACTTGAGGCCGCGGCTTCAAACTCCGCGAGCGCGGCTTGATTCTGCTGGCTCCGGTATAGCAACGCGAGATTGTAGTGCGGGGCCGCCCATTTCGAATCAAGCTCGCTCGCTCGCTTGAATGCACGCTCGGCCCGCCAGGTATCCAGCTTGCCCTGATAGACAAGCCCAAGCGCGTTTTCGACCGCAGCAAGCTTCGCATTCTGCAGCGGGGCGAGCGCGCGTTCGGCTTCGTCATAAAACTGCAATGATATTAGCGCCTCGGCTGCGCTCAGCTTTTCAAGCGCGCCGGCGTCGCCGTTGTCGGGTGCCAGTGCCCGCGCGCGAGCCAGCATCTGTCCTGCTCGCTTGAAGTCATCAACCTTCTCGGAAATGTTGTCGCCGCGCACGTCTCCGCTGACTATCGCTCGGCCCTGCGCAGTCAGCGCCTCCGCGAGCACTGGCTTCAAGCGGGTTGCATCCGCCGCGGTACTGGGCTCGGAAAGCATCCGTTGATACAAGTCCCAAGCGCTTCCGTTTCCGGGCTCGATCAAGGACTTCGAAGCTATGGCAGCTTCGAGTTGTAAGACCAGAGGCGAGGGCGCAGCTTCCGGGCGTGCCGAGGGAACCGAAGCGGAGAGAGTCTCAGGTTGATTGGCCGCACGTCCCGCTGAAACAACTACAGCGCTCGGCAGACTGATCGATGGTTTCGGCGCAGTCGGTATCTCAGCAACGGGGATATCAGCCCTTGCGAGTTCTCCAGGCGGACCTACCGGTTGCGTCGACTTCATTGTTTGGGTGCCCGGCGGAGTCGCCGCACGAGGTACGGAAGGCTTGGGAGCAGCGGGTTCGCGAGCGACATTGCTCGAAGTCGCTGCCGGCTTAGGCGCGGCGTTAGCGCCCGAAGTTTTCTCAATGACGGTTGGAACAGGCTGTGGCTTCTTTTCGGCCGCTTCCGCAGGCACGGACTCCTTCTTAATCGTGTTCGCTGGCGACGGGCCGGGCACAGGTCTCTTTTCGGTCAGTCCCGGCTTTTCAACGGGTCCGGGTCTACCGGTTGATTGCGCTCCAGGTTTTATTTCAGCGGGCGGCTGACTCGACGTCATCGGCTTACCAACCACGACATCTTTCTTCTGTTCGGGTTGAGTGCGAGTCTCTTTCTCGTCCGAAGGCCTTGATGAAGCAGCAACGCCTGGCGGAGCCGTCTTCGGGATAAGCTCGGCCCCCGGGGTTATTGGCGGAGCGTTCTGCGACTGGACGCGAGCGACTTCAGGCTGTGCAAGCCCGCCCCCGGTTCGCCACGGGTGCTGTTTGCCAGAGGTATCCTCGGCTACTCGCCCCTTCAATAGATGGAAAAGCTCATCGGCCGTAGTCGCCAGGTCGGCGTTTCGATCGGCCCCGTCAAACAACACGTCAGCCAGATGCTTTGCGAACACTCCGTGACCGCCCCATCGCTGTCCCTCGCGAGAGAACTCTCCCGGCCCGCTAGCAATGATCGCCGACAGGCCTGGCCGGGAAGTGGTGAGTTGTTCGAAAGACTGTTCAAAGGCTTTTGCTGAGTTGGGATCGGATTCCGGATCAAAGAAGTCGCGCCGCACCGCATCAGCCATCAAGAGTACTCGTCCAGACCGGACCCTGCGAGCAAGCGCCTGCCCGAGTTCGCTGACCGACAGCGCCGTGCCGTATGGGTCCTTCGGATCGGAGTCGTACCCGAGCAGGTACGATTCGCCGAATTCGCGCTCGAACAGCCCGTGTCCCGAAAAAAATATCAGGACCGTATCCGAGTTCGAAACCGACCGTGCAAGCCAGTTTCCGACGGCGGACTTGATCGCTGCAGCGGTCGCTTCAGCGCCGGTCAGTAATCTTACATTTTGAGCGCTCACGCCGCGCTTTTGGATAGCTTCTGCAAAAAGCGCGGCGTCGCGATCGGCGAACTGAAGCTGCTGTCCGCCGGGAAGTTTCTGGTACTTCGATATGCCAATGACGATGGCCCAGGTCCTTGCACCCTGAACCGGCTGCTGGCCGCCGGCGGTCATCGCGAGCGCGGCGAAGAGTATCACAAGGGTGAGCAGCTTCTTCGGCATGGATCACAGACGGGAAAGGGCGCAACCTTCTACTCAGCGTAGAGGCCTGCGCCCTCTTATCAGCTTCAACATCATTGCCCTTCGTCAGGGCCTGCTTTTCTACTTGAAAGTCGCGACCGCCTTTGCTTCATCGTCAAACGATTCAAACACGGTCAAAAGCTTGGTGATGGTCAAGAGGTCGTGAATCTTTTTAGTCTGATTCAGAAGCTTCAACTGACCTCCATTGTGGCCCGTCGTCGTATAAGAGCTGACCAACTCACCTATGCCTGAGCTATCCACGTACGACACGTCGCCGAGATTCAGCAATATTTTCTTCTTGCCCTCATCGAGCAGGCGGCGGACGGCTTCGCGCAATTGGACGCTGCCCTCACCGATCGTTATCTTTCCCGAAAGATCGAGTATAGTGACATCGCCCGCCTGGCGGTCCTTGATATTCAGATTAGCCATCTTCTACGTCTCCTTTTCCGTGCTCTAAGTTTAGTTCTAAGATAAGCGCTTGACCTTTCTCATTCGCACCACGCTTCCGCCCTCCGGATGAATCGAGTGCTCGACCTCATCCATAAAAGTGCGCATGTAAAAGATCCCTCGACCAGTCGGGTTAAGCAGATTATCCGAGTTTGTGGGGTCCGGCAACTTCGTCGGGTCGAACCCCTCTCCATAATCTCTGACGTAAACCGTTACCGCGTTCTGTTCGGTGACAAATCGAACATCCACCTGCTTGTCGGCAGCGCTTTTGTTGCCGTGCATTATGGCGTTGATGACCGCCTCGTGCACCGCAAGCTCGATCCAACTCGCGTCCTCTTCATCGAATCCGGTCTTTGCCGTTACGCTCTTGGTCACCGAAGCGACCAGATCGACGAACTCGAGTTTGCTGTCGATTGAAAGCTCGATGGTCTCTGTCATCGGCTCGCGGGATGCCTTTCCGTCTAACCTTTACCAGCCCCTGGTCGAACCGCGCAACATGACAAGCAAGGTGGTCACAAGGCGCGTCATTGTGTAACATGCGGCCAGTTGTGATGTCAAGATCCATGAGAATCAAGGGACCGGCACGCGCCAGAGGTTCGTTGAAGCTCCCGGGTGACAAGTCGATCTCACATCGAATCGCGATGCTCGCTTCAATAGCAAGCGGTTTATCCCGAGTCACGGGATTTGCCTCCAGCGCCGATTGCCAGGCTACACTCGATTGTATCCGCAAGCTCGGAATCAGGGTGGAAGACAGCGGCTCAGGGCTGGTGATCCACGGCGAAGGATTGTTCGGATACCATCCGACGGAGCGCCCCGAGTCTATTGCTCAACTTAACGCCGGGAACTCCGGCTCGACGATGAGAATGCTCAGCGGCCTGCTTGCCGGTCAGCGCTTTACCTCCGAGATCACCGGCGACGCGAGCCTCCGCCGCAGGCCAATGGCGAGAATTATCGAACCGCTCAGCTTGATGGGCGCACGCATCGATGCGACGGAAGCGAGCTTCGCGCCGCTGACGATTCACGGCCGGAAGCTGCGAGCAATAAGCTACGCGAGCCCGGTGGCAAGCGCGCAGGTCAAGTCTTGCGTGCTCTTCGCCGGACTGCTCGCCGACGGCCGCACGGTTTTCTCCGAACCCGCTCCGTCGCGCGATCACACCGAGTTGATGCTCAGAGAATTCGGCACGCTGGTAGACGGCTCATCCCCGGGCACATTGTCCATCGAAGCCAGGCACGAACTGACGCCGCTGGATTATCAAGTGCCCGGCGACGTATCGTCCGCGGCTTTCTTCATCGCAGCCGCGAGCATCCTGCCGGACTCTGAACTAATGCTCCGCGACATAGGCCTCAATCCAACTCGAACGGCTTTCC
>DATLWF010000789.1:0-2741 GCA_035576605.1 Blastocatellia bacterium | reverse complement strand
CGGCGATAACTGAGAGGGCTTCTCGTAATGCTTCATGGCTGCCGCAGCGCATCGGCGCGCGCCGCCAGTCAACTCCGAAAGCAAGCGCGATTCTTCGTTGACCCGACCATTCGCACCAGTTCATCGCAGCCTAGTTCATTTCTGGGTCGTACACATATCGTCAAGCCCGCATTCATATGGCCCCCGTTTTGCTCAAGATTGCCCAGTAGCGCGACGAGTTCCAGGGCAGTTCAATCCACAAAAAGACCGTGCGTGAAGATGTCGACTTTCATCGGGATGTGCTCTACATCAAACACACGAAGTCCGATGAAGATAGGGAAGTGCCTTTGAACGATACTGCTCGCGAACTCTTACGCGAGTTGATGCAAGCCGATCGAGTGGGCGGCGAGTTTCTTTTCACCAATCCAAAGACCGGCACGAGGTACACAACAATCAAGACAGCCTGGCTCACTGCTTGCCGAAACGCCGGGCTCTCCAACCTTCGCTTTCATGATCTACGTCACACTTTTGGAACCAGGGCGGCAGATGCCGGGGTGCCGCTGCCGGCGATCAGGGATGTGATGGGTCACAGATCAATTCAGACGACCGAGCCTTATGCTCACGCGACTGATGAAGGAAAGCGTCGCGCAGTTGAGGCAATTCACAAGCAATCGAAAAAGATTGTCACAACTCAAGGCAGCAAACCGTTGAGTGAAACCGTAACTTCTTGATTCTTTGGTGGCCCCTGGAGGATTCGAACCTCCAACCAAAGGATTATGAGTCCTCTGCTCTGCCGTTGAGCTAAGGGGCCGTCTGATTTCTACTTCTTGCCTTGCGATCCGCTCTGGCTCTGCAATGACGCCGACGAGTACGCGATGGCAATTCTGAATCTTAGTTGCGCGAATTTCGCAGGTCAAGGAGCGCGCCCGACAGCTGCGCCCCGACAGGTCAAGGAGAGTGCCTGAATTCCAATCTTAATCCCCGAGTTTATCTTCAACACCGCTAACCCGGGTCTACTGTGGAAAATCACAAACGTTCTCTCTTATCTTGATTGGCGATAGACTTACGCAGCAGACCTGTGGTGGATATGTCGCATTACGGGCGAGAGGCGCAATAAGACTAGTCAACAATCGACAAGTGGAACGCTTATAACCTGACGGCAGGGTAGATGGTTTGTGTTTCAATAACGCATTGATCCGCAGGCACAGCGGCAGCAGAGGATTCCGCGGCGCGCCAAACCCCCATCATTGCATGAATCACAGTCCCGAAACCGAAAACGACTAAGGCCAGAAACCATAGAAGCGCAATAGTACCGAAGAAAGCCCAAAGCATTAGTATTCTCCTCTCGAACGGCGCGTGAAGCTTGCGAACACGGATACGTACGCTCAACCAGATGTAGATTTTCCATCAAACCACTGTTGTGTATTACTCACGCCTTGTGCGCCGCTTATTCGGCCCGCCGGACGAGCCCGTACAAGGGTTACTCGGATATGACGGATAGCAACGAGTGTGCCGCGCCAACACTCTCCGGTATTCGGTCACGGGCCCATGACTTCACGAGGAAAAGCAAGTGTCGCGCGAACCTTACTTCGAGCGCGATCCTGAAGCGCAGGGTAAAGCCTGGATGCTCAAGCTTGCTGCTGCCTTTGGCGGGCGACCTCATACACTCGACTGACTCGATTCAATGCGGAATTGTTCGACCAGGCCGTTCGGTAGTGTGTCAACCCAAGGGAAGCCCACGAAACAGATGCGAAAAAAAATGTGGATAACCGGGAAGCTGTCCGCTAATGAGGGCGGAGACCGCGGCACACGAGTTGTTCTAACACGTGTGCAAGGCCGAATGATCGAAACAGGAGGAACGCGATGAGCATACCGAACAAAGATGAGGTAAAAGGTAAATTCAGGGAAGCGAAGGGCACGGTCAAGGAGAAAGTAGGACGTGCTACCAACGATCCGAATATGGTTCAAGAGTCAAAGGACGACAAGGCTGCCGGGCGTACTCAAAAGACTTTCGGGAAAGCCCGCCGCAAGGTAGGCGACGCAATCAAGGATGTCGGCGACGCGATTCGGAAATGACTCGAGCGAGACTGCCGCGTTGGCAGACCGTCTGGAAACATTGGCGGCGCGATGGTTTTCCTCGGAACCAGCTTTTTCATTTGCTTGGAGCATCACGGTGCTCGTGATGAAGACACGATGAGAAGACCTTATTTCTTTGGCGAGGCGTTCAGTTCGTACGTCAGCGCGAGACTGCGGGAGAATCCCAACATCGAAATGCCTCCGGACTCTGGATCGATCCCACTTCTGCCAGACGAGGAACACGGCCCGCCAGTTGACGAGCCACCCGATCAGCCCCGCAAGCCAGAAGACCAACCGGATCCGCCGCCGATTCGCGAACCGAATCCCAGCGAGCCGACCAGGTTGTTCTGAGGTGGTGTCCGACAAACTTCAGGTCCGACAAACTTCGGTTTGTCGCCGAACCGGCCTATCGGCTCAACCCGCACGCCGGCGTCAAGCTGAAGTTTGTCGGACATTTTTGGCGGCAGCCCAGGCATTAAGCGGTGAAGACTTCAACCAACGGAGTTGCCGCTGACTTGGGCATCAACGCGGGCCAATAAGCTACGATCTCTTCGACCTTCGGCCGCCCGCTTCCCAAGCCGCATACAGTCGGCGGGCCGTTCAACCCAAGCGGCGCCAGCTCCTTAACGAAACGTTCGAGTGTCACTTTGTTTTCTGAGCGTACGCCGACGCGAAGAAGCACCTCT
>DATLWF010000788.1:0-5635 GCA_035576605.1 Blastocatellia bacterium | reverse complement strand
GGTCACGGTGTTCGCGCCCGATTCGAGAGTCGGTTCCTGCTCGGTGTCGGCAAGCGGCGCCCCCTCCGTAATGCGCTGGTCGAGATCGGGTAACGTCGGCGCTCTGTGCTGGACCGTTGTTGTTGCACCCGCCGGAAAGTCTACGACAGTCCGTAAACCATGAACTAAGGGAGCTCCGCACACCCGGCATGTACGCGAGCCAAGCGGACTATAGCTGTTACAGGCCCCGCACAGCAGCGCAGATCCCCCAAACGGCGTCTTTTCGGTGTAAACCGCTGAGCCGCAGGCTTTGCAATACAGCGAGCCCGTATCCAACCGCTCTCCACAAGACGAGCACCCCGCGAAGACCGATGTTTCGGCTGAGTCCGAATCGCCCTTACCAGCACGTTCTCGGGTGAGGTCTTCACCGCACCGCAGGCACGTCGGCGCGCCCGCTTCGGTCTGCGCACCGCACGCCGGACATGCGCCTGCCTCGCGAGCGGCTGTGTGAAGGCGCTCTCCGCATAGCTTGCAGAATGTCCAGCCCGGTTGAATTGCAGCCGAGCAACTTGGGCAAGAGTGTAGCTCGCTGGTGATGCGCGGGCGATCGACCAGCGACTCTCCGCACCACTTGCAGTAGCGCAGCCCATCAGGAAAGTCTACGTTGCATCTATCACAGTGCATGGTGAACCGGGGCCGTGACGTGTGAGCAGAGGAGCAGAGGCGCAGAACGAGCGGAGGAGAAACCCTTTTCTCCTCCGCTCCTCTGCGCCTTCGCTCCCCGGCTCGGCGCGTTCGGCCTAAGCCGAGTTATATCACATCTCGCGCTCGACGATGAAGCGGGGTACGCTTAGCAGGGCCTGGCGATACAGGGATGGCGGAAAGATGCTCAAGGATTCGATCGCTTCGGCGGCATAACGCTCGGCTTCCGCCCTCGCGCGCTCGAGCGTTCCTTTCTCGTGGATCAACCGAAGAACTTCTTCTCGCCGCACCGATTCGAACCCGCGTTCTTGCATTACCGTTTCGATAAGCCGCCGATGCTCATCGTTACCCTCTTCCATCAAGTAGATCAGCGGAAGGGTCAGCTTCCCCTCTCGAATGTCATTGGCGACGGGCTTCCCAAGCTTCGCCTCGGTGGATACGAAATCCAGTACATCGTCGATCAACTGAAAAGCAACGCCGACCGAGAGTCCGTAGCGGGAAAGGGCCCTCCGCTCTTCGCGTGTTGCGCCTGCTACGATTCCGCCGGCCTCCGCGCAGACGCTGAACATGTAAGCCGTCTTGCGTCGGACTATCTCGAGGTGCTCGTCTTCAGTGATGCGGCTGTTTCCAACCAGCGAGAGTTGAATGATCTCGCCTTCAACCATCAATCGCGTCATCGTGGTCAACGCGTCAAGGATATCGAAGCTGCGTTCGCGCAGGCTCATGTCAAACGCCGTCATGTAGAGCCAGTCGCCGATCAGCACCGTGCGATCGTTCCCCCATTGAACGTTGGCCGATGCTCGGCCTCGGCGTACGCGCGCTTCATCTATTATGTCGTCGTGAACCAGCGTGGCGGTGTGGAGCATCTCCATAACCGCAGCCATGCGAACAGCCGACGGGGAAGCTTCGCCGCTGACAAGCCTGGAAGCCAGCAGCACCAGCGCGGGACGAACACGCTTGCCGCCGCCTTCGTGGAGGTATCGAGCGATCGAAGACACCAATGTGGAAACGTCGGAGACGTTACGGTCGAATTCCTCTTCAACTAATGCAAGGTCGTGGTGCACCAGAGAAAAGATCTCTTCCGGCGTCATAAGCGAGTCTTCTGTTTCGGGTACTTGCAAGCGGCTCTGCATAGGGTCTGGAGCTCCATCTCCCATTAAGCAGCGCGTCGTTTTGCTTCAACATGGCTCAACGCGACGGCAATCATAACAAACCAATCGGTGCGAGGCAAAAGTAGAATAGATTCGAGTCTGCTCCTTCCTCTCTGGTTATAGCGACCCGCAAACGCCCGTGCAACCGGCTATTGTCAGACCAAAAGAGACAGAAAGGACAGAAGGGACCGTACGGACAGAAAGGACACCGAACTACTTATTTGTCGCTTCGGTCCCTTCGGTCCCTCCAGTCCGCCGAACTTCCGCCTAAAGGCCGAACTACAAAATTGGAGCCAGTTTAAATTTTTCGCCCGTGTTTTGTTTATGGTAGACTAATGACGAATTTCAATATGCCTCGCCCCGCGCGCCTGTCTTAGCGAAGTCGAATGCCCGCAAAGCCGTCAAGTGGGCCGCAAGCGTGGAACCGAGGCCGTCGGTTTAGGAGGGGAAATGTGGGCTAGACTCAAGAGGCTGTTCCGTTCCATTTTCGGGGGACTCATAGAAAGCGCCGAAGACCCCGAGTTGATCCTGCAACAGACCATCCGCGACATGCGCGAGAAGGTCCCTCAGATGCAGAACAACGTCGTTCAGGTGATGGCTACTGAAAAGCTTCTGCAGAAGGAAGTCGTCATACTGGAGCGCGAGATCAAAGACTACGACGCCAAGGTGAAGGCAGCCATCACTACCAACCGAGACGATATAGCGCGGACTTACATCACCGCTCTGCAGGAGAAGCAGACCGCGCTGGAGCGCGCGCGCCAGCAGCTTGAGACCTCTCACGCGGCGTCCGAGCAAGCGAAGAAGTTTCTGGACAACTACATCCTTCAAGTCAAGAAGCGGACCGCCGAGGCTCAACAACTGGTCAATGAGGCGCGCGGCGCCAAGATGCAGGAGCAGCTCTCGCAGGCGATGGCTTCGTTCCAGATTGGCGATGACGCGGGCACCTTCCAGGAGATGCGGGAGCGAATTCAACGGCGGTCAGCCGCTGCCGAAGCCCGGATGGACCTGGCAACCGGAGGTGTCGAATCGCAGATTCAGGACATCGAGCGCGAATCGCTGAACATTCAGGTGGAAGACACGTTGACCGCTTACAAGCGGCAAATGGGGCTGGCGCCTGAGGCGCCCGCGTCAACCCCAGCGCCGCCTTCGATTCACAGCGATTCGTCCGCGGAGAAAACGCTTGGACCTTCGGACCGAGCGAAAGCGCTGGAATAGCAGAGTGAAACGTGATGAGTGAAACGTGATGAGTGACGCCCTGGGAGCGCAGGCATCCTTGCCTGCTAGGCGTTGCGTGAGAAGAAGCAGGCAAGGATGCCTGCGCTCCCAGGGTATCACGAATCACTCATCAGAATAACCCATATGCCTGAACAGGTCAGCTACGTCAAAGAAGCAATAAAGGAACCCCTCAACATCTGGGCGATGGTGATATTCGTCGCCCTTGCGGTCTTCGCCGTTACCGCCGCTCCGGATATTGCGATCTTGCACTGGCTCGCCTGGTGGGGGCCGCTGGTGGCCGGCGGCGTCGCCGAAGCGCTGTACCTTTCGACCATGCCGAACACGCCGGGATATCGCAGACTGGTGGATCAGAGAACGAGGCGGCGCTCGCTCGCAGAGCGAAATCGCAGACGTGAAGACCTGGTCAAGACGTTCGACCCGCGCGAGCGCGAAGCTGTCGAGTACCTTCGCTGGATGAAAAACCAGATCTATCAGAACTACAAAAAATTCACCGGTGTTGTAGAAGTACCTGAGAGGATCGAGACGCTCGACGTCTACTGGGAGTCGTACGTCGATTTACTCGACACATACCGGCGGCGTAAGAATCATATGCGGTCGATCAATCGCCAGACGATACAGAATCAGATTCAGCAGGCCGAGCGCGCCATTGCTTCCGCACCCGACGATGATACACGGCGTCTTTATCAAACCAATCTCGAATTCCTTCAAAAGAGGATGAAAACCTATGACGACATGGAGCGCTCGATGAAACGTGTGGAAGCGCAGCTTCAATCGATCGAGAGCTTCTTCGGTTTGGTGAACGATCAGGTGATAACCATGCCGACTCCTGAACACATCTCGTCGCTCGATTTTGAGTCCCTGTTGTCGTCGATCGAGTTGACCAAGGAAATACTCGACGAGACGGCCCCGATCATGAACAGTTTGGATCTCAGCGACCGCTCGTCGTCGCAACACGGACGCCCCCCGGTTGCGCAACGGCAGTAGTTCCCGGTTCAGAGTTCCCGGTTCAGCGCTCAGAATTCCGAATGCGGTGTTATGTTCAGTAAAGATCAACCCAAGACTAGTAACGCCGAACCCTGAACACGGAATCCGGAACCGCGAACGCTAAACCGCTATGTCATCAGCACGAACAAGACTATTAATAGACGAGATCGATCAGCTCCCCTCGTGGGCAGCGCGCATGGCGCGCAAGTACTACGCGGGTGAGGCCAGTCACTTCCTTCTCTACAACAACATCTATGACCTTGTGCGTTCCGGGTCGGAGTACATCAGCCTGCTCAACTACCTTCAGCGGGAGCTGGTCGGGACTAAGCATCTCCTGACTTACAATCGCAGCGAAGGGATCAAGTTCGGATCGCCTGAAGCCGAGCGTCAGTTCGCGGCCTTGCTTCGCGTGTCGGATCCGCTGATGAATCGCGACGCGCTTCGACAGCTTCCAAAAGAGCCCGGGCGCGCGCTGCCTCTGATCGAGCACTTCCTGCTCTACGGGGATCAGGTTGCCGTCATCATCAATTTCCTGGACACGATCATTCCCGCGGGCGACGTAAGCTATATGTCGGGCGACGATCGCACCAACCTCGTAGCCTTTCAGCGGTGGATCACAAGCTCGCGCCTGTTGAAGAAAGACAACATCGTAATCCTCGTCGCAGAAAGCGTGGCCGAGATTCATCCGCGTATCCGGCAGAACTCGCGGCTTGCGGCGATTGACATTGCCTACCCAGACGAAGCGGAGCGGCTCGAGTTCATCGGTCATCTGCGCGTTCAGTTGCCACACCTCTCGAGCGAGGTAACCGATGAGCAGCTGTCGCTGACCACATCCGGGCTCAATCGAGTGCACCTGAATTCGTTGATGCGAAGCGCGGCGAGTGAGAACAACTCGCTCACGCTCGATAGCATTCGGCAAAAGAAGAAAGAGCTGATCGAAGCCGAATGCGTCGGTCTGGTGGAATTCGTTCACCCGCGATTCGGGCTGGACTCAGTTGGCGGGATGGCCAAAGCGAAAGCCTTTATGCGCTCGATCGCGGACACGATTCGCGCAGGCAACACCGAAGAAGCGCCGATGGGCATTCTTATCTCCGGCCCGATAGGAACCGGCAAGACGTTTCTGGCCGAATGCTTCGCGCACGATTGCGGCTTGAACGTCGTTGCGTTCAAGAACTTTCGTGAGCGCTGGGTCGGGTCGAGCGAAGCGAATCTCGAAAAGATTCTTAACCTGCTTCAGACGCTGGCGCCGATAGTGGTGCTGGTGGATGAAGCCGATGCGACCCTCGGCTCGCGCGAGAGTGGAGGAGATTCGGGTGTTGACGCGCGAATCTTTTCGAAGCTCGCCGCAGCGATGGGCGACACGCGAAATCGCGGGCGCATATTGTGGATACTGATGACCAGCCGCCCGGACCTTTTGCCAATCGACTTGAAGCGTCAGGGCCGCGCTGAAGAACACATATCGTTGTTCTATCCTGACTCGGAAGAAGATCGCCTGGCAGTGATCGAAGCGATGGTTCACAAACACAAGATTGCGCACGAAGTGACCGACTGGTCGCCGATCACTAAGAACACGCTGACGCTCT
>DATLWF010000787.1:0-5943 GCA_035576605.1 Blastocatellia bacterium | reverse complement strand
CGCTGTAGATGGTCTTGGTGGTGTTGTCATGCTCTGGGTCATTCACGACAAACTGGTAGCTGAATGGGTTGGGATCATTTCGCGGGTGAAAGAACTTCCAGCCGGTGAAAGCTCGCGCAATCTCTTTCACGTCTTGCTCATTGTAGTTTGCTTCGCCGGTCACGACGTCGGTGATGCCCATGGTGAAAAGCTCTTGAAGCTCACGCGCAAAATTCTCGTTGGGGTTGCCTCTCACGTTAGTGACGCCGTCGAGCCAGAGAAGCATCGCTGGATCCTGAGCGACTCTTAAGAGCAGGTTGTCGAACTGGTCCAGCGCGTAACTGCGTAGGGTGAGGTTTTGATTGTAGATAAAAAGGTCGCCGGTCTTTGACGCTGAGGTCGCGAAGTGGTTATGCCAGAACAGGGCCATTTTCTCTTCGAACGGGCGCCGGGTATAAGTCATTCTGGTGAACCACCATCGCTGAAGCTCGCCTCGATTGAACCTGGTAAAGTCGAAAGGGTTCGAAAAATCAAAACTGCTCCGCAGCAAGTCGTCCATCGCGCGATTGTCGACCTGGTCATAGTTGATCAGAAAGTCGACCGCGCCCTCCCGCCCGCGGGAAGCAATGTTGTCGATTTCGTCAGGGCTCCCGCCAAAGCCCATCCGTCTTAGAAGGTGAGCGGCTTCATCGTATGTGATACTCGCCATCGGTCTGGACTCCTAGCGAATCTGCGTGAGGGTCAGCCACAGCTGTGCTTCTGAGTTGCTTGCGACATTCATTAGTCGCACGAGGAGTCAGGGCATATGACATCGCACCCGACAATGTGAAGCGTGGTTGCCGGCGGCTGCGGGCTCAGATTGTACCGCAGCCACAATTTACATCAACACAAATCTGAGTGAGACTGGCAGCCAGGGATTCGACGGGACCGGCCGGTTGCTTCCTCGTCCTTCTGTTATGAACCCAGATTGAACAACTTCCCGGTTTCTGTTGAATTGAAATGGGTGAGTGGTGTATTCTTTCGGGCTACGGCTTAGGTGATGCGGCAGCATTGAGCATCCCGAAAGGAGAATTGGACTATGAGTGCTTGTGCCCCAGCGGGTGACCGGACCGAACTTCGAAACTTCTTACGTGCCCGCTGCGAGATGAATGGAAATGGTCGTGACTGCCGGATAATTAATCTGACCACCGAGGGCGTCTTTGTCGAGAGCTACGTCCCGGCCGTCACGGGATCAAGGATAACGCTTCGTTTTCGTCTCCCCAACGGCCACCAGGTCTGTACGCCTGGCGTGGTGAGCGACCACAGGTTTCAGGTCGGCTTCAGCGTCGAGTTCGTCGACCTTTCTCCTCACGACCGCGACCAGATCATCGGCATCGTGGCTTGATGATCAAACGTCCCAGTTTCGAGTCCTGGTACTCCGAATCGATTGCATCTGAAATGAGAAGGGGTGGCACTGATGCCACCCCTTAACATTTACCCTGTCTGGATGGTTGCTTACTTCTTGGCGTCTGTAGGCTTCGACGAGATCTCAACGTTGTTGCTCACGAGCGTCATCCCCGTGACCCTTTGTAGATCCGCCAGCGCCTTGTTGTAGTCCGTCAGGGCGCGCACTGTCGTTCCGCGCGCTACTGACAAGTCAGTCAGCCTCTGCAGCACGACGAAATTGGTGGACAGCCCGGCTCGATACCTCTCCTGCTCGCCGCTGTACTGGGCCATCGCCGCCAGTTCACCGGCTTGTGCTGCCTCGAAACGTTGTTTCGACGCAACCACTGCTTGTAACGCGTTGCGAACGTCGACCTGGACGGTTTCGACCAGCTGACGCTGCCGCGCGTCAAGCTGTCTCTGCTCCGCAAGCGTGCGCCCAAGGTTTGCTTTTGCAGTGCGGTTGCGCCACGGGAAGCTGAGCTGAACGCCAACCTGATAGGTGCGAAAATCCTGACCGAAGAGGTTCTTCAGCGACTGGAAGTAGCCTCCTTGAAACCTCGGAAGAACGGTGGAGCCGCCGCCGCCGCCCACGACGACCGCATTCTGTGCCGCCCCCGCGAGTCCGGTGTTGGCGTAGGTTCCGATGAGGTCCAGCTGAGGCTTAAGCTGGTTGGTGTAGTACTTAATGTCGATCTCCTTCTGTTCCGTCTGCAGTCTCATCTGCTCGAGCTCGGGCCGATTCTTGAGCGCCAATCGCGTCGATTCCTCGAGACTGAACGCCACATACGCTTTGTCCGGTTGATCGGTGGGGCTTATTTCCGAGTACCAAATCTTGTCATTCGGATCCTTCAAGAGCAAAATCTTCAGCGCATTCTCTGCAGTAGTAATGCCTTGCAGGGCGACGATCACATTGCCTTTCGCGGTTTCGAGCTGAGCCTCCGTTGAGCGTAGCTCGATCGGGGCCAGGGTCCCCGCCTCCACCATCTTCCGATTATTATCGAGCTGGGTTTTTGCCAGATCGACAGAATCTCGAGCGATCTTTTCGTTTTGAATCGCAAACACCAGGTCCCAATACGCTCGCTGCACCTGGTTGATAATCTCAATGACACGCTGGCGGAACTGGCTGTCCGAAAGATCGAGCGACTTCTGCGCCAGTTTAATGCTCCGACGCTGCGCGTCGAGTGAGAAGTTTCGCAGCAACGGTTGTGTAAATGTAAAAGTAAGCGTTGTGTTGTACTGCGGATTCAACGAGGCGAAGATGTTGCTGCTTAGGTTTCGGCTATTGTCAAACTCAGCAAACAGGTTGCCGCCGGTCGCCTCAAACTGCTTGCTAGTAGTGAAGTTGTAGTATAGCGACTTGCTGCTGAGCGTCCCGCTATTGCCGCCGCTTAAAGACGAAGATGTGGGATTGATTGAGCTTCGAAAGCCAATACCGGCCCCCGAGGTATAGTCGTAAAAACCTCGCAGAGAGAACAGGCTAAACTCCGATATCCGCACACCCTGACGGAATTGCTCGATGTCGAGATTGTTCTGCAGGCCCTGCGCGATGGCCTCTTGAAGCGCCAGCAATTGCACCTCGCCCGGTCTGATACCGACTCGATCCTTGGGTACCTCTGGAGAACCCGGAATCGCCTGAGTGATCGAATTCTGTGCGGGCGGATTCTGTTGCTGACCCGTCACCTGACCGGTCTGCTGCTGCTGGCCCGCGACAACTCCGTTCTGTGCGAACGCAGCAACCGGCGACCACGCCGCGAGCAAAGCAGTTAACGCCGCCGCTGCTACTGTGCGGCTCGATTGTTGAAGCTTTTGTATTAGTGAACTCATAAACCATCCTCTCAAAGCAAAGTCCAGACACCTGTTCCCGAAACTCAAATCGCCGGGCTTAGCGCATTTGAAGAAAGATGCCGTAGTCTGATTTAGTCAACTGCTTGGTACGACATTTCGTAGGCCGCCGTTTCAATAAACTCCTCGGGCGGAAAGCGGCAACCTTCCTTCAAAATCCAGCGTCGGCCAAAACACGAACCTAAAGTGTACACTCCGCGCCCAGAATTACAAACGCCGCCTGCAGCTTTATCGTTAACAGACGCATTGTATTCCGAACACCGGCATTCTTGAGAGCCAAATGCGTGCCACGCTGCCCTCGATGCCTTAAGTGGATGAATGGTTCAGCTTGGAAAAAGGAAGGCGATCCAACAGTGGACATTGATGTCCATCTGCGGGACCGCCCTTTCCCAGAACCGAAGAGGAAACCGCGGATCTCCCCAGCAGTTACCGGCTGATCGCCTTTGCGACGGTGCCCTCGAAGGTGAGTGCGGAGTCCTGGCCCTTAAACTCGATGCGCTTGAGCAGGAACGAGCCGTCGGCTTCCTGAGAATAGGTCACCGCCGTCACTCCTGCTGCCTTGTCCAGCTTGGCGACTTTATAGGTCGCCGTCAGGACTTCTTTCTTGCCATGCGTAATCACGAGCTCGTCCTTCCCTTCGACGTACTTCACATCATACTCACCCTTGGGTAAGACCTGTCCGCCAACTTTGGCGTCGCGACGGAGCACAATTGATCGGCTCACCTCCTGGGCGAAAGCCGGAACCGTGGCCAGTCCGACAACAATTGCCAACCCCAACACACTTGCATTCATAAACTTCCTCATGATCTGACTCCTTTCACTCGGCATCACATATCAAACGATTGCCTTGCCATGCATCAAGCCGAGAGGCTTGCCGCTTTGGCGCTTCTGTCAAGATTTCACTCCGTCTGTGCCTGGACCACCGTCGCCGGCTGAGAGTTGAATCGCAAACGCGATTCGGCCGCATTCCTCGACGACCTCACCTTGTCGTAAAACAAATTTCGTCGATGCCATCGCCATTCCTGGTTTACGCCTTTAGCTTCATTAACGACTCTTAGTACGTTAACAGCGTTAAGCGAAGTTCCAAAAAAATTTCAGGCCCGCAGCCCGGCGATCAAAGTATCAATCATCAGGTCAATTAGATCGGTTTTCTTGACCCACGGAAAGTCTGGCATCGAGATCAACAGCGAAGTAATTCCGTGCCCGCCGGCCCACATCATCTGAGTCACGGCTTCGACATTCGTTTCACGGAACTTCTTTGCCTTGATGCAGGCTTCGACGCCCGATCGCAGGTTTCCGTAAGCCTTCATCCCCATCGACTCTTCTCGAAGATGACGCTTTTCGTCGCGAGGATGCTGAGGGTGGTTTATAAACGTCAGTTTGTAGTGATTCGGGTACTTCAGACCAAAGTCTACGTAAGCTCGGCACCCTCTACGCAAAACCTCAATTGGATCATCACCATCCCTGGAAATTGCCTCCATGCGCTTAGTCAACCCGGCGAAGGTTTCTTCGCAGATGGCGTAAAGCAACGATGCCTTGTCTTCAAAATAGAGATAGATAGTCGTTGGCGAGTATTCGATCTTTTCGGCGACGCGCCTCATCGAGACGTTATCGTATCCTTCTTCAACAAATAGCTCGCGCGCGGCGTCCAGGATGTCCTGTCGCAGTGCTTCTTTCTCACGCTCTCTTCTCTGTTTCGATCCCATGTGACCTATCGCGCGGTTTAACAATGTCCTCTCACTTAACAGTGTTAAGCATACTATGAATATTGCCCAAGTCAAGAAATTTTTTCGCGGAGCCAGCGTCGAACAGGCCCCTGCTTGCCCGGGCTCATGTCATTTGTTAGTGTGAACGCATCTATGGCTACTCTTCAATTTCTCGGCGCGACCGAGACCGTCACGGGTTCGAAGTGCGTGATCGACTTCCACGGCAGCCGGGCGATGATTGACTGCGGTCTCTTTCAGGGACTCAAAGAGCTGAGGTTGCGCAACTGGGAGAGCTTGCCCGTGAATCCCGCATCAATAACGTGGGTGCTGCTGACTCACGCTCACATCGACCACACAGGCTATCTGCCCCGGTTTGTTCGCGATGGATTCATCGGCCGGATTTATGCAACCACGGCAACGGCCGATCTGCTGAAGATATTGTTGCCCGACTCGGGAAGGCTTCAGGAAGAAGATGCCGAATACGCAAATCGCAAAGGCTTCGCTAAGCACCATCCCGCGCTTCCTCTTTACACCGAGCAGGACGCAACCGCAGCGCTCAAGCTCATCCAGAGGGTTTCATACGATGAGAACGTAAGGTTGAACAAATTCATCAGCGCGCGGTTCATCCCCGCCGGCCACATACTCGGGTCCAGCTTCATCGAAGTCCAGTTGACCGAGCCGGACCGCGCACCGATCAAAATAGTTTTTTCGGGAGATATCGGGCGCTACGGCGAGCCGATCTTGAACGATCCTGCGTCTGAGAATGAAGCCGACTACCTGCTGGTCGAGTCGACGTATGGCAACAGGCTCCACGATCACACAAGTCCAAAGGACCGACTGGCCGAAATAATAAACGCGACCGCCGAGCGCGGCGGAAAGATCATCATCCCGGCGTTCGCCGTCGGACGGACGCAGTTGCTTGTTTACTATCTACGCGAGCTCGAGGATGAGGGCCGGATTCCCGTGCTCCCCGTAGCGGTGGATTCTCCAA
>DATLWF010000786.1:0-3539 GCA_035576605.1 Blastocatellia bacterium | reverse complement strand
CCACCCGCCGGCAACGCGTCCAGCAGATCAAGGACTGACCGGCCAGCTTGCTCCGTCTCCTCAGCCAGCCCATCCAGGATTAACGACGCAAGCCGAAGACGCTCGTTAGGCGAAAGCTTGGAGACCGTCTTGGAGTAGAGCTCCTCAGCGTCCTGCATTTCTTCGTCCCTCCCGAGCAGCATTATACGCTAAGTCGGCAAAGACGGCGATGAAGTGGGCGCGGGCGAAAAGCGTTACATCAACTCTACGATCCCTCTGTGCAATCGTCCGGTACCTTATCCGGGCGCAATCTCACGAACACAGGCTCGCGCAAGTTGCCCGTGCTTACCCTTGAAGCATATTGAACCTCACATACAAGTTGAGGCTCGAGCCACACGGTCACCGCATCGTCAATGGGCTTCTCTTTGATTAGCCGCTCGCCCCGTTTTGCTTTTTGAAGCTCGGCAAGAATCGTTTTCGCGGCGCGCTCGTTAAAACCTGTCCCCACCTTGCCCACGTACACCAACTGCTTGCCGCGATAGAGCCCCAACTGCAAAGCGCCAAACGTCGCTTCACGTTCGCCTTTGCCTTTCGTGTAGCCGATGATCACGCAGTCGATAGTGTTGCGAGTTTTTATCTTGAACCAGTGCGAGGTGCGCTTGCCGGGCATGTAAATGCTGTTGCGCTCCTTCGCCATAATCCCTTCGAGCCCGTGCGCCGCTGCCGCTTTGTACAAGCCCGGCCCGTCATCAATCGTTTCGCTGGGCCGGTAAGCAGGGTTGGGGACCTTGATGGAATCCACCATCCACGCGCGGCGGCGAGCTAATGATTCGTTGACGATCGGCCGGCCGTCGACATACAAGCAATCGAATACGTAACACACTGCCGGATGACTTGCGCGAGCGCGAGCGACCGACGCTTCGTTTCGATGCTGCAACCGGTGCAGCACGTCTTCGAAGACCGGCTGGCCCTGCGCGTTCAAGCAGACGATTTCGACGTCGAACAATCCGCACGCTGCTCGAAATGCCTGATCGGGAATCAACAGCTCGGGAAACAGGTTGGTTATGTCCCGTTGGGCGCGGCTGCGAATCGTGATGTTGCCTTCATCGAGTGAGACCATCGCGCGGATGCCGTCCCACTTCACTTCGTAGAGATAGTCGGGCGAGTCGAACGGCTTGTCGCGGCTCTGCGCCAGCATCGGCTCGATGGGATCTCGCAGCCAGTCGATCTGCGGCGGGACAAGGCGCTGGCAGAGCCAGTCCTTGCCCTTGGTGTGGATCATCCGATACTCATCGTTCCATTCGCGACTTTGAAGCCGAAAGTAGAAACCGTCTTTCTTCTCCTTGGTGATCTCGTATCTGCCTCGGGCGAAGATCCACATATCGCCGCCGCCGTATTCGCCCTTGGGAATCGTGCCTTCGAAGTCGAGATACTTCACCGGATGGTCTTCGGTCTGCACAGCCATGCGCTTGATGCCCGGGCGCGGCGGCAGCCCTTTCGGAACGGCCCAGCACTTCAACGTTCCGTCGCGTTCGAGCCGGACATCGTAGTGAAGCCGGGTCGCGTGGTGACGATGAACGACAAATGCATTGTTTTCGCCGGCAAACACTTCCGGTCCGGGTTCCGGGGTCTTATCGAAAGCTCGCTTGCGCGCATAGTCCGAAAGCGCGTCATTGTTCTTCGCAGGACTCGACTTCGCCGATGGCTTATTCACTTTCGGCTGCTGCGTATGAAGCTTCACCGCGTACGAGCCGATCGTTTCCCACGGATCGCCTTCCTCGAGCAAAAGATCCGCAGCGTTTCGCAGGTTGAACTCCGCCGGGTCTTCCACCGGCTCAAGCCTTTCCCAGGTGAGCGGCATCGACACCGGCGCATTCCCGCGGCCGCGAACGCTGTAGGGCGAAACGATAGTCTGATAGGTGCTGTTTCGGTAGATGTCGATCAACACCTTTCCTTTTCGAAGTTCTTTCTTGATGTGAAGCGTCGTGGTGGAACTGTGCTTTTCGATAAACGCCTTGGCGATCAACATCGCGGCTTCTTTCGCGATGTCGAACGGCCACTTGGGCTCGATGGGCGCGACGATGTGTACGCCTTTGCCGCCGGTTGTTTTGACGAAAGTGTGATAGCCGAACTTCTCGACGAACTCACGCAGCTCAAAGGCAAGCTCGACGATTTGAGTGAACGGATACTTCTCAGGCGGGTCGAGGTCCCACACGATGTAGTCGGGCTTGTCGAAGTGCGGCGAGCGGCAGTGCATCTGATGGAGCTCGATGCACGCGAGATTCGCCAGCCACACAAGCGACGCTTCTTCGGTCGCAATCACGTAGTCGACCTTGTCGTCCTTGTTGCCGAGTTCCACGTGTTCAAGCCACTGCGGCGCCCACTCGGGGCGATTTTTTTGAAAGAAGGTCTGGTGGTCGACGCCGTCGGGCCAGCGCACGAGTGTGAGCGGGCGACCTTTGATGTAACGAAGGATGGTCGGCGCGATCTTGAGGTAGTACTCGATCAGCTCTGCTTTGACTATTTCGTCGGAGGGAAACAGAACCTTCTTGAGGTTTGAGAGCTCGATCTTGCGTTTGCCGACAGTGACGATGGTGCTGGTGCGGGCCATGCTCAATCACACCTGACGCGTTTCATTGGGAACTCAACTCGCTTCTGCCTATCGTGATCTTCGCCCTCGACCGCGACCAGGAGCGAGCCGTCGATCTGTTTTTGATAACGGATCCGCTTTGGAAATTCGTGCTCGTCGTTTTCGAACATCGCCTCGCTGTCGGTGAGTTTTTCCAGCTTGAAGGTCACGGGCCCTCCTCCATCCGGCAGAGCGATGTACAGGACTTCAGGGCCCTTCTCGCGGATCTGGAGAAAGTCGTAGGTCGTTGTATTGCCGTCTCTGATAGTGCGGCCGACGCCAAACATGGTTCGGCCCGCTAGTTTTGTCCATTGTTCTTCTTTTTGCGTCTTATCGCCACCCTTCCAGCAGCCCGCTATCCAGGCGAGCTTCGACATCTGTGGGTTGTGATCCTGCGCCCAGACTCCGGCACACAACAGCAGAATGCATGAGATCGCCAGCAAGTGACTCTTCAAGTTGTTCTCCTCTGAAAAATGTCCGACAAACTTCAGTTTGTCGCGGTCTTTAATTCGGCGATCGGCCATCGACAAACTTCAGTTTGTCGGACATCGCTCCAGTCTATGCTACGTTCCACCGCTCAACGCCAACAATATCGATACCTCATCTTCAGGTCGCAAAGCCGCGGACAGTTCTCGCGCCTGGTCGTGATTGATGAATATCTTTATGTGCGGGCGAATGGAATCCTGTTCGTCGATGATGCGAAATCGAAATCCCGGATAGCGCCCATCCAACTCGCGAAGCAACTCCTGGAGCGTCGAGCCGCCGGCCTCTACTTCGTCCTTCTGTCCAGTGTATGACCTCAGCGCCGATGGAACGTAGACCTTCACTTCGAATACTCCGCTACCTCGATCGCGTACACATGTGGCAGATTCCTGGCAAGGCATTCCCACTTCTTGCCTTCGTTAGTGCTGGCCCACACTTCGCCATTTGT
>DATLWF010000785.1:0-9753 GCA_035576605.1 Blastocatellia bacterium | reverse complement strand
GGTTGGAAGCCCGGATCGACGAATTCCACAAGTGAGAAGCGCGAGATGGAGATGCCGCTCGAGCTCGAAGTAATCCGGTTTCCTTCTGATCGATAAACCGGGACGCAGTATCCGTGCAAATCCGTCAAATCAGCGTTATCCGTGGTCTATCCGGCGCGAACTCATAGACCACGGATGCCCCGGATTTGACGGATTCACACGGATTCTTGCGCATTTGATCGCTAGCGAAACGTTACAACCACTGACTCGCTACGGTTTGCAATCACTGCGATCTGATGACGTTCGGCTCGCGTGATGGCGGCGCGGCGACTCTGTCGAACTGAGGAACAACGATGAACAATCTCAGACATCACAATCAACGAAGAGGCGTGCGGCGTGAATTGTTCCTGATCGCTGTCTTCATCGCCGTCGTCGTCATCCCGGTCTTTGGGCGGACGATGAACCTAACAGCTTCCGGGACAGCTACCGCCCAAACGGTCAACATCGATCGCGTAATCGCCGACCTCGAGCCTGAGATTCAGCGCACATTAGTCGAAGGAAAGATCCCTTCGGCTGCAATCGCGCTGATTGCCGGCGATCGAGTGATTTGGACTGGTGCGTATGGCTACGCAAATCTATGGGCTCGCACTCCCGCTACGCCGAGCACCGTCTACCTCATCGGGTCGACGTTCAAGGCGATGTCCACCGTCGCCTTACTGCAGCAAATGGAACAGGGCAAGTTCAAACTTGATGATCGCGTCAACGATTACCTGACTGACTTCAAGATTCAGAACGAAGATCCCCAACACCCGGTCACCTTCCGCCATTTGCTTACTCATACTTCGGGCTTGCCTGGCGACTTCGGACCGTTTCCGGTGTGGGGCGACACATCGCCGCCCCCACTCGAAGAGTATCTCCGCAAATCGCTCAAGGTCGCCAAGCCGCCGATGACATCGGTGGTCTACTCGAATATGGCTTACACGTTGATCGGTTATCTGGTACAGAAGTTTTCGGGCGTTCCTTACAAGCAATACATCCAGGAGCACGTCTTCATGCCGCTGGAGATGACGAGCACGGCGTTTGAGCCAAGACCGGATATGGATGAGCGGTTGTCCGTACCCTACATTGTGGACGAAAAGACCGGAGGCCAGGTGCCAACAGTGCGGCTCAAGGCGTCTGTCTGGCCGGCGGGGTTGGTCTACGGCACGGTGCTGAACCAGGCCAACTGGTTGATCGCCAATTTGAACGACGGAGTCTTCAAAGGCAAACCGCTCATTCGCGAGCAGACCTTTGAGCAAATGCTCACGCGGCAATACGACCAATTCAAGGGACCAATCGAAGGCCTGTGGGGCAATGAGACAGCCGGGTTCGGGTTAACGTGGTGGGTGCAGGTGCGTGATGGCGACCACTATTTCGCGCACAGCGGCAGTGTTCCCGGCTACACGGCGTTTCTGCTGGGCAATCGTGATCGGAAGCTCGGCTTCGCGATCCTGACCAATGGCAATCGCGCGCACCCGCATCTGATCAAGCTAGCCGACCGCGCGATTGATCTGCTCAAGAGCTACTCAATGGCCGAGAACACCAGACACTAGCCAGGTCTAATAGGTCGAATAGGTCCTATAGGTCGAATAGGTCCTATAGCTTCACGTGCTCAGTTCATCGAGCAAAAATCGAGCATCTTTCAAATCAGCGGTGTCGAAGCCTTCCGTGAACCAGCCATAAATGTCTGCGAGGATCGCTCGGCCGTCTTCGCGTCTGCCCTCCTGCCGCCACAAGCGCGCAAGGCTCATTACTGCGCGCAACTCAAATGATTTCGCTTGCTGTTGCCTCGCAAGTTTGATGGCCCTGTGAAAGCACGACTCGGCTTCCGACGGCGAAGCGGCTCCCGCCTTCACCAACGCGTCTCCTCTGAGTCTGTGCAACTCGGCCTCGTAGAATGGCTCATTGGTTTGCGTCGCCACATTCATCGCTTCGCTGAGCGCCTCGAGTCCTTGTTCTACCCGCCCGGCATGGTTCAGAGCTTCAGCCAGCAGAGCAAGGAAGTAGCCGTGCTGCTGCCTGGTTCCGATTGCCAGAGACGACTCCAGGCCCTGGCGAATAAGCGCGATTCCTTCTTCTTCCTGATTCTGCATGGCCAGTGCCCACCCGCGCATCATCATTGCAACCGCTGCGTAATATGGAAGCCCGTGCTCTTCGCCCTGCCGGGCCGTCGCCGCAGCAAATTCCAGCGTCTTCCGCACATTGTGATGAAATGCTTCCATGTAAGCAGCCAGCGCGAGCGTGTTGGCGACGGCGACCGGGAGGCGCAAACGCTCAGCCCTCGCGATAGCCTCATCCATCACCTTCTGTGATTGGTCCGGATAGCCGAGATAGAGAAGCATCCGGGCGAGATGCGCGCGGCTGAGCACCGCGCCGTACATGGAAACCATCGAGTCAATGCCGGCGGCATCGTGAATGGCTATCGTCTGCTCGAAATGATCGCGCGCGGCGGCGAACTGGCCCATGTAACAGTGGCTCAGCCCGATCACCCAGTGAGATTGCATAAGCAGCACCTGGTTCCCGGATTTTTCCGCAAGTCGCAGGCATTGTTCCCCGTGCTCGAAAGCGCGTTCGTATTCGGCTCGCACAACATACACTATCGCCAGGCTGAACTGAGCGCGAAAAAGCTGAGGGATATCGTTCAGTTGCAAGCTGAGCTCGCGTGCTCGGATGAAAGCCTGCTCGACTTCCGGCAAGGCATACCCTTTGACGACCATCAGCGATTGCCCCAGCATCGTTTGCAGTTGTAGTTCCTGCCTCCCGCAATCAACCGTCTCAGGCAGCAGCCGCAGCATTTCCAGACCACGCTGCGCCAGCACGCCGGCTTCCTGAAGGGCCCATACTTCTGAGGCATTGTTCGCCGCCACCAGGTAATAGTCGGCAGCTCGCGCCCAGTCACGCGCGGACTCGAATAGAAACGCCAGCTCCGAAGCCACGGTCCCGCTCTGTTTCCCGTAACAACCGAGCAGCGCCTCTGCCACCGTCGCGCTCAACTGAGACCTTCGCGTTGGTCTGAGCGAAGCGTACAGCGCGTTCTGATAAAGCACGTGGACGAACCGATAACGCAACGTCAGCACACGTCCGGGAAACTCCCTTTCACTGACGAACCGAACCAACGCATAGACTCGCTCCAGCGCCTCGAGGTGCTCTTCAACATCCGCCGGATCCAGCTCGAGAGCTTTCGCCACTATCGCCGAATCGAACTCATATCCCTGCACGCTCGCAGCAACCAGTAAACGCCGATCTTCTTCGCTCAGTTGTGCGATCTTGCGCTCAATCATCCCGCGGACCGATTCCGGCAAGTCACGCTCAATGCCGGGCAGCGACTGTGCGAGCACCCATCGCCCGTGCTCCTCGGCAATCACGCCGCGATCACGCAGGTAGCGCACGAGGTCGGCCATAAAAAGCGGGTTGCCTTCGGTTTTGGAATGAATCAACGCGGGGAGCTCAGCAGGGAAGCGATGTTCCGGGAATTCGAGCGCGAGGTACTTTTCGATCTCTGAGCACGATAAGAACTCGAGCTCAATCTCACGACACATGCCCCGGCTCTGCAAGTCCGGCTTAACCTGCAGAAATGGATGCTTCGCCAGCAGCAGATCCGATGGCCGGTAGGTTGCGATGATCAGCACTCGCATCGAGTCGAATTTGCTCGCCAGATAAGCCAGCAGATCAATCGTCGAGACATCAGCCCAGTGTAGGTCATCAAAGAAGAGCACCAGCGGCCGGCGTTCGGAAACTTCCTCCAACAGCGCGCCGAATTCGCGTTTCATGCGTTCTTGTGAAGCAGCGCGCTCGGCAACCAGTCGCTCGAGCGAAGAATCATCCGGTTGAAGCGGCATAGCTTGCGCGTACCATGTAGGGGCCAGCCGCTTCGTCGTCTGTGCAATCGACTCATTACCCATTACCGACATCCGCGGCTGCGTCTGCCCATCCGCCCCGCGTAAAAGGCCGTCAAGCGCTTCCAGCCACGGCAGGTAGGCTTCCGTTCCTGCCAGACGCTCGGAACAGCGTCCGCGAGCGATGATACAAGCCTGGGTGCCGGCGCGCAGATCACCGAGGAACTCTTCGACCAGAGTCGTCTTGCCCATGCCGGGCTCACCCGGCACGCACAATAGCAAGCCCTTGCCGGCGAAAACGGAAGCGAGGGCTTCACGCAACTCCGCGTGCGCCTTTTCTCGGCCGACTGTATGACGTGTGCGTGGCCGCAGGACCGGAGAGCGACTCTCCCCGCTGAGGCCCTGCCCTCCGATCGCAGCCAACACGGTTTCAACTTCTGCCGCCGTGAGACGCAGCCGCGCGTCTTTCTCGAGCATTCGCAGGATCAGGATTTCAATCGCAGAAGGGATTTCAGGATTCAAACGCGACGGGGTGACCGGTACTTGCTGAGTAATGGCATTGAGCGTGGCGAGTATCGAGTCTGTCGCAAACGGATGCTGCCGGGTCGCCATCTCGTAGAAGATCATTCCGAGAGAGAAAATGTCCGAGGGATGGCTCACACTTTCGCCGCGCGCCTGCTCCGGTGACATGTAACGAGTGCTGCCGAGGAGTGTTCCCGGCTGGGTATATTGTAGAGTGGCTGCCTCGGCATCCATGGCAGTGGGCACGAGTCGCGCGAGCCCGAAGTCCAACACCTTTACGTAGCCGTCATTGCGCACCATGATGTTCTCAGGCTTGATGTCACGATGTGTAATACCGGCCGCATGCGCCGCGCCCAGCGCCTTCGCCATCTGACTTCCAAGTTGCACCAGCGCGTCGAGCGAAGATCCTTCTTCAATCAATGCTCGCAACGTTCGCCCCTCAACCAGTTCCATAACGATGAAGCGTCCAGCCTCAACTTCACCAAGTTCGTAGATGGTGACGATGTTCGGATGATTGAGCGCGGACGTAGCGCGTGCTTCCTGCTCGAATCGCATCAACCGGTCTACGTCGTTGGCGAACGAGGCGGGCAGGACTTTGACGGCGACCTCGCGGCTCAATCGGGTATCCCGCGCGCGCCAAACCTCGCCCATCCCGCCCGCTCCAAGTGGGGAGATAATTTCGTAAGGACCGAGTTTTGTGCCCTTGGCCAGCATCAGTTCTTCTTAAGCCCGTCAGTCCAATTCACCACCAGCACCAGGGGGCTCGACGACGAAGTATCCACCGCGCTGTTGACCAGAAAGCGCTGGCCGTCGGGCGAAATGTCATAGGATTTGCCGGGCCTCACGGCGCGCGTTTGGAACAAACGCTGGTACGCCCCGACTTCCAAGTTGTCGCCCTTCGAACTCACTTCAGTAGCCGCCATCGCGTTCTCCTGATTCAGGTAGTAGGTTTCCTTTCCGTGGCGGCGCCACCGGGGATTCATTCCCCCCGCGGAGGAAACCTGCCATTTCCGGCCGGGGTTGGGGAAAGAGGTCACATACACTTCTTCTCTGCCGGACTCATCAGAACTGTAGGCGACCCAGCCGCCATCCGGTGAAAAGATGGCAACATCGCGATTGAGCCTCGAATCGGTAGCTCGATAGACCTCGCCCATTCCACCGGCGCCGAGCGGACTGAGGATTCTGTATGCGCCAAGCTGTGTTCCCGGTTGAAGAGCCATTAAAGTTGATTTACCGCGCGGGAGAATATCAGAGCAGGAAAGCTGAGAACAAGAACATCGCTCGGTCTTAAGAGATGGATCTAGCGAAGCTCGATGTCGCCATGCGGCGTGCGGATCGTGGCGATGAGCGCGGGCGCCGAGCCTGCGTCGACGCGGAGATTCAACCCAAGAGCAGAGAGATCAGCCTGGATTCGATTCGCATTCGGGTGCTCAGCTCGGAGAGCAACCAGCACGCAACCTTTCGGCAGGGAGGCGGCTGGATGTGGAGTCTGGCCCCAGTCGATGAAGAAAGGAACGATTCCGTCTGCAGTCAACGCAGGCGAAACGGTGAGACGCCAGGATAACAACACGCCATCCGGACGTCGCCGACTGCCGGACTGTACCTGGCCAAGGTCGACTCCGTGCCTCCTTGCATTTTCGGCTATTGCTCCAAGGTCTGCCCCTTTTACAGCCCAGGTTACGAGCCGGGGAGCTTTGAGTTCGTCGATGCCGAAGCGCCGCGGCCGGGGAGGTTTTGGCTGATCAGGATCGGGTCCAATAATTTCAAGGTATGTTTCATCACCCAAGCCGATCAGCGAGTTGCGAGTGCCCGCCCCCGGATGCTGGCCGCCGGGAACGGCGCGCACGCCGAGGAGCCGTTCGATCTGCTCGACGCTGGTCGCCAGATTCGGTGTTGCGTAAACGAGGTGGTCTATCCTGGATAGCACTGCCTGCTCCTTGATGCTTCCATTGCCCGCCGCCCCCATCATTAGGGAACCCAGCAACGCAATGCATACCATTCCACGCATTTCTTCTCTCAGTAACGGTGGTCAGTGGCCAGTGGCCGGTGGTCAGTGGTCACTGGGTGAGTTTTTTCGTCATCCTACGACTGCCAGACCTCGTTCGACCACTGACCACTGACCACTGATCACTGACCACTGACCACTAGCCACTGCCCACTTTGCCCTTTTGCTCCCTACTCCACGTCGTAGATCTTGATCGGCTGATCCTGCAGGTACTTATCGAACCAGTTCACGATGTGCTGCAGCCGTTCGACGCGGTGCCACGGCGCGCCTGACCTCGATAGCTCGTGCGACTCGTTCGGGAAGCGGACCATCACTGTCGGGATCTTGCGATACTTCAGAGCCCGGAACATGATTTCGCCGCCGTCCGCCGGGGGCGTGCGATAGTCGGCTTCGCCTTCGATGAACATCATCGGAGTGGTTATATTCTTGACGTAAGTGATTGGCGAGCGATTAGTGAAATCCTTTGGATCTTCCCACGGCGCAGCGCGGAACCAGGTCGGCATGTACAGCCAGAAATCAGCCGTGTACCAGAAGCCCGACCAGTCGGCGATTGAACGCTGCGAAACCGCGGCGGCAAATCGCGTCGTGTGGCCGACCGTCCAGTTGGTCAGAACGCCGCCGCCGCTGCCGCCGGTCACCCCCATCTTCTTCGTGTCGATGTAGCCGCGCTTGACGACTTCATCTACGCCGGCCATCAAGTCCTTGTAGTCATCGCCGGGATAGTTGTACTGAATGATGTTGCCGAAGTCCTGGCCGTACGAGGTGCTGCCGCGCGGATTAGTGTAGAGCACAACGTACCCTTTGGCCGCCATCCACTGAAACTCATGCGTAAAGGTGAAGCCATAGGCTGAATGCGGCCCACCGTGAATCTCCAGGATGAATGGATACTTCTTTGAAGGATCGAAGTTCGGCGGCTTCTGAATCCACGCCTGAATCTTCTTGCCGTCGAAGCTTGTGTACCAGATCTCTTCGGGGTCCGTCAGATTGAGCTGCGCAAACGATTCATCATTGACGCGAGTCAACTGAGTAAGCTTGCCGGTCGCGGTATCGAGCAAGAACACATCGCCGATGTTGGTCGACGTCGAAATCAAGAGCGCCATCTTTGAAGCATCGGGCGTCGCGGTGTAGCTGATGATTTCCTGATTACCGGTTGTCAGCGCCTCGACTTTGCCGGTCGCCGAGTCGATGCGCTTCAGATTCGCCGCTCCGTGTTCCGCAACGTTGACGTAGATCCACCGGTCGTCCTTGCTCCAGACTACGCCGCCGGGACTTCCGCCGCGCGGCGCGTGCTGATCGCCGCCGATGCCGCCGCCAATATCGAAGTCATAACTGTCCGTCAAGTTCTTCGGCGCGGCCCCAGCTTCATTGTTAGCCACAAACAGATCGGGCTGCGTATAGGATTGCACCGGCTTGTGTCCAGCGACGCCGCCGAACGCAATCCGTTTGCCGTCGTTGCTGAATGTGTAGTCGCGCATGCCGCCGTCAAAGCTCAACAGTTTTCTCTCGTCGCTGCCGTCAGGCCTGACGGAATACAGATCGGTGTGCGCTGTTTCATAGTAGGGCTCGGCGACGCGACGGGCGACGAAGTAGATCCGCGAACCGTCGGGCGACCAGCTCAAATTGCCCTCGTCGAAATTGCCCCTGGTGATCTGCTTCGCCTTCGGTTGGTCGGCCGTTGCGGAAGGTACGCTGACCGTCCACAGGTGCGCGTGTGCTTTCGGATTAAGATAGCCACCGCCGTTCGCGCGATAAACCGCTTTCGAGATCACTCGCACATCGCTTACGTGTTCGGGCGCTTTGTCTTTGGGCTCGGCGTCTTCAGGGTTGGGCTTCTCCTTTTCTTTCTTGCCGTCGTCCGTACTGGAAAAGGCAATCGTTTTTCCATCGGGAGACCATTCAAACCCGCCGGCGCCGCGCGGCGTGTCGGTCAGAGGGCGTGCTTCGCCTCCATCGAGCGACAGCAGATAGATCTGCGGCGGCTGGGGGCGACCCTCCTTTTCAGCCGAGCGATTGAAAGCGAGGGTCTTCCCGTCGGGTGACCATCGCGGGTTGCCGTCGCGAGGACCGGCGGTAAGCTGCCGCGGCTTTTCTCCAGTCGGGCCACCGTTGGTCGGTACGATCCATAGGGCAGTGTCGTAGCGATCGGCTTTTTGATTCACCCAGACGCGGACAAAGACCACTCGCGAGCCGTCGGGCGAGATTTGCGCATCGGCGATCCAAACAAACTTGAACAAATCCATCTCGGTGATCATCCGCTTGTCGGCGGCTCGCAATGATGAGGGCAGAGAGAGCGCGACGATAAGCAGCAAAGCAAGCCCGGAGAATAAACGGCGGGGATTCGTGTTCATCATATGCTCCTTGAATCAGGTGAAGTGAGTTCGAGACGCCTGGGCGCGCCCGAGTGTTGATGTATACCACGATGTTCTCGTCGATCGGAAGCGCAGAGGTAATCAGAGATCACTCTGAGAAGTCAGGCTCGCGACCTTCGCGATACGCCAACAACGCCGCCTCGTGGTCGGGCGACGCCAAAGCTATTCGCTGCCGGCGCAGGTACTCTTCAAAGAATTGCCCGTGCGGCATGTCGAAAGGCATGTTCAGCAGCATCTTCGACTGAAGACTGCCCTCCGAGGAAACACGCGAGTACTTCTCAACCAGGGCGCCGACCTCCGCATCGAACGTCTCGCTTTTCACAATGTGGTCTATCAGACCGATTTCATAGGCGCGGCGGCCATCGATATTCTCGCCAGACAGCGCCATCCACTTTGCCCGCCCAAGCCCAATATAGCGCGGCAGCCGAAAGGTGCCCAACCCGGGCACGATACCCTCTTTGATGGCCGGGAGCCCGAGCTTGCAGTCCTCGGTTGCGATCCGTATGTCGCAAGCCAGCGCCAACTGCAATCCTCCCCCGAGGGCGTAACCGTGCATCGCGCATATCAGGACTTTCTCCGCCTGCTCGAGGATTCTAAGCGCCCGGTCCCAGTTCTCGTAGTACTGATGCGGTGTCTCGCCCGACGCGAGCTGTTTAAGGTCGATGCCGGTGCAGAAGGCACGACCGGCGCCCCGAATCAGCACAACCCGGACATCCGGATCGTCGCGAATCATCTCCGCGACCCTATTGAGATCGAGCGAGCCCTGATAGTTCATCGCGTTAAGGATCTGCGGACGGTTTAGCGTCAAGCAGCCGATTCTTCGATCCTTCTCAAAAAACATCGTTTCAAGTTTCATCGTACCTCCTTTCACCCTGCAGAACGCGAGAGCCCGAATGCGAAACCGCTTGCTACAGCTTTCGCTTATCGACAACGCGCACCGCCTTACCTTCGCTTCGCGCGATCTCTCGCGGGCCGACGAGCTTGACATTGCAGGTGATCCCAA
>DATLWF010000784.1:0-5443 GCA_035576605.1 Blastocatellia bacterium | reverse complement strand
CTGTTATATCCGACCTGGTGCTTGTGCCATCTCAAGCGTCGCTGTCTCCGAGTCGCTTCGGAAGAAGACCAGTTGTCCTTCATCCTCTTAAGAGTCAATCAACACGTGGTCGCCGAAGCCCATTTGACTGGTCGTGCCATTCAGAATAAGTTCCGAACCTCTCCATGACCTTGTCGCTAAATTCGCTCGAGATCAAAGCGATCGAGGTTCATCACCTTTGTCCACGCAGCTGCGAAGTCACGCACGAACTTCTCCTTCGAGTCCTCTTGTGCGTAAACCTCGGCGAGGGCTCGGAGCTGGGAGTTCGAGCCGAAGACGAGGTCGACGGCGGTGCCGGTCCACTTCTGCGCACCGGTGGCGCGATCGCGCCCCTCGTACACATTCGCACCCGAGTCGGATCGCTGCCACTCCGTGCTCATGTCCAGCAGATTCACGAAGAAGTCGTTGGTCAACGTCCCACTCCGCTTAGTGAACACGCCGTGTCTGGACTGCCCGGTATTAGCATCCAGGGCGCGCATGCCGCCGACGAGAACAGTCATCTCTGGAGCGGTCAAATTCAGCATGAATGCTCGCTCCACCAGCAGCGTCTCCGGCGACAGCTCCTCTCCGGCTTGGACGTAGTTGCGGAACCCGTCGAAAGTCGGTTCGATCGCGCCGAACGACTCCACGTCGGTTTGCTCCTGCGAAGCGTCCGTGCGTCCCGGTGCGAATGGGACTGTAATGTGGTGCCCGGCGTTCTTGGCCGCTTGCTCGACGGCCGCGCACCCGCCAAGGACGATCAAGTCCGCGAGCGACACCTTCTTCCCGCCGGACTGTGACCCGTTGAAGTCCTGCTGGATCTTCTCGAGTGTCTGCAGCACCTTTGACAGTTCGGGTGGGTTATTTACTTCCCAATCCTTCTGTGGCGCGAGGCGGATCCGCGCTCCGTTAGCGCCACCGCGCTTGTCGGTGCCTCGGAAGCTCGCCGCCGCCGCCCAGGCTGTGGAGACCAATTGGGAGATAGACAGCCCCGATGCGAGGAGCTTGCCCTTGAGGTCGGAGATGTCCTTCTCCCCGATCAGTTCGTGATCGACTGCGGGGACGGGGTCCTGCCACAGCTGCGGGGGCGGAACCCACGGGCCGAAGAAGCGCGAGACGGGTCCCATGTCGCGGTGCAACAACTTGTACCACGCCTTGCCGAACGCATCGGCGAGCTGGTCCGGATGCTCGTGGAAGCGCTTCGTGATCGACGCATAGATGGGATCCACCTTCAACGAAAGGTCCGTCGTGAGCATCATGGTGGTCTGTCGCTTCGACGAGTTATGAGCATCGGGCGCGGTGGGCGTTACGCCGGCGGCATTCGGCTTGGGAGCATATTGCTTTGCGCCGGCCGGGCTCGTCCCCAGCTCATAGTCGTAGTTGTAGAGGTTATCGAGGAATCCGTTGTCCCACTTCGTCGGGTTATTGGTCCAGGGACCCTCGAGCCCGCTCGTGATTGTGTCGTCGCCCTTGCCGCTGCCAAACCTGTTCTTCCAGCCGAGCCCTTGCTCCTCCAGGCTTGCGCCTTCCGGCTCGGGACCCACGTTCTGAGGGGCAGGGGCAGCACCGTGGGCCTTGCCTACCGTGTGACCGCCGACGATTAGCGCAACGGTCTCCTCGTCATTCATCGCCATGCGGGCGAACGTTTGTCGAATGAACGCCGCAGCACGGGCCGGGTCCGGGTTGCCGCCCGGCCCCTCCGGATTGACGTAGATCAGGCCCATATGATCAGCGCCGAAAGGCCCCCGCATCTCCCCGCCACTGGTGTGGCGCTCGTCTCCGAGCCATGTGTCCTCGGGCCCCCAGAAGATCTCGTCGGGCTCCCAGCGGTCCTCCCGCCCAAAGCCGAAGCCGAAGGTCTTGAAGCCCATGGACTCATAAGCACAGTTGCCGGCGAAAACGATCAGGTCGGCCCAGGAGATCTTGTTGCCGTACTTTTGTTTCACTGGCCAGAGCAACCGCCGCGCCTTGTCGAGGCTCGCGTTATCCGGCCAACTGTTGAGGGGAGCAAAGCGCTGCATCCCGCCGCCGGCGCCGCCCCGGCCGTCGGCGATGCGGTACGTGCCTGCCGCATGCCATGCCATCCGGATGAAGAACGGCCCGTAGTGGCCGTAGTCGGCCGGCCACCAGTCCTGCGACTTCGTCATCACTTCGAAGACGTCTTTCTTCAGGGCATTCACGTCAAGTTTCTTGAACTCCTCCGCGTAATTGAAGTCCGTGCCCATCGGATCTGACCGATGAGAGTGCGCGTAGAGAATCGAGAGGTCCAGTTGATCCGGCCACCAGTCTTTGTTCGTCCTAGGCCGAATGCGCTTGGGAGTTGGCGAGGGGATTACTGGGCTCTCGCTTTCGCTGCCGTGGTTAGACATGGTTCTTCTCCTTTCTCGCTGCCAAAAAATAGAAAATGACAATTACTATCTTAAGTGATTGGTGCCTCGATACGTAGAATGTAACATCTGCGAAATAGTTAAGAGTACATTTAAATCTTTGTGTAACCTCCGCATGACAGAGCTTCAAAGACCCAAGCGTAATGCGAGCCCGTAGGCCTTTAGATTCTGATGAGTCTTGCTACCTTTGAGTTCAGCCTTTCTGGTTTCATCTCTTTGAAATTAGTTTACAGTGTGATTTCTACGCAATCGTGCTGCTTGGCGCATTTGCGGCTTAGATTGAGAGCTTGAGCACGCCTGACAGCGTCCAACAAGACGAATATCCAACTCCTCGACGGTAAAGCCGGAAACATTTGGAATCGCCGCCGAGTGGAGCTCTGGAATCGAGATGTCTTCCAGTCTTCCGCACACCCGGCAGACGAGGTGCTGATGCGGACCTACGTTTGCGTCGAAGCGACCGATGGCTCCAGGTGAGCTTACCTTGCGGATAAGCTTTTCGTTTTCGAAGAACTGGAGAGTTCGGTAGATAGTGGCAAAAGATAACCCCGGCAGTCGTTTCCTCAGTCTGGCGTATACGGATTCTGCCGTAGGGTGAGCAAGGTCCTCGGCCAAAGCTTTGTAAACCGCGAACCGTTGGGCAGTAACTCGTATGCCCCGAGACCGGCAGAGCTTTTCAAACTCCGCACACCAATCGTCTACTTCTCTTGCTGTACGTATTTTTGACTTGTTGCGTGTGACCCTCACTTGAGAACTATTATCATCTAGGACGAACGAATCTGTCAAGCTCGAAATGAATTGGGAGGAAACGAGACAAAGAGTTTGGCAGGTTTGAGGAGACGTGCGACACTTCGCCAGCTCAAGCGACCTACGCGAATCGGCTGACAAAAGGCGTCAGCAATCTCTCCATTTTTTCAGCATCGCGTTGAATCCGCAGACGATCTCCGATTATGCTGAATCTCCTGGTCCGACGGACACGGCAACTCTAAAAACGAAGATGCGAGTGGCGAGCAAGCACAGCGAGTGTCTCGATAGGACAACGCGAGGTAACCGGGATTCACAGTGTTGGGCAACGTAGAGGCTTCTGTCGGTAATGTCTAAAATAACAGGTCTACGCTGGTGGATGATCGGGCTGATTATGCTCGGGTCGATCATCAACTACCTGACGCGCAGCACGCTCTCGGTCGCCGCGCCGACGCTGCTGCAAGACCTGAACATCGGCGCCCAGCAATATTCGTGGATAGTCGGCACATTTCAGGGCGCAATCATGCTGCAACCGCTCTGCGGCTACGTACTCGACGTGATTGGCCTCAAGCGCGGCTATGCGCTCTTCGCCGGCGCGTGGTCGCTCATCAGCATGGCGCACGGACTCGCGCACAACTGGCAAGTGCTGGCGGGCTTGCGCGGGCTGCTGGGGCTGGCCGAAGGCTCGGCGAACCCCGCCGGGATGAAGGCGACGGCGGAGTGGTTCCCGGCCAAGGAGCGCGGGCTGGCAGGGGGCGTCTACAACATCGGCGCTTCGTTCGGCTCGATGCTCGCGCCGCCCCTGGTTGCGTGGGCGATCTTGCAATACAACTGGCAGGCGGCCTTCGTGATGACAGGAGCGCTGGGGTTGGTTTGGGTGGCCGTATGGCTGTGGCTCTATCACCCGCCGGAGAAACACCCCGCGCTCTCGCCGGCGGAGTTCGACTACATCGCCGCCGGGCAGGAGAAGCATTTGCGTGACGACGGGACGCGGCCTGCGGTGCTGTCGCTGCTGCGACAGCGGAACTTCTGGGGCATTGCGCTGCCGCGATTTCTGGCCGACCCCACGTGGGGGACGCTGACGTTTTGGATGCCGCTCTACCTGTCGCAGACGCGCGGATGGGACTTGAAGCAAATCGCACTCTTCGCGTGGCTGCCGTTCCTGGGGGCGGACATCGGCTGCTTGTTCGGCGCGACGTTCAGCCTGTGGCTGCAAAAATACTGGAGCATCAACCTCATCAACGCGCGACGCGCGGCCTTCACGCTCGGCGCCGTCACCATGCTCGGTGTCGGCTTCGTCGGCTTCGTGCAAAGCCCGTATGCCGCGATTGCGCTGCTTAGCCTTGGCGGCTTCGCTCATCAGACCTTGTCCGTGACCGTGATCACGATGTCTTCGGATTTGTTCAAGAAGAACGAAGTGGCGACGGTCGCGGGAATGGCGGGCACGTTCGGCAACGCCGGGCTGCTGATCTTTTCGCTTTTAATCGGCGCGCTGGTGCTGAGGATCGGCTACTCGCCATTCTTCATCTGCCTCGGCTTGCTGGATGTCATTGGCGCGGTGATTCTGTGGACCGTGGTCAAGGCCGATGTGAAATCGGCCGAAGCGGTCGCAGTCTGATTAATCCCTTGTCCGTAGCAGTCACCACACGATGGACAATGGCTAAAACGTAAAAACGAGTGACTTATGGTTGCGACCATCCAAAATCCAATTCTACGCGGCTTCAACCCTGACCCTTCGATTGTGCGCGCCGGAGACGATTACTACATCGCCACCTCAACATTCGAATGGTTCCCCGGTGTGCAGATTCATCACTCCCGCGACCTCATGCATTGGCGTCTGCTGTCGCGCCCGCTGAACCGTCCGAGTCAATTGAATATGTTGGGAGACCCGGATTCCTGCGGCGTGTGGGCGCCGTGTTTATCGTATGACGGTGGGCTGTTTTACCTGATCTACACCGACGTCAAACGCTACGGGCGCACGTCGCAGCCTGGCGGCGTCGGCGCGGGCTTGCGTGATTTGCACAACTACCTCGTGACCTGCCCAACGATTGACGGCCAGTGGTCAGACCCGGTCTATCTGAACAGCAGCGGCTTCGACCCGTCGCTGTTTCACGACGATGACCGGCGAAAATATCTGGTCAACATGTTATGGGATCACCGGCCGGGCAAGAATCGCTTCGGTGGCATCGTGCTGCAAGAGTACTCTGCGGCCCAACGTAAACTGGTCGGCGAGCGGCGGAACGTCTTCACCGGGACATCCATCGGCTTCACCGAAGCGCCGCATTTGTACAAGCGCA
>DATLWF010000783.1:0-3378 GCA_035576605.1 Blastocatellia bacterium | reverse complement strand
GGGCACGCCACCTACAATTGAGGATTTCACGGTGGACATCGCAATAGCAAATATAGCAAATAGAAAATAGAAAATAGAAAATAGAAAATTTCCTTGTTTTCACCGTCGAGGTTCTCTACTTTCCATCCTCTACTTTCCATCCTCCACCAGTGATCATCCTTCACTTCGCCCGCGTGAGATTGAACACGCCGGTGTAATACCCGCTCGTGAAGAACCCTACGAATTCCTTGTCGGTTGCTCGCCCGATCCAGTCGAAGACACCACCGTCTTTGGCCCCGAGGTCGGTCGTGCCCTTGAACATCACAACCTTGCCGACCTGTCGGCCTTCCATCTTGATCGTGTACTTGTACGGCCGGCCGCAATCGCCTTCGAATGTCGCTTCCCAAACGCCGTCCTTATAAGCGACCTTGCAACCGAGACTCTTGCATATCTCCTTAGCCGGTACGGCTCCCTGCGCTGGGTTGTAAGTCGACCATGTGCCGCTCCAGTCGCCGGCGATGTCGGGGACCGGTTCTTTGGTCTGGGCGCTTTGCGCCTGTGCGATGCTGATAGCTATGAGTAACCCGAAAGAGGGCAAGGTTAGCCAACTGCGATTTGTCATGATCTTTCCTTTCACGGGACAGGTTTCATACGATTCCCACTTTTGACTACTCTGCTGCGTTACGCAAAGTGGAACGATACCGTCGTGTTGAAAGAACGGCCAAGCTATCGGGCATCTCGGTCCTCCCTGAGGAGATCGATCAGCCTAACGCTTCGGCAGCGGCTCGCTCCAGAAAGACTTCGGGTGCGGGTCATCGTTTTTGCGAAACATCGCGATCCGTGAGGCTATGAGTTCCATCAACTCTGCTGCATCGTCTTCCCCTGTCGCCAGCGGGACGATCCTGGCGATCGGATTGTTTCGACCTTTAATCACTACTTCCCCTCCGCGGAGGACTTCATTCTCGCGGCTCAGGTTGTTCTTCAAATCTGCGATGCTTACAACACGCAAGCATTTCCCAGAATTGAATTCGAGACCCTCATCTACGGCCTCGAGGATTGCACCTCGAGCCATGATTTCATAGTCGCCGAAACAAACTCGGCGGCGTCGTTCTGCACGAAGTGTCCGACGCCCGGCACCGTCACCAAAGTTAGATCCCTCTCGAGCCATTCCCACGTGTGATTGAGCGCGCCGTGCATCAATGCCTTGTCGTCCAGCCCGTGGATCAGAAGTACCGGTGGTTTCACCTTGACCACTGGCGACGTGTCTTCCAGATAAGGCGGCGCGGGATAATTCTGCTTATAGTAGTTCAGCATCGCTTCAAAATCGGAGCGGCGAAAGGCTTCGACATAATGCTCACGCTCCTTCGGCTCTTTGACCCGGGCGGCCAGCCCTTCAGCTGTCAGGCTCCTGGCGGCATCTTCCTGACGAAAGCGCTGGGCATAAGCCGTATTGATCTTCTGCTCGTTGTTGTGCGCGCGTTCGTAAGCGACGCCACGGGGATGCGGCAGATTGCAGACGATGAGCCGATGCGTCATCTCCGGGTACTTCATCGCAAAGCCCCACGCCACGCGCCCGCCCCAGTCGTGCCCGACGATGACCGCTCTGTCGCGTCCCAGGTGTTTGATCACGGCCTTCACGTCTTCAACCAGCAGGCTCATATCGTAGTTCTCTTTGCCTTTTGGTTTGTCGCTGAGGTTGTAGCCGCGCTGGTCAATCGCCACAACTTGATAGTCCTTTGAGAGCACCGCCATTTGGTGTCGCCACGAGTACCAGAAATCCGGAAATCCGTGAATCATCACTATGAGAGGCGCGGTGGCTGATCCAGACGTTGGACCGAGCATGGCGTAATGAATCTTCACGCCAGCCGAATCGGCATATCCATGTTTGACGCGATCATAGACGTCTTCGAACTCGCTTGCCGATGCCGAGCGAGACAGCCCGATGACCGCGTGGACTGTTGCGATAAGGGCGGCAATCAGTGCAGCGGAAGTAGCACTTCGTTTCATGGGGAAGCTCCATTTATTCCGGGTGATGATCGAATAAGCTACAAACAAAAACGCTGTCAGGATAGTTGCTCCGCGGATGAATGTCTACCTGGGAGGGTCTACCTGGGAGCGCCTACCTGGGAGCGCAGGCATCCCTGCCTGCTCTTTTCGCCCCCGCGACTATCTGTGCTTAAGGAACCGGCAAGCAGGCAAGGATGCCTGCGCTCCCAGGGCAGCAATCCGTCTGACCTCACCGGCGCGTAATAAAGGCTGGATTGCCATTTATTTACACTCTCACAACAAAAAGAAGGCTCGAAGGGCTATGGCCACTTACACCATCAAACTGAAGCGCCGCGAAGGGGTCGCCGAAGGCACTGAGGCTTTCTACTTCGAGAAACCAGAGGGCTTTCAGTTCAAGGCCGGCCAATTCCTACGGTTCACCCTGATCGATCCGCCGGAGACCGATGCCGAAGGAAATACCAGAACTTTTTCAGTTGCCAGCGCTCCTCACGAAGAAGACTTGATGTTTGCGACACGAATGCGGGACACGGCGTTCAAGCGCGTGATCAAGACGATGCCCCTCGGTTCCGAGCTCGAGATCAAAGGTGCGTTTGGCAGGATGACGCTGCACGATGATCCCGCGCGCCCGGCTGTCTTCTTGACCGGGGGCATCGGCATTACTCCGTTTCGAAGCATTGCGCTTCATGCGGCGCGCGCCGGTCTGCCTCACAAGCTCATTCTGTTTTATTCCAACCGCAGACCCGAGGACGCGACGTTTCTCGATGAACTGGAAGCATTGCAAACAATCAATACGAATTATAGATTCATTCCGACGATGACCGGCGCGCCCGGCTCGAGCCGGCCGTGGAGCGGCGAAACAGGTTACATCAATGCCGGGATGTTGACGCGGTTCATAGATGATCTGAAGTCTCCGGTCTATTACGCAGCGGGCCCGGAAGGGTTGGTGACGGCTATGCGCAAGACGCTTGCCGAGGCTGGTGTGGGCGAAGCCGACATTCGGGCTGAAGAGTTTTCAGGCTATTAATCGACTCTAGGAGGATATATGCCACCGGTAAGTTTTGACAAAGACATCAAGCCTCTGATCACTGAGACGGATCGAGGACACATGCTTTTCATGTTTGACCTCTGGTCCTACGGTGAAGTTAAGGACAACGCCGATGACATCCACGATTCTGTGTCGAGTGGAAGGATGCCACCGCCACAGGCCGGGGGACCGTGGTCCAAAGACAAGGTAGACCTGTTCAAGCAGTGGATGGACGACGGCTACCAGCCGTGATCGCGTCCGTTTCGAAACCGCAGTGAAATGCCTTCCTGGTGTCAGTGACGACGCGGAGTCAAGCTGCGCCTTAGCTACGAGACGGGTTTCTTGCCCCTGCTCCATGGGTCAGGTAT
>DATLWF010000782.1:0-2893 GCA_035576605.1 Blastocatellia bacterium | reverse complement strand
GCGGCGCCCGCTGGCGAGACATCTGTTGCTGAATCTGCTGCCGGCCACTCCGAAGCCAGCCACGAAGCCACTGACCCGAAAGAATACCTGCTGATGCTGCTGTCGCTTGCCATCGCGGCAGGGGGCATCTATCTGGGCCGTCTGTTCTACATCAAGCGACCCGATCTACCAAAGATCTGGGCGGCCAGGCTGCGCCCGTTATACACGCTCAGTTTCAACAAGTGGTATTTGGATTGGCTGCTCGACGTTAAGGGAGTAGAAGCCGGCAAGGCGGTTAACAACGCCCTATGGACGGTTGATGCGACTGTGGTCGATGGCGGTGTGAACGGCGCCGGATGGATGACCAGATTCTGGGCGAAGGTCACCGGCTGGTGGGACAAGTGGGTTATCGATCTCGCCGTCAACGCTACCGGCTTTGTTACCAAGGTTGGCTCGTATATGTTGCGCACTGTGCAAACGGGCTTTTGGCAGAACTACGCTTTGCTGTTTGCGGCGGGGCTGTTTGTTATTTTGCTTTACTACGTGTACCCGGCGATATCGACGACGATTAAGGGCTTCACCGGGAAATAGGTCCTATAGGTCTAATAGGTCCTATAACAATTCTAGGAGACTCTGGCTATGCCTGGTCGCATTGAGTTTTTCGGCATCGGCATCCTCTCGTGGGTGACGTGGCTCCCGGCGGTTGGCGCTATTCTGCTTTTGTTCTTCAACCGCGCAAAGAACAACAGCATTCGCGGATTCGCGAATATGTGGATCGTCCTGTGCTTCTTGATTTCGATCCCGCTGGTGACGGGTCTGGGCGCGGGCCGTCCGGGCTATGACCGAGCCTACGGCGGTTTGCAATTCATCGAAGACCACGATTGGATTCCGTTGATCGGCGCGCGCTATCAACTCGGCGTCGATGGGCTTGCGCTGGTGCTGGTGATGCTGACGACGCTGTTGGGCGTACTCTCGGTCATCTGTTCGTGGGCTTACATCCGCGAGAAGGGCCGCGAAAAAGAGTATTACATAATGATGCTGCTGCTTCAGAGCGGCATGCTTGGAGCGTTCGTCTCAGCCGATCTGTTCCTGTTCTTCATTTTCTGGGAAGTGATGCTCGTACCGATGTACTTCCTGATCGGCATCTGGGGCGGCAAGAACCGGCTCTATTCGGCAATCAAACTCTTCCTGTACACGCTGGTTGGCTCGGTGGTGATGCTGTTGGCGGTGCTGAAGCTCTTCTTCATTTTCCCCGATGTGGTCAAGGCGCAGCGGGCCGCCGTTGAAGCGACCGCGCGGCAGCTTGCCGCGTGCAGCGTCGCCGATCCCGACCGCCGGGGTCAGGTGAACGAGGCGATGCTCAACCTCGCGCTCGATGCGATGAAACGCGTCGACGGCGTCGACCCACAGACCAAACAACCGTTGCCTTCAGGCTACGTACACAGTTCCTTCAATATCGCCGCGCTCACCGCTATCGGCCCGCACATTAAGACGGTCTACGGCGTTGGACTTGTGATCTGGCTGTTTATCGGCTTTGGACTTTCATTCGCTATCAAGGTGCCGATGTTTCCGTTCCACACCTGGCTGCCAGACGCGCACTACGACGCGCCAACGGCCGGCTCGGTCATACTGGCGGGAGTTCTGCTGAAGATGGGCACCTACGGATTCATGCGATTTTCGCTGCCGATCTTCCCCGATGCCGCGAAAGATCCGACCGTCCGGCAGGTAATGGTCGTGCTTTCGATCATCGGCATAATCTACGGGGCGCTGGTGGCGATGGCCCAGAAGGACGTCAAGAAGCTGGTTGCGTACTCGTCAGTCTCGCATCTGGGCTTCGTTATGCTGGGGTTGTTCGCGTTCAACCCGAACGGAATCAACGGCGCGGTGATGCAGATGGTCAATCACGGCATCTCGACCGGCGCGCTGTTCATGCTGGCAGGCATACTGTACGAGCGCCGGCACACGTATGAGATAGCCGAGTTCGGAGGGCTCGCTTCGGTGATGCCGACATTTTCGACTATCTTCCTGATAGTCACGTTGTCGTCGTTAGGCTTGCCGTTGATGAACAACTTCATCGGCGAGTTCCTCACGATTCGAGGCGCGTTCGAAGCAAAAGTGGTGTGGGGCGCGCTTGCCGCCCTGGGAATCATTCTGGGCGCAGCGTATATGCTGTGGCTCTATCAACGAGTGTTCTTCGGCCAGGTCAGCAAAACGAACGAAGGCCTGAAGGACCTGGATGCACGTGAGGCGTGGCAGTTCGCGCCGCTGATCTTCTTGATCTTCTGGATCGGTGTTTATCCGAAGCCGCTGCTCTCGTACATCGAGCCACAGACCAATGTAGTGGTGGCGCAAGTGGAGCCCGACTATTTCAAGAACGCGGCCCAGCGCCCGCAGATCGCGGAAGAGCAACAAAAATAAGGTTCCGGGTTCAGGGTTCCGAGTTTAGCGTTCGGGGTTAGACGGAACACTGAGCCAGGAACCCCGAACTCGGAACCCGGAACCCATTCTTATGCAGGCTACCGACTTTCAAACCATCGCACGTCAAGCGGTGCAATTCATCATGCCGGAAGGCATCCTCACGCTGTTCGCCTGCGGCGCGCTCGTGCTCGACGTTATGCTCCCGCGCAATAGCAAGCGAGTCGTTGCGTGGGTCTCGCTTGCGGGGGTGGGCTTTGCGTTCCTCTCGCTCTGGGTCCTGTACTCCGGCATCGTCACCAAAGGCGCGCCTCGCACGGCGTTCTACGACATGATCGTGCTCGATAGCTATGCCGTGGTGTTCAAGTCGATGTTTCTGATCGGCGCGGCTCTGTCAATACTCCTCTCGATCAAATATCTCGACGTCGAAGGCGAACAGCGCGGCGAATACTACTCGCTCATTCTGTTCTCCGTCGTCGGCATGATGTTCATGGCGTCG
>DATLWF010000781.1:0-9831 GCA_035576605.1 Blastocatellia bacterium | reverse complement strand
TATGATGAAAGTGACCGAAACCTTTTCCGATCTCATTTGCGCGTTTGATTGTTTCTTCCGCTTCAGTTTCTTTGTGATCACTGGCCAGCATCATAGCCTTGACGCTGGTTCCAACTCCGCCCTCGTCTTTCGGATAGTTCTTAAGGAACTCATCAACCAGCGCTGCTGCTTCCTCTTTCCGCCCAAGCCGGAATAAAGCGGTGGCCTTTTGAAACGCCCACAGCGAGGGATTCTTCTCAAGCGGGGTGCTGTTGAAGACTGATAGAGCTTCCTCATACCTCGCTCGATACATGTCGATCACGCCGAAGCGGAACCGCGCCAGCGTGTTGCTCGGGTTGATGGCCAATGCTTTTTCAATTTCTTCCCACGCTTTGTCGAATAAGCCGATATGAAAGTAGACGACCCCCAGTTGATGATGCGCCTCATCCAAATTCGGATCTAAGTCCAGCGCGCGGCGGTATGCCTGAATCGCCTGTTCATGCGGGAAGCGCCTGGTATGCGTCCACAGGATCAGGCCGCGGGCAAGATGAGCTTCAGCCAATTCCGGATTCAGCTTCAGCGCCTTTTCCACGGCAACCTCGGCATCCTCATTCAACTGCTTCTTCTCCGCCTCGGGCGCGAAATAGAACGTCTTGATATTGTAGGCGCGCGATAGTGCTGCATATGCCTCGGCGAAGTTTGGGTCGGCGTCAACAGCCTGTTTGAGCAGTTTGATCGCAGCTTCATTGTCTTGAGGGTTTTCGCTGTTTACATTTACCTTGCCGCGCAAGTAGTAATCGTATGCCGCGGAGTTGACGGACTTGCTTCCAGCGACAGGAGCGATCGCCGGGCTGCGAAAGAACGCGGCATACACGATTGCGGCGACTGTCACCGTCGCGAGAACAGCTGTGGCCACCACACCGCGTGATCCCGTCAGAATTCGCCTCTCCACACTCGGCTCAGTGACTGGGGCCTTCACCGTCTCCGTTGTCGCATCGGCAATTGAGGCTGCGATTTTGCCCGTCTCGCAATCGCGGCGGACAAGGGCCAGATCAGCCGTCAGCTCTTCCATGGTCTGGTATCGCCGCGCGGGTTCCTTCTCCAAACACTTCCGAATCAGGCGTTCGAATCCCTCCGGCACCGCGCTCGCCTGACCTCGCAACGGCGCCGGCTCCTGTGTCAGAATCGCAGAGATGACTTCCGCAGTGCTCTTCGCCTCGAATGGTCGCCGCCCGCTCAGGATCTCATAGAGCACCACCCCGTAGCTGAATATGTCGCTCCGCCCATCCAGGTCTTCCGCTCGGACCTGCTCCGGCGACATGTACGGCACGGTTCCGATTATCACGCCGGATTGAGTGACGAGGATCGCCGTCTCCGCTTCGCTTTCGGGGAGGGCCTTCTCGCGCATGACCTTCGCGAGCCCGAAATCCAGCACCTTAACCTGTGCGCGCGCAGTGAGCATGATGTTTTGCGGCTTGATATCGCGGTGGACGATCCCTTTTGCGTGCGCTTCTGTCAGCGCATTGGCGACCTGTTCAGCGATCGCTACGGCGTCGCGCAGCGTCATCGGCTCGCGATTGAATCTCGCGGTAAGGGTCTCGCCCTCGACATACTGCATCACGATAAAGGTTTGCCCGTCGGCCTCTCCGACTTCGTATATTGCGCAGATGTTCGGATGGTCGAGCTTGGCGGCCGCGCGGGCCTCTCTGATCAAACGTTTCTTCGCACCCTCGTCGCTTGCAGATTCGGCCGACAGGAACTTGATAGCTACCTTGCGATCCAGCCTTGTGTCTTCGGCGAGAAACACCTCGCCCATCCCGCCCGCGCCGAGGCGCGATAAGATGCGATAGTGAGAGATTGTCGTGTTAGCTGGCAGTGCCACTTTCGTCCGACTGTGTTTTTCGGCCCAACTCATGCTGTGAGGCCCATCCGCCGCAGCAGGTCGGCAAATCGCGGGTCCTCCCGGATTGTATCCCACACCGGCTCGTCTTTAAAAAAGAGTCCGATCGCTTCGGCAGCTAAGCCCCGTTCCAGCCAACTCAAGGCCAGCTCCTTTTCATTCAGGGCCGTATAGATTTTGGCGATCGACTGCGCCTGGCTCAGGCTCGTGCCGGACATTACTTCCAGCTGTTTGATGATCTGGAGTGCTTCTGCCCGCTTCCCCTGCGCCGCGTAGACTAATCCCGTACCGAAAACCAAAATCGGATCACTCTGTCTCTCTAGTTTGGCCTTCTCCAACTCCGCGAGCCCTTCGTTGTATAACCCGTTTTGGATGTACACCACTATTTCAATAGGGCCGATAAAAGGTGGGCCTAGTTCATGGGCTTGACGAAGCAGCTCAAGTGCTCGCACATGATCTCGCTTAAGGTAGTAAGGAAGGGACACAAACAGTGCGATGATTGGTGAGAGCGGGTCAAGCTCGCGAGCTTTCAGAAATTCCTCTAAGCTTTCATCGAGACGCCCTTGTAGGGCAAGCGAACCTCCCCAATATTGATGGGCTACGGCTACGCTTGGGCTGAGTTCGATGGCACGCTGATACTCACGGTCACCCAGCGAGAAGTTGCACGGGACAAACGCGACGTAGGCTTGACCAAGTGCGACGTGAGCTTCGGCCAGGTTTTCATCGAGCGCGAGGGCTTGGCGCGCGAACTCTTGCGCTTTCTGGCGACCTTCAAGCGGAGCAATGTAGCCGCGCACTCCAAGATTTACATTGACGTCAGCCAGGCCCGCGTAGGCAAGCGCATAGCTGGGATCCTCGTCAATCGCTCTCTCGTAATAGCGAATCGCCGTGAGCAAGTCTTCGCGCGTACGACGTTGGATATAAGCCCGACCCTGCATGTAATACTGGAAAGCTTTGAGATTCTCCGTGGGCCGCTTTGCAAGCTGCTGCCGCTCTGCACCGGTCAGCTTCAAGCGCAGCTTCTCGGAAATCTCTTTGGCCATTTCCCCTTGCACCGCAAACACATCGGCGAGCCGACGATTGTACTGCTGCCCCCAGATCTGGCTGTTGTCTCGCACATCCACAAGCTCGATGTTAATCGCCAGACCATCTCCCCGCTGCGTGATCCGACCGGTGAGCACTGCCCGTACTCCCAGCTTCTGCCCCACCTCTTGCGCGTTGATCTCTCGTCCTTTAAAGCTGAAGACGGAATTGCGCGACATCACCTTCAAATGAGGCAACTGAGAGAGGCTATTGCTGATGCTTTCAGGGATGCCATCTGCGAGGTATTCCATATTCGGATCCGCGCTCGCGTTAACGAACGGCAAGATCGCTACGGAATCAATCGCCGGACTGCGTCCCGCCAGCAGATAGAGTTCAATGCTGCCGAGCGCTAACAGCGAAACCGCCAGCGCCACTACCACGGCGCGCCGCCGGTGATCCCCGCGTCCAAGCACAACTCTCTGAGTAGTCCTGGCGCCAGAGTCGCCACCTCGTTTGAGATTCTTGAGGTCGGCAAGCAATTCCTGCGCTGACTGATAACGCTGCTCGCGCTGCTTCTCCAGGCACTTGCCAACGATGCGCTCCAGCTCTTCGGGCACGTCGTGATTGAAGTGGCTGATGGCTTCAGGCTGCGCGTGGAGGATCAGGTCCACCGTCTCGCTAGCGTTCATCCCCGAGAAAGGCCGCCGCGCAGTGGCCAGCTCATAGAGCACCGCGCCCATGCTGAAGATGTCTGAGCGATGATCGACATCTCGCCCCAGCGCCTGCTCCGGGCTCATATACGGCACCGTCCCCATCACCACTCCCGGTGTGGTCTGCATCATCGTGCTGAGGGTCGTATCCACATCGTGTTCTCCCGGCCGATTGATCTTCGCCAACCCGAAGTCCAATACCTTAACCTGACCACGTGGCGTGACCATAATATTAGCCGGCTTGAGGTCGCGGTGAGTTATGCCTTTGCTGTGCGCTTCATCCAACGCATCGGCTGTCTGAATGCCGATTTCAATAACCTCAGCCACCTCCAACGGGCGGTCACCGATCTTAGCGGAGAGCGTCTGCCCCTCGACGTATTCCATTGCAATAAAGCTCACACCCTCCGCCTCTCCAATTTCGTAGATGTGAGCCACACCCGGATGATTGAGCGCTGAAGCCGCCTTAGCCTCGCCCACGAAGCGTCGCATTCGCTGCTGATCGGACGCCACTTCTGAAGGCAGAATCTTGAGCGCCACGGTGCGGTCGAGCCTGGTGTCACGCGCCCTGTAGACCTCACCCATTCCGCCCACACCCAGCAGCGACACGATCTGATAATGACTTAGTGTGCGCCCTACCATCGATTATTTGTTTTCCACAGCTCAGGAATCAATTCTTGCCTTCACCGCGCGATCCAGCCGCGACAGGATGTTGGCCGATTTGATGTCGCGGTGAATCAGGCCAATGGCGTGCGCCGCCGTGAGGGCCTCAGCGACTTGTGATCCCAAATCGAGTAGCTGAGGCAAATCCACCGGCCCGTGCTCGATTCGCTCTCGCAGGTTCTCGCCCTCCACGTATTCCATGACGATGAAGTACCGGCCGTCGGCTTCTTCAATCGCGTAGATGGTGACGATGTTCGGGTGGTTGAGCGCCGAGGCACTACGCGCCTCGCGCAAGAAGCGTTGGTTCGCCTTCTGGTCGCGCATGGCCTCGGGGGGGAGGACCTTGATGGCGACCTGGCGGCCGAGCTTGAGGTCTTCGGCAAGGTAGACCTCACCCATCCCGCCCGAGCCCAGTTGGTGGAGAATCCGGTAATGCAGAATGGTCTGTGAGATCATCACGGCTTTCCATTCGAGGGCCGGATTATTCCGGAGGAAGATTCATCCGGCGTAGCAACTCCTTCCAACGCGGGTCCGAATGCAGGCTGTCGAGCGGGGGATCTGCCTTGATATAGGTAGCGTAGAGTTCACGTTCCTCAACCAGGCGAAAAAGCACTTTGAAGGCTTCATCCTTATCGCCGAGGGCGGCGTAAGCTCTTGCCACGGGAGTGTCTGAAAATCTGGTAGGGTCGGTTGTGGCCTTCAACTGTGCCAGCATCCGCCGCGCTTCGTTCGGTTTCCCCATTCGCGCGTAGACGCCCGCGATCGCCGCGGAAATGCCGAGAGTGCTTCCGCCGTGCAACTGATACTCTTTGAGACTGCCGATCGCCTCATCGTATCGGCCCATTTCTGCGTAGAGCTCTGCGCGAATCCAATATGGCATAGAATTCCCGGGATTGGGATCGAGCTCAATCGCCCGCTGCAGATGCGGCACCGCTTCTTCGTACTTCCGCGCGCGGTACAGCACACGGCCATAGCGTGACTGGATCTCCGACGAGAGCGGGTCCAGTTCTTCGGCGCGTTGTATTTCTCTGATCGCCTCAGCGTGGCGTGCCAGCGCCATCAGCAGGTCGGCATATCCTTCGTGCGCCTCAGCGCTATTCGGATCCAGCTCCAATGCGCGAATGAGCTCCTGCTCCGCGCCTGCCCAATCCTTCCCTTTGACGGCACTCAGTGCGACATGCGCCTCAGCGAGCTGCGGATCCAGCGCCACCGCCTTCAATGCGGCGTCAAGAGCAAGCGGCAGCGCTTCTTTGACGTCTTTCGCTCCGAATCTGCCTCGTATCCTCCACGCATTGGACAGACCGGCATAAGCGGCGGCGTAATCTCGCGCAAGTTGAATCGCTCGCTCGAAGTGCTCGATAGCCTGGCGCAAATCTTCCTCGTTGCTACGGAGGTGATGACGGCCAAGAAGGTATGCATCGTGAGCCTCCGGATTGATGTTGCGCGCCGCACCCAGCCGCGCCCGTTCCTGCGGGGTGACCTGGATGCGGATTTCATCCGCCACCGCGCGCGCTACGTCGCTTTGCAACTTCAGCACATCGCTCTCATCTCGGTTATATTCGCGCGACCACAGAGGTGATTCCGTCGTCGCCGGAATTAACCTCGCGGTGACCCGCACCCGCCCACCCGACCGTTGAACTGTGCCTTCGATCACCGCGTCCACTTTCAGTTCCGCCGCAATCTCCGGGAGGGACTTGCCGCTTCCTTTGTAGCGCATCACCGAAGTCCGCGAGATCACCGTGTTGAGCGCACGAATCTGTGCCAGATTGCTGATCAGCGCCTCGGTCATCCCGTCAGCGAAGTATTCCTGGGTAGGATCGCCCGATAGGTTTTCCAACGGCAGCACCGCGAGTGATTTGATTTCGGATGCAACGATTGCAGGACTTCTTCGAAGGACCCGCGCGAAAACTATCGCCGCAATAGCGATGAGCGCCAGAACAACTACGCCCACCACGAAACGATGCCTGAACAGACCGTGCCGCCTCGCGAGTGGGTCCGTTCTCGCGGCAGCAATAGTTCGCGTTGTTTGCTCCCCTCGCAATCCTGATTGAGCAGCCTCTCGCTCGCGCCGGACATTCTCCAGATCAACAGTCACATCGTGCATCATCTGGTAACGCCGCTCCCGATCCTTCTCCAAACACTTTCGGACTATGCGCTGTAGTTCTTCAGGGACATCGTCTGCATAGCGAGCAAGCGGCGGCGCTTCATGAGTGAGGATTGCTGATAAAGTTGCCACGGCGCTCTCAGCCGCAAAAGGCTGACGACCAGCAATGACTTCATACACCACCGCACCGAAGCTGAATATGTCGCTGCGAGCATCCAATGTTTCTCCTCGCACCTGCTCCGGTGACATATAGGGCACGGTTCCAATTATTATTCCCGGCTCCGACAGCAAGCTCTCAGTCTCCGCTATGCTATCGAGCGACATCGCCGGGTGGATCACTTTAGCCAGACCAAAGTCCAGCACTTTCACCTGACGTCGCGCGGTGATCATGATGTTTGAAGGTTTGATGTCGCGATGAATGATCCCGCGCGAATGAGCCTCTGCCAAAGCGTCCGCAACCTGAACTGCGATATCGAGCGACTCACGGAGTTCGATTGGCCCGCGCTGAATCCGCGCGGCGAGCGTCTCGCCTTCGACATATTGCATCACGATAAAGCTGCGCCCGTCCTCTTCACCAACCTCGTGAATAGCGCAGATGTTTGGATGATCAAGACCGGCAGCCGACTGCGCTTCACGTCTGAGGCGCTTGTGTGCGCTTTGATCGCCCCTGGATTCTGACGGCAGGACTTTGATGGCTACTTTTCGCGAGAGCTTCGTGTCTTCAGCCAGATATACCTCACCCATCCCGCCCGCGCCGAGCTTTTCCACGATCCGATAGTGAGAAATGGTCTCCGAGATCATAAGGCCGTAGTTCGTTCGGTGGCCCCGGCTGGCGGCAGTAGCTATCGTGTGCCGGATTCGGGCACAGTCTAGCGCCGCACTAATACAGGGTCAACGCGCTTTTCGATTGAGGACCTTTTCGCTTAAGATGCTGCATCAGACTCTGATTCACTTGAGGCTCGCAATGAAGAGCGTCTTAGACAACATTCGCGTGGTTGATTTAACCCAGGCGCTTGCCGGGCCTTATTGCACTATGCTCCTCGGCGATATGAATGCCGACGTAATCAAGATCGAAACGCCCGGCGCCGGAGACCAGAGCCGGGGCTGGGGACCGCCCTTCGTCGAAGGCGAAAGCACCTATTTTCTGAGCATCAATCGCAACAAGCGCAGCCTGACTCTCGACATAAGATCAGCCGAAGGACAAGGAATCTTACACAAGCTCATCGCGACTACCGACATCTTTGTGTGCAATATTCCCAGGGAGTCTTCGCGGCGGCGGGCCGGCGTGGATCTGAAAACTCTGCAAACGTTGAATCCCCGCCTGGTTTACTGCCTGATTAGCGGCTACGGCGACACCGGGCCCTACGCCGAACGTCCAGGGTACGATCTGGTTGTCCAGGGAGAAGCGGGGTTGATGAGCCTCACCGGTGAGCCGGACGATGAACCGATACGCTACCCCGTCCCCATTGCCGATATCACCACCGGCATGTACTCGACCATCGGCATTCTGGCTGCGCTGCTGACGCGTGAGAAGACGGGGCTTGGGCAGTTCCTGGACATGTCGCTTATGGAAGGCCAGTCGGCCTGGCTGACTACGCTGGCCTCGTCGCTGTTGAATGGAGGCGAGAGCCCGCAGCGAGTGGGAAACTCGCATCCCAACATCGTGCCTTATCAGGTTTTCAAGGCTAGGGACAAATACGTCATCCTTGCGGTCGGCACCGAGAAGTTGTGGCAGGCGTTTTGTGATGCGTTGGGCTTCGCCCATCTAAAAGAAGATCCGCGCTTTGCTACCAACGCCGAGCGAAACAAGAATCGAGGCGACTTGGTCCCTGTTTTGGACGAACTATTCTCGACCCAATGCGCCGACTACTGGCTTGGGAAGTTGAAAGATACCGGTATCCCTAGCGGCCCGATCAATACGATTGCGGACACGCTGGCTCATCCGCAACATCGGGCGCGTCACTTTATTGTGGAGTTGGACCATCCTCTGATCGGGCCGGTCAAATCAATGGGCAATCCCGTAAACCTATCGGCCACTCCGGTCAATTATCGCCTGGCCCCTCCGACCCTGGGCCAACACACCCGGGAAGTTCTGGCCGAATTAGGATACGACGAGACTGCCATCGCTTTTCTCCGCGAGAAGGGCGTGGTGTAATTCTAACTCAGCGTGCCGGCTCCGGAGGTCAGAAGTCAGAAGTCAGAAGGCAGAAGGCAGAGGTCAGAAGGCAGAAGATTTTCCATTTGTCATTTGTCATTTCTCGTTTTTTTGGCAACGAGGATACGCGAGTCTGCGAAAATTGGAAAATGACAAATGACAAATGGAAAATCTTCTGCCTTCTGCCTTCTGCCTTCTGACCTCTGACTTCTGGCCTCTGACCTATCAGATTTCACTCGACGCTACCTGATCTGAAGCCAGAGCATCCGTACGATCCAGAACGCAAGGGCGAAAGTGGCCAGCACGAGCGCGCCGCAAGCTACTGCTTCACCAACCCGCAACCGCTTCGAACCGACCAGCTCCGGACGGCGATCCTCAACCCAGGTAATCCAGGATGCGATCCAATGGGATGCGAAGAACCACACGGTCGTGCCCGCGGTAAGTCCTGCGATGACAGCTAACACATACAAACTATGAAGCCCCGGTTAGTAGCAGAAAACTTTGCGATACTCGGAATAACAACATTCGGTCACGACTTCGCAAGCATACGCAGTTGCTTCGGTGTCAACAACCACATCATATCGCCGCGAAGCGTGGGCACCGTTTCCCTTACGTTGACGCAACAGACACCGCCTTTCTTCAACTGAATCGAGAGCGCGCCGCCGTCACTTTGGATTATTCTCGAAATCAAGCCGCCCAGGTCAGGCTGATGACCTACCAGTGCGATGGCCTCGGCGCCGGCGTGACCTTTGATCTCGGCAAACAGGTCTTCGGCAGACGCCCCCGGCGCAAGATTGGCGCTCTGTTTGATGTCTTTCTTGCTCAGGCGCATAGAGGCAGCGATGATTTCCGCAGTTTCGACCGCGCGCGCGAGCGGACTGGTCAACATCAGGTCAAACTCGATCCGGAGTTTGATAAGGCCTTTAACAACCTCGCGCATTCGATGGCGACCTTCGACGGTTAAGGCGCGCTTCTCGTCTGTGAACTCGTTTCTCCTGCCGAGCGGCTCGGCGATCGCGTGCCGTATGACGAAAAGCTCCATAAGAATTCCAATCAGCGCCGAGGCTTGATTATAGGGCATTCCTTGCGGAGGGGTCTATGAAGGGCCAGAAGACAGAGGGCAGAGGGCAGAAGGCAGAAGGCAGAAAGCAGAAAGGATTTCCATTTTCCATTTTCCATTTTCCATTTATCATTTGTCATTTTTCAAGACTCGCCGAGGCACTTGACCGCTGTCCCAAATGACAAATGACAAATGGAAAATGAAAAATGAAAAATCCTTCCGGTTTGGCGACTAATACTC
>DATLWF010000780.1:0-8109 GCA_035576605.1 Blastocatellia bacterium | reverse complement strand
GGCGAGCACACTTCAGTGCGCGACATGACCGTAGGCCGTATTGAACACGAAATCCATTGCACGTTAATGCCTGCAGGAATGTTGGGAGAGGAAAGCTACGTGCTATGCCTGGTAAAGCGATCGGCTTCGCGGTGGTCAAGCTACGAGGAGCATCTGAGGCAGACCTGGGGACTGACGGAAAGAGAAGCCCAGGTGGCAGTTGAGTGCCTAAAGGGTAATAAGAATCTTGAGATTGCGGAGCGGCTGAGAATAAGTGTAGAAACGGTCAATAAGCACCTTGATAAGGTCTATCAGAAGGCTAATGTTCGCGGACGCGCTGAACTCGCGTCCCGGTTGCTCGACAGCGGGTTGTGAAACCGACGATTCTCCAAAGAATCCATCAGCCAGACACCTCCTATAAGTTCCTCACAAGCCGAGGAATCAGCACGACCGCTTCCCACCCCGGACGCTTATCGCCAATAAGCCACCCGACTAACGTTGCAGGATCCGCCAACCGCCTTCCAAACAAAAAGGGTTGCTTGCGGGAGGGGTGGACGAGCCGTGTGCTTCAGATTCGGTTGATTGGTGAAACTAAGCGGCTGCTACTGGCCAAGCGTGCCCCAGCCGGCTCCAAGGCTTGCGCGGAAACCGAACCGAGTCTATTTTAAGACAATGCGTGTCCAGAAGTCTCCACTCACTGTCTTTACGCCGCTAGATGATGGAACCGGTGTGCTTCTTAACCTTGAAACCCTTTTCTACTACAGCCTGAACCGGACTGGCGTTGCGCTTTGGCAAGAGATAGAAGGCGGTGATTCTCCCACCCTGGATGTTCTCGTTCAAGCGACCTGCAAACGATTCGACGTGGATGAAGATGGCGCGCGTCGGGAAATTGTCGCCTTCGTAGCCCGGCTCGAGGAATTCAGAATGGTCCGCTCAGTCTGAGCGATGCGAGGTGGATTGTTCGCCCTGATCGCTTTTCAAACGGTGCGCTATTCCATTTCCGGTTTCTCACTTCCTCTCTTGCGCCCCAGGTTGATGCTACTTCAATCTGCCAGAAGTTTTCAGCTAATAACTGCAGAATGATCTATTCAGGAGTGTTCCCGATTTAGATTCCCGATTTAGATTTTCGCCCTCGATCAGTGGCACGAGCGTTGCATTTCTAGCGACTAGGAGCATTAGGAAGCCATGGAATTCGTAACGATCACAGCAAAATCAGACGGTCATCGCTATTTTGCGATCTATCGCAGATGGTTCAGCGAGAAACTCGGTGCCTGGGAGTTAGAGCTAGTCCCTGGGACGCTCCGCTGGCTGGACTGAGTGGGATTTGCAGTGGGATTTGCAGGCGATGTCCCTCTAAATAGCTCGCCATTCCGGTTACAACCCTGCTCGTCCTCGTCTGAACAGCCTTCTTGAGGGCACCTCTAAGCGAAAACCCACGAAGACAGAAAAAAACCGACGATTCGCGAGACAGCGCGAGTGGAGTGCGGCGGCTTCAGAAAAAAGATTTTTTTCCTGTGTCTTTGATGATGTAAGTACGAATTCTAGACGCCTTAGAAGTGAATACGAGGGTTCAAAAGCAGATGTTCATAATTTACTTTAACTTTTTTCTTGCATCCTGTTGACGGGTATGATATAAACCGCCCCGTAAACAACACCGCTTTGTGTTCCTGCCATAAAGCGGTACTGTTTTGGCGGTGCGTTGGGGTACGGAACATTCAGATAGGGGGCTACTGAATGTTCAAGGGGGCTTGTCGATTAGACGACCCAGCGCACCGCACCATCATATTCTCTCAATCATTCCTAGTCAAGAACTTTCGCGCTAATGCACGCCGGGGGGCTGTCATTGGCCACGGTGTGGCATTTGAGCTACTCGCGAAAGGTGTATAAAGGCAAGAATAAGAAAGTACGCCCGACAGGACTTGAACCTGTAACCCCCAGATCCGAAGTCTGGTGCTCTATCCAATTGAGCTACGGGCGCGTCGTGAACCCGCGAAGAGATTATCTAGAAACGTGTAGTCGTGTCAATTCCGCATAATGTGGCGTTTGACACTCAGTTGGCGTTAGGAAGGAGCGGCTCAGAAGGGAGCGAGTGAGCTAGCCTGGTTCAATGGACGATAAAGCTCATTGAAGTCTCGCATGCTGCGCTCTAAGACCGATTGAAACGACGACACGTCCTCCGGGTGCAGAGTCAGATTGACTCCGTTCGCGAACGCGAGGTAAGTGTCAAGCGTCCGTAGTTGAGCAGAGACCAGAACTACGTAGGTGCGGCGGCGTATCTGCGGAGTCAGGGTATTGACATATTGCATCATCGCCGCGCCGCCCTGATGGTCCGCATCAAAGGTTGGGCTGAGTACGATAACTTCGGCGCGGGACTCGTGCAGGATCTCGATGGCTTCCGGTGCGAAGTCGGATGAGAACAGCTCATATCGCGACGGCTCCATCGCTGACCTCAACTTCTCTCTCATGCCTGCATCATCGAGACAAAGCAGCACTCGACGGCGCTGCCACTTCTTAGCATCTGCAGCCTGAGGTTGTTCCTGCTTCAAACCGGCAAGCAAGAGATCTGCAAGAGCGCGCAGCGAATCCGACTGACCAGCTTCGGCTGTTGGCAACGCTTCGAGCGTACCGGTGATGCCCGGCAGCCGGGGCTCTTCCTTTGGTGGAGGCATGATCGTAACCGATTGGCGGCAGCGAGGACACAGAACACTGAAGGGTTCGGTTGGCAGCCGCGTATCATCAAAGGTAAGGCTCATCGCGCATTGCGGACAACTCGCTATCATTCTAGATCTCTCCTACAGTTCCTGATCGTCCCGTTTTGAACCAGATTTATGCTTCGCAGCCGTCCCGGCTATCGCTATCTCTCAACTCTCTCAACCACGCGCTGCCTGGTTGCATCGGGCACCCGGCCCGGTGTGTAGTTTCGCTCATCGCGCCGGCTCAACATATCGTCTGAAGTACCCAGTCCGGACAGCCGCAACAACAAATTCGATGGATTGGTGGCAAAAGAAAGCCCGGTTTCTTGGGTGATCGCTCCGCTGCGAATCATCCGTTCGATCACTTGATCGAAGTGCTGCATGCCTTCAAGTTCTCCATCGTTCATCGCCTCGAGCATATTCTTGCCTTCGCTCTCGCCCTGCTCGATGTACTCGCGTGTGCGCGGCGTCGCTTTGAGGATCTCGACCGCGGCGACCCGTCCGGTGCCATCGGCGCGGGGGAGGAGTCGTTGCGAAACGATGTAGCGGAATGCTTGAGCGAGTCGAGTGCGTATCACGTGCTCCTCGGACTTCGGGTATATGCCAATTATCCGATTCACCGTCTTTGCAGCATCGGTCGTGTGCAACGTCGACAGCACAAGGTGACCCGTCTCCGAAGCTTCGAGCGCGATCTCCGTCGTCTCCATGTCGCGCATCTCGCCGACCAGAATAACCTTCGGCGCCTGGCGCAACGCGGCCCTGAGCCCAAGCGCGAAAGCAGGCGTATCGGTCCCCAGCTCGCGCTGGTTGATAGTGGACTTCTTGTGTTGGTGCAGAAACTCGATCGGGTCTTCGATGGTGACGATATGGTAGCTATACTCGGTATTGATCTTGTCTATGATGGCCGCAAGCGTAGAGGTCTTGCCTGATCCCGTTGGCCCCGTAAGCAACACTATGCCGTTCTTCAAGTGCGAGATGTCGCCGATTTGCGTCGGTAGGTCGAGGCTTTCGATGGTCGGAACATTAGTAGGAATCACGCGCATAACGATCGAAATCGAGCCGCGCTGCTTGAAGACGTTCACCCTAAAACGTACCCTGCTAGGCAGCGCATAACCGATATCAGCCGACCCGGTCTGAATAAAGCGGCGAGCGGCATCGGCGTTACCCTCCATCAGCGACATCGCGATTATCTCTGTCTGGTAAGGAATGAGGTTTCGGAGCCCTTTGACCTCAACCGGCGAGAGCCTTCCGTTGATCTCGACCTGGGGCGGCCGGCCTACAGAGAAGTTCAGATCCGATATGTTGTCGGCAACCGAAAGCATCTTGTCGAGGATCGGCTGAAGGTCGAAAAAGCTCATCCTTGTCTCCTGAAAACGTGGACTATGCGGATTTAAAGCGTCCGTCTATGTGGGGTCTAGCTACCGAAGATAGGGGCATCCGTTGGGTCAAAACCCGCCGGGGTGCGGTTAATCCAAGATACGACAAGAACTGGAAAAGGGCAACACTATTTTAACCCCAAGACGTGATCTGTAGCTAGGATAGACTGTGCGTTCGCCTCTCTCTCTGGAACGCCTTTCCGAGATGCTCAGCAGAGAGTCAATACTCGCGGATCACGAATAACTTTCGTCGTGCTAGTATTGATCGTTCATGAACATACACGCCACATCGATCGTCAGCCCGGACGCTAAGCTCGGCGCCGGCGTAAGCGTAGGGCCTTACGCAGTGATCGAGGAGGATACGGAGATTGGAGAAGGCAGCGATATTCGCGCCCACGCCGTGATTAAGCGCTTCACGACGCTCGGCCCGGCGAGCACAGTCTATGAGGGCGCCGTTCTCGGCGGCGAGCCCCAGGACGTCGCCTTCGTCGATTGCAAAAGTTACCTTAGTATCGGCTCAAACAATCGCATTCGCGAGGGTGTCACCATGCACCGAGGCTCTCAGCCAGAATCCGTAACGACCGTCGGGACAAACTGTTTCATTATGGCGAACGCGCACATCGCACACAACTGTCGATTAGGAGACGGCGTAATCATCGCCAACAACGTCGCGCTTGCAGGTCACGTCGATATCCAGGATCAAGTCTTCATCTCAGGCGGAGTGGTGGTGCACCAGTTCTGCCGCATCGGGCGTCTTGCGATGATCGGGGGAAACTCAAAGATTGTTCAGGACTGCTTACCGTTCGTTGTCACTGACGGCGTGCCGGGTCGCGCTCGCGGCTTGAACGTCGTCGGGCTTCGAAGGGCGGGCTTCAAGTCTACCGGGCTCGTGTTTCTCAAGGAAGGCTATCGCCGGTTGCTGCGATCTGGTCTTTCGCTCGAGGACGCACTTGGGAGCCTCAAGGAACTCGACGATCCGCTAGTCGCTGAGTTGATCGACTTTGCTCGCAGCTCGAGACGCGGTTTCTGCCGCGAAGAAAGCAAAAGGCGAAAGGCGAAGGGCTCAGAGACTAAGGGCTAAGAGCATAAACCCATTTCTATTTTTATTTTCTATTTTTCTCCATTTTCTTCTATTTTTCATTTTCTATTTTTCATTATTTTTCATTTCTATTTTTCATTTGCGAATGAAGAGAATCAGTCGATGGCAAATGAAAAATAAAAAAATAAAAAAAATAAGAAAATAAGAAAATAAGAAAATAAGAAATCGAAAATGGGCTTTGCCATTAGCTCTTTGCCCTCCAGGCTTCGGCATCTCGGCGCAAACCTTCAAGCGCCGACTGCAGGGCAGTCTGTTTGGCCGCTATGTCTTGGCTCGTCGCGTCGCGCGACACGTAGATTGGCTCGCCGATGAAAGAGGCCGCGCGAGTGAACGGCAATGGTATCTGCAAGCGGTCCCAGCTTGGAACCTCGATATAGCTCCTCGCCGCGATGTGAAATGGGAGTATCGGTTGTCCGGTGTGCCGCGCAAGCGTGACCGCGCCGGGCTTAGCGACGTAAGCCGGGCCGCGTGGGCCGTCTATCGTGAACGCGACCTCCATTCCGTTATCCAAACAATGCGCCATCTCGGCCAGCCCCCGCCCTCCGCCTCTAGTCGCCGAACCGCGCGCGGTGCCGTAGCCAAATCGTTTGATCACGCGGCCCGTGTACTCGGCATCGCGGCTTACGCTCGACATAACCACGATGCCCCGGTTCCGCCAAAACCACGTCGCGCTGAGTATGCACACGTGCCAAAAGGTGAAAATCGGTCGATGCCCGCTGGCTTCAACTGTGTCGAGGTGCTCACGACCTCGTACCTGCCATCGCAGCGTCGAGCAGATCATGCGAATCAGCGAATATAAGACAAGATCCGCGGCGCGAATGATCAATCGATCGCGCGCTCGGTAGTGTGAGAGATCGCTAAAGCTGTAGACGCGATTTCGCAGTGCTTCAAGATCGGCTGACACCTTTATCCGTGGCGCACGCTGCGAGGATGGCGGCTCGCTGCTGCTTTCGCTGGCCTGGTGTGGGCTTTCAGAGGTAACCGGATCGATGGGAGCTGACATTGAAAAACCTGGTGTTTCTCTCACGCGCCGGCAATTCTACTTCCGCTTTTGAGCGCCAGGCTTGCCGTTTGATCCTCTGTGTTCAAGATTGTAGAAGTCCAGCATCACGTCGGTGTTTCCGCGAAGGTCGCGTTCAAGCCGGTCAAGCGCCACTCGCACGACGTCGCGGTGATGGACCTTGCGACGGCTCGGTATGTTGCTCACCTGAATCCATAGCTTGTGAATCAGGTTGATATCTTCTTCGGTGAGGTGAGGCGCGTGCGCTCCCAGATGAACGACGTGCTCGCTGCCGTTTGGCTCGATCACCTTGAAGGCCACTTGCCTGCGAGGTTTCTCGGCCAGCCGTTCCCACGCGCGGCCCAGCTCGCGAGCCTGTTCTTGAACGGTCATCTTTGACGACGGCCCGGCAACCAGAACCGCGGAGTCCAATCGCATCGCGGTCTGCGCCACAGCATCAAATACGCTTGTTGCCGGAACTATAACCAGTTCGACAGGCTTTCCGTGTTTTTCCGCCAGCGCGACGACTCGCGTAAACAGCCGCTGCTCGTACTCGGTAAACAAGGTCTCATCAGACAAGTCGCGCTCGCCGCTGCCTGGTCCTGCTATCAATCGGGTCGTCAGCACGACGATGTCTTGCTCATCGGTGTTCGTGCGGTCCAGCACGTGCTCCAGGTGTAACAGCGTGTTGTAGTCGCGCACGCCAACGAGCACATTTCCCGGACGTGCACCGACGGATTGAAGATCGACTATCTCGCTGTGCTGCAACTGGAATTGATCGAGCTTGGATAGAGTAAGGTCGAGCTTGCGTTCGTTTAGGCGCTCAGAGATCGTGAAGATCACAAAGAAAGCGGCCGTGAAAACGATGCCCGAGATCGTCGCCACCTGTTTGGTGAGCAGGTTGGTCAATGCGATCGAGAGCAGGATGAGCGCAATGGTCACAAGCCCCATCGGGAGTTCGATCCTGCCGATGCGAATGTTTCCGGGAACCTTCCACTCACGCTCTTCAGGTCGCTTGAAGCGCAACACCACGGTTGCAATTGCATTGAACGCGAAGCTCCAGATGACGCCGAATGCATACGCTTCGCCGAGCATGAAGGTGTCGCCTCGCGACAGCACGATCGTGACGATCTGAAGAATGGCGATCAGATTTATAATTCGGTGGGTCGTTCCGTACCTGGTCTGAGGGGCGCGGAACCACTCGGTCAGCACCCCGTCCTCGGACACGCGATTTAGCACGCCGTTTGAACCGATAATCGCTGTGTTCACTGCGCCCGATAGCATCAAGAACCCTACGATCACTACGAATCCCTGGAACAGCAGCCTCAAGTACTCAGGGCCGACAAAGTTCATCGCCAGGCCGGAAATCAGATTGTTGAGGTACTGCGGCCGGGTACTGTCAGGAATGATAGCTACTGCAAAGAACGAAACGAGCGAAGTGAACAGAAGCGAGTATACGAAGATCACCATCCCTGCGCGCTTCAGGTTCTTGAGTTTCGGATGCTCGAGCTCACGATTGACCTGCGCGAGGGTCTCTTCGCCGCTCATCGCCAGAACCGAGTGTCCAAACGCGATGCATATGCCGAGCAGTCCGATGAAGCTCGGAGCGTTATCGGCTATTCGAAAGCGGTCCCCGTCCGGCACGAACCAGCGCAGACCTTCCAGCCAGCCAAGCGCCTTCTCCTTCCCGCCCGAGAAGCTCAGGTTTTGGGAAAATGGCAATGGCGGCAGGTGCCCTCCGCGCATGAGTAAAGTCAGACAGCCCCATGCGATCATGACCACTACCATCACAGTGGTGACATACATGATTCGCATCGCGTCGTCGCTTGACTCGTGGACTCCCTTGATATTCCGCCACCAGAAATAAAACGTGATGAATACAGCTACGACGGCCGCGAGATAGTTGGCCGTCTCATCCGTAGGCTTCCAGGTGTGGCCGAAATAAGTGACCGTATTGGCCAC
>DATLWF010000779.1:0-3990 GCA_035576605.1 Blastocatellia bacterium | reverse complement strand
CGGCGTGTATAGGTTTCAAGCTCGTTGTTGCCCCAGCCGTTGCCGCCGATGTCGTAATTCCATTTCGACTGATCGGGGACGTTGCCTGCCGGCCCATCGAATTCATCAGCCCAGCGAAGCGTGTAGGTCTGCGCGCCTGCGCTGGCCGAGGTGGCGCTCAGCAGAACGAGGATGGAGATAATCAAACAGATTGGCTTCAACAAGACGCACCTCCTGGCGGTGGACTAAGCTTACACAGCAAAGTGCGAGCGACTCGGCGTCGCGCCCGAAGCTTTGCCCATGATTGTCGGTTCGTAGCGCGCTGTCAATATTACTCTAACCGAGCCGCACATCGAAGTCTCTCCTCTTCAGGCGGGCAGACTCTCCGCTGACCCATGTCAGACGGGAGAAAGCGCCATTTACGACAATATCGGAACGCCGCCAGCGGCAGAATCAGCACTAAAGGAATGAGTAAAACGAAGAGTGAATGCTCCCAGAAATCGGTTCCCTGGCGGTATGCGCCATTTGCCACCGGAATTCCGAACGTTGTCGCGCAGTACACAACAAGCGGGAAGACAGATCGGCGGAACAGACCGGTAGTCTTTTCCGACCTCATTCTTTCGCTGACCACAAACAATACCAGCAGAAATCCGAAGTAGATGAATATCCCTTCGAAGCGGTGAAGTTGATAGTGATTCAACCCGCTAACCCCCGCCGGCATCTGCTGCAGACGCAACGCAATGGCGATGCGCGTAGTATTCGCAACGAGCGTTACAAGATAGGCAATCAGAGCCGCGGTCGGGATGAATCGCCAGGCAATATTTTGCGATCGCTCTCTCAGCAGCTTCCTCACCGAAAGCATCAAGAATGCGGTGATCAGGAAGTTGACTCCCGCGCAGGAATTGGCAATCAGGAAACTACGGTCCCTATTGATGTAGCCTGAATGGGATTCAAACTCAAACGAGGTCCCGCTGACCAGTTCGACACACGCAGTCGTAGGAGCGAGAATCCAGCGCAACTGGTTGGCGCTTGCCGTTGAGTAGTATTGCTTGAGCGCGAAAGCGCAGACCAGCACGACGACACACTGTGCGATCCAGTTCCAGGTGAATCTCCGTTTCATACAAGACGCCGCCGCCAGCGGAGGGTCATCATCAGTGCGATCACCAGGGAAAGAGTCACCAACCACACCAGTTCCGGTTCACTTCCGCTCTCTGTGGCTACTGCCAGATCGCTCACTCCCAGTGGAAGGGGCAGCGGTTGATCCACATCCTGAGCCGCTCCCTGGGTATTTCTCACCAATTCGAGAACGGCGATGAAGGAGGTGTACTGAGTCAACAGGTTATACTTCAAACCCAGAGACGTGATATCGCTGATCCGATCCGCATCTGCCTGGCTGGAGCCGTAATCGGACAGTTCGGCGATTCGTGATCGAGCCCACAGATAACGCAACGCCCGATTGGCATCATCCGGCTGGACGCCGGCAACATCTAAACGAGTCACGTAATCGCCGTGTCCTGTTTTTCCCTGTAGCTCAAAGGTCCCGCCTGCCGGACCGCGCCACTTGCCAAAAACAATCACCGGACGTTGAGCGAACAAATCAGGAAGGCGCGCTGGGCGCACATCATATATGTCAAACCCAATGGGGCGGATCTGAATGTCGGTCAAGACCGGAGTCTGAATGTATTCCCGAAATTTGGCGGCGGCGGCGGAAGCTTCCGCCTCCTGGGTCACGATAAACGGCTCGCCCATCCCGGCCTTCGCCACGCCTTCGATGAGATAACGGTTTACTGCTGTGCCGATACCGAACGCGAACACATTGCATTGATCCAGATTGTCGCGGATGTAATCGAAGACCCCTTTCTCGCCTGAAATATAACCATCCGTTACCAGCACGATGCTGCGGGAGATGTTCGCTTCACGGGGAAGGCTCATGGCTTGTTTGATTGCTGGAAGGAGCTCGGTGCTCCCGCTTCCGCGCTGTTGATCGAGCAAAGCTATCGCCTTGGATACGTTTTGTTGATCCGCCGGAAGGCATCTTGGGGAAAGCACGGTGGAGTCTCCGGCGAACAAGACGACGTTGAACAAATCCGATGGCCGCAATTGCCCGATCAAATCGCGCAAAAGACGTTTGGCAGTATTCAAAGGAAAGCCTTCCATCGACCCGGAGACATCTACAACAAAAATGTACTCTCGAGCTGGTATGTCAGGGTTCGCTACTCGTCCCGGTGGTTGAGCCATGTAAAGAAAAAAGTTCTCATCTTCACCCTTATAGAGAATGAGGCCCGAAGCGATCTGATCTCCCGCCAAACGATAGCGTAGAACAAAGTCACGATTTCCCTGCAATGGATCCGCATCGTCCATGACGAGCTGAGCGATGCTCGGATTCAGCCATTGCGGAACAATCGGGTGCGACGTGCAGCTCAACTCCCGAATAGGAACGCCCGCAGAAATCCTGGCTGAAATGTGGAGGGCACTGGTCGGGTTATTGCCCTGACGAAGATACGGGCTTTTAACCCAGTGATCCTCTTGTGGCGCCGAGGACTCGGGCTGGGAAGAGTAGCGAGGCCCAACAACAGTCGGAAAAACCACTTCATAGATGCCGTCCGTCGGCACCAACAACTCGGTATAGCGAAGCTCAATCTCAATCTGATCCCCGGGCATGACATTGGCGAGACTCATCGAAAACACATTGGGTCTGTTCTGCTCCAGCAGAGACGCGCTTTTCCCTGCCTGCCTGGCCTCGTCGAATTCCTGCTTTGCTTTTTCTCGCTCTTTGATCTTAGCGACTATGACTTGATCTCCGATTCGCATACGCATCGCATAAACCGCGGCGCGCGTGGATGCCGGAAAAACATAACGTGCATTGATCGGCCGCGAGCCCTCATTTCGATATGTTTGCAATACCTTCACATCTGCGATCACGCCTGAGACGTCAATCTCAACGCGTGTATCTTTGAGAGGTAAGAGATCTACGCTGGGATCTCCCTGCACAAAGAAATAAGGCGAAAGAGTTTTGTCTTTCTGAGTCTGCGCAGAGCCCGAAAAGGAAAAGACTGCGATCGCAACCAGAACGAAACAGACAGTCCGTACATTTGATTTCATGATTACCTCCATCCTCGCGGGACTCAGATGCAGGTAGTTTGTAGAGGTTGCCCTGAGACCGGAACGAGCGAGCTGGGACACAGAGCTGACGACGTCTGGGCGAGTATGTTCTCGGCGAACTGCTCTTCGAGAACCCAATCTGATCAGGACTGGGAAGCTACGGGTGTGATTAAAAATGAGAAGGACAGGTTTTCATCCAGAACCAAGTCCCACTTTAATCACATCCGGAAGCTACCTTTATGAATAGATTGATTTGAACAACAACCACTTCCAATCTAGCATACGTTGATGATCAAGATGACCGCCCTGGTCATAACCATCCTCGGCGCTGCTTTGATGGCGACGGCTCAGGGGCGGAGTTGGATAATACAACTCGAGGAACCTACAGGAATCGAGCGGCGCGACAACGAGGTTTTGCGCTTCATCGCCCGCTTTTCCGCGGGCCAGGCTCGCGCGGAACAGTTGCGCGTGCTTGATGAGAAGAGTCGCGAGGTGCCCGTCCAGGTTGTCGTAGGCGACGCGCGCGCGGACGGCTCGCTTGCGTCAGCCGAGATCCTTTTCCCGGCCACCCTGATACCGGGCCGTCAGCCCCGCTACCGGCTTCTGGCCTCGCCGGCCGCGCCTTCGCCGCGACAGCCCGGAGAGCGCGGCGGCGATTATCTGACGGACATCGTCGTGCGCCGTCTGGGTACCAGCCGCCTCGAGCTTGGCAATAGTCGATTCGGCATAATCATCAATCTCGGTAAAGACAATACGACCCCGGCGATTGTTGAGGCCTACAACCGCACATCCGGCGAGCACCGTATGCTCAACCTCGTCGAAACGACACCAGATGTAAAAGAGGAGCTGCAATTCGGCATACGAAGCGCCGGTTGGGGAACAGCCCTGCGTAACGTCGCTGACGGAGCC
>DATLWF010000778.1:0-10566 GCA_035576605.1 Blastocatellia bacterium | reverse complement strand
CGCCTTCAGCGCCGCTCGATGGAATCTCGACGTCGGCGGTTATCATGTACGACCGGCCGCGGAAGTTGAGCATGTTGCCTCGGGGCACCGCCGGCATTCCCGGATAGTAGGCGACGATAGTGCGCGGCCGGTTCATCGCCGGTTGCTCGAGCGAGCGCCAAACTCCTCGATCGTCGAGCGGCAGCACGTTATACCTTCCAGCCTCGCTCCACCAGCGTTCCTTCATCTCACGCAGCATCTCCGGATTCTGCGCGGCAACGTCATTGCTCTCTGAAAAGTCATCCGTGACCTTGTAAAGCTCCCAGGGGTCCTTATCAAAGTCCTCGCCGCGCACGTGCATCGTAACGGCCTCCCACCCTTTGTAATAGATCGCACGATGGCCGAGCATCTCGTAATATTGCGTCTCGCGCCGGCTCGGCGCCTTCGCATCGCTAAACGTGTAAGCCAGGCTCAGCCCGTCCATTGGCCGCTGATCCACGCCGTTCACTACGCGCGGTTGTTGAATCCCCAACAGTTCAAGCACCGTGGGCGTGATGTCGATCATGTGATGATACTGACTGCGAAGTCCGCCCTTGTCTTTGATCGTCTTCGGCCAGTGAACGATCATCGGATCTGTGATGCCGCCGGCGTGGGTTTCCTGCTTGTACCGTTTGAAGGGCGTGTTGCCGGCCATCGCCCAGCCGAGCGGATAATGCGGATAGGTCATCGGGCCGCCCAACTCGTCGATCAGCTTCATATCCAACTCGACGTTTTCGGGAATCTGGTTGAAGTACAGGCTCTCATTGAACGTGCCGGTCTCGCGGCCCTCCTGGCTCGCTCCGTTGTCTGAGACAACGACCAACAGAGTGTTCTCCATCAAGTTGCGCTCTTCCAGAAAAGCGACCAACCGTCCGATGTTTTCATCACAGTGCGTCAGGAACCCCGCGAAGACCTCTTCCATTCGCGCATACAAACGGCGTTCGTCGTCGGACAGGTCGGTCCAGGCCTTAACATCAGAGTTGCGCGGTGCAAGTTGAGTGTTCGGCGGCACGATTCCCATTTGCTTCTGCCGCGCCAATGTTTCCTCTCGCACCTTGTCCCATCCCTTGTCGAACTTGCCTCGGTACATCTCGATGTACTTCTTCGCGACATGATGCGGAGCGTGACCGGCGCCGTAGGCCAGATTGAGAAAGAACGGTTTGTCGGGTGTAACCTGCTTTTGTTCACCAATGAACTGCATCGCGCGATCAGTGAGGTCTTCTGTCAAGTGATAACCGGGCCGATTGGGGCGTTCGACGCGATGATTGTCGTACACGAGGTCGGGGAACCACTGGTTGGTCTCGCCGCCAAGAAAGCCGTAGAACCGCTCGAAGCCCATTCCAAGCGGCCAATGGTCGTAAGGGCCCGCGTCGCTTGTTTCGTCGGGCGGCGCCTGGTGCCACTTGCCGACGTAGAACGTGCTGTAACCAGTCTGCTTCAGTATCTCGGCAATCGTCGCCTGGCTTCTCGGCATCCTGCCATCGTAGCCGGGATAGCCGGTCGCCGCCTCGGTTATCACTCCAAGATGATTGGTGTGATGGTTATCACCGGTGAGCAGGCAAGCGCGCGAAGGCGAGCACAGCGACGTCGTGTGAAAGTTTGTGTAGCGCAATCCACCCGCGGCAATCCGATCGAGGTTCGGCGTCTGGATCTCCGACCCGTAGCAGCCCAGTTGCGCGTAGCCCACATCATCGAGCACGACGTAAATGACATTCGGCGCGCCCTTTGGCGCCTGGGGCGGGAGCTCCCACGCGGGCTTCGAGTCCTTGTAGGTTCGACCAATGCTGCCGCGCTCCTGTTGCTGCCCGGCGGCGCGACTCAAGGCATGCCCCGCCAGGAACAGGCTCCAGATTGCGAGCGCTATTGCCGCGACCTTGAGTGACATCCGGATGGTCGTCGTCTTTCTATTCATAGCTTGCTCCTATTGCTGTTGCTGTTGATCGGTGAGGCCGCGATTATACCAACTCGAGAGAAGGGATCAAATGACAGGCCCGGGAGACCACCCACCGCCGAAGATGTGAAGCAATTCGAAGTTCGCGCCATTCGCGCATGTGGATTCAATAAGTTAGGCTGTCGATTTCCTGTTATTTCACAGCTTCTGCCGTGGGTGAGATTTCGGGAAACTTGCTACGGTCTCTGTCGTGGATTGGCGCCGCTTGCATCCACCCTCTTTGTCCAGGAATTTGGAATTTGGAATTTGCAATCTGATGAAATCTGAAATTTGAAGTTCCCGCGCGGTACGAACGCTTTCCTTCTCAGCGAAATCCTCCTCCGCAAGCGCCTCCGCTCACTGATTGTCAAACGTCCACCGGGTCGCAGTGCTGGTGAACTCGCCGGCAGCACTCGTAAATCCGAACACGACGGCGGCACGAACCGCGTATACCGGCTCGTTGAAGCCTTCCATATCCCACTTGTACTTCGGACCGTAGGCGTCGGCGAAGCTGCGGTTCAACTCGGAACCGACCATTAGTTCGGCAACGCCTTCCACTATGATCTGGGCTTCAGCCACCTCCAAAGTAATCACACACCTCGGATTTGCCGCGAGGTTGCGTGCCTTGCGCGATTGGTTTCCTGTGCTGAAGCAGAATGTATCGTCCAGCCACACGCCCCACACCGGCATCACGTGAGGCGCTCCGTCCGGCCGTGTTGTGGCAACCCAATAGGTATGTGCCCTGGCCAAGCGCTCAGTCGCCCAGCTCCAGTGAAGCAGTCCCTTACCGCTATCAGCATCGAGAATTCCGTAGCCCGGCATATGCGGACGGCTCGCTCTTGGTTGTGTCATTGCCCGCTCCTCAGCGCTCAGGACGTATAGTCACCGCGTGTAGGGGGACACGATGACTTCGCCTCACTGAGCTTCGAACCCCACTCTTTGCAGCAACGCTTTGAACCTCGCATCCGAACTGATTGCATCGAGCCTCGGATCGACAGTCAGGTAGATCATCCAGCCTGCGTGCTCATCACACGCTCGATCGAGCCAATTGATTGCGGCCTCCGTCTCGCCCATCCCGAGATTGATGATCGCCAAATCATACGGCGACACGTACTTGCTCGATGAATCTCTATTCAGTTCTTCGAAGATCAAAAGCGCTTCGTCTCTACGGCCCGCTCGCGCATAGGCATGGCCGAGCGATGCGTGCGCTTCGAGACTGCCACGCGATAGCTCAATCGCGATCGTGTATTCGGCGATTGCCTCCTCGTACCGTTGCTTCTGCTCGTAAGCCGCGCCAAGCCAGAAGTGTGCGCGGTCGAAATTTGAATCCAACTCGACCGTCTTCCGATACTGATCGATTGCCTGGTCGTACTCTCGTGCGAAGTAGTGGATCGCGCCGACGTCAGTGTTTATCGGCAGCGAAAGGGGATCAAGCCTAAGCGCTCGATCCATTTCGGCGCCGGCTTCCTCAATTCGGCCGTTAAACGCCAGATAGAACCCGTGCAGTTGACGAGCGTGAGCATAGTTTGGGTTCAACTCTATCGCGCGTTGTAGCTCTCGCCGCGCCTCGGCCCATTCGTAACAGTGCATGTGAATGTGACCGAGGGACGCCCGCGCTTCGGCAAGCGTTTGGTCGATCTCGAGCGCCTTGATAGCCGACTTCCTCGCCTTTGAAAACGCTTCTCTTGGCAGGATCGCCGTAAGACCGACATCGCCCAGGAGGGTGTACGCGTCCGCCAGTCCCGCGTAGGCCAACGCGTAGCTCGAGTCGATGTCTATCGCATCGCGGAAACATTCCAGGCTTTTTTCGAGTCCGTCTGCTGTCCGTTTGTTCCAGTAGTACCGTCCCTTGAGGTAAAGCTCGTAGGCCTGGGTGTTTTCGGTGTACCGCTTGCCAAGCAGCTTGCGCTCCTCTCCGGTGAGCCTGAGGGTCAGCGCACGCGCCACCTGCTCGGAGATCGAGTCCTCCACCGCAAAGATGTCGGTGAACATTTCGTCAAACTTCCCGGCCCACAGAGGCCTTTCTTCGCTCACGCTGACAAGCTGAACCGTCAGCCTCACCCTTTCCCACGATCTTTGAATCGCGCCCTCGAGCACAGCTTCGACCCTCAGCTCGCGTCCCGCAGCAGCCGGGTCTTGGGCGCCGGCGTATTTCACCACCGCGCTTGTAGGCCTGACTGCAATCTGACGAATGTTGCTTAGCCGGGTGATCAGTGCGTCGGCCAGTCCAAGGCCCAAATGCTCGTCGCCCTCATTGGCGCCGAGCGGTTTGAATGGTAGAACGGCAATAGAGCGGACTTCAGGGTCGATCTCCTCATGCACAACCACGCGCGATCGAGTGTGTCGCTCGATAATCGTGACAGAGTCTTTGGGCTCGACCTGTCTGACCTCGGCGACAAAGCGATAACCGGACTTGGGGACTGTCTCGATATACTTGTCTTCGCCCGACAATTCGCCGAGCGCCCTTCGCAAATCGGAAATGTTCCGCGCAAGCGTCGCCTCTTCAACGAAGGTGTCGGGCCACAGCCCGCTTATCAATTCATCCTTTGGCAGAAGCCGGCCCGAGCTCTCGACGAGCGCAAGCAGCGTATCGAAGACCTTGGGTGCGAGAGCGACGGGTTCACCGTTCCGCATGAGACGACGTTCCGCCGAGTCAAGTCGGAACGGCCCGAACTCAAAAGAAGAGTTGCGTTGCTTGGTCATCGCTTACATTCATCGACGGTCTATCAGCTCTCAAGCCCGATTCGGCTGAGCAGGTCCTGGTAACGCGCGTCGGCACGAAGGCTGTCTAGTCTCGGCTCAACTTTTAGGTTGAAGACTTCAGCATCGTGCACCTCATAAGCCTTCTCGAGCCATCGGAAAGCTTCGTTCTTGTCGCCGAGCGCCGCACAAATCATCGCAATCCCGCAAGGCGAGACGTAGCGGTTCTTCGACTGCTCAACGAGTCCATCGAGGATCGCGCGAGCTTCTCTTTGTTTTCCCCAGATCGCGTAGAGCTGCCCAAGCATCCAGGAGCCTTCCAGGCTGTCAGGAAGCAGCGACCGGGCGCGATCATATTCGACGACCGCCTGCTCATAGTTCCCAAGCTGCGCGTGCGCCCCTGCCAGGCTTATCTGCGCGAGGAAAAAGTTCGAATCGAGCTCGAGCACTTTCTTATACTGGGCCGCGGACTCTTCATACCTGCGCGCGAAGAAGAGCACATCACCGCGATGCGCGTTTATTATTAGCGAAAGCGGATCAAGCTCACGAGCCCATTCGATTTCGGCTAGCGCCAGATCGAGCTTACCCGTCGCCATCAGATATTCCGAATACCAGTGATGCGCCGATGGATAGTTCGGGTTCAGCTCGATGGCGCGTTTGAATCCGAGTTGGGCTCCAGCCCATTCCCAGTTGTGAAGCATCGCGTGCGCAAGCGAGGCCTGGGCTTCTCCAAGTGACTCATCGATCTGCAACGCCATTTCCGCGGCGGCCTTGGCTTTCTTGAAACCTTCTTCGGGAGGCAAAGCTTCGCGGATTACGAGCAGGGTGTAAGAATCGGATAGCCCCGCGTAAGCCGAGGCGTAACTCGGATCCAGCTCGATCGCCTGCCTGAAGCACTCGGCGCCCTTCCCGAGCTGCTCGGTCGTTCGCTTGTTCCAGTGGTAGCGGCCCTTCAAGTAAAGCTCATAAGCGTTGATGTTATCAGTCTCGCGCTTTTGCAGCAGCTTATGCTCGTCCGCTGTCACCTCGAGCATCAGCGCGTGCGCCACCTGTTCGGAGATCGAGTCCTCGACCGCGAATATGTCAGTGAACTTTTCGTCCAACTTTTCAGCCCACAGCGACGCGCCGTCGTCGACGTTGACCAATTGGACGGTCACCCGGATTCGGTCGCCGGCGCGCTGAATGTTGCCCTCGAGCACGGACTCGACGTCCAGCTCTCTGCCGACGGCCACCGGGTCCGGCGAAGCGCCGGAGTAGCGGGCGATGGCGCTTGTAGGTCTTACCCTGATGCGGCGTAATTTGCTCAGGCGCGTTATCAGCGCGTCGGCCACCCCGAGACCTAGATAGTCGTCCGAATCGCCGGCCGCCAAGGGTTTGAACGGCAAAACAGCTATTGATCGTATCAGTGGGCCTGCGCTGATTTCCTCTTCGACGACGACTCGAGATTTTGTTCTGCGCTGGACGATGAGCGTAGAGTCTTGACCGACGATCGTGACACCGCCTACGAAGCGATAGCCCGCTTTCGGCACCGTCTCGATGTAGCTGGCTTCGCCCCCCGACTCGCCCAGAGCTTTTCTCAAGTCCGAGATGTTACGAGCGAGAGTCGCGTCTTCCACAAAAGTGTCGGGCCACAGGCGGGACATCAAGTCGTTTTTGGCCACTAACCGGCCGGACTCCTCGATCAGCGCTAGAAGCGTGTCGAACACCTTTGGCGCGAGCGGCACCGGATCACCATCTCTCAGAAGTCGCCGCTCGGCCGCGTCGAGGCTGAACGGACCAAATCGGTATAAGCGCTTTTCTCGTTCACTCATAGTTGCGCTCGCCAGCAACGTTCCTGCGATCACGGAACAAGCCCGATCCGGCGCACGAGTTCGCCATAACGCCGGTCGCGACGCAACCTGTCGAATGCCGGTTCCGTGTTGAGTTCGATCAGGTTGGGATTGCGTTCCCCGTAAGCTTCTTCCAGATACGCGAATGCTTTGTCGTTCTGGTCGAGAGAGGCATAAACCATCGCTACGCAATAGGGCGAGACATATCGATCCTTCGATAGCCGGTTCAACTCGTCCAGGATTTCCAAAGCCGAGGCTTTCTTACCTGCAGCCGCGTAGCAATGCCCAAGCCCCGCCAACCTCTCAGTGCTTCTTCCTGAAAAAGCTACTGCCTTTTGCATCTCGTCGATAGCCTCGTCGTACATCCCTTTCTGGATATAGGTTTCCGCGAGTTCGTTCCGCAGCGAAGAATGGTTTGGATCCAGCTCGAGCCCCTTTTGCAGCTCTTCAATCGCTTCGTCATGCATGCGTGCCTGGTTGTAGGCGCCAGCCAGAGTCAGGCTGATGATTGGCGAGAGCGGTTCCAATTGAAGCGCCCGCTTTACCATCGCGATGGCTTCATCGAATCTCTTCATCGCGCCCAGGTATTCAGCATACCAGTGATAAGCTATCGCGTGTGTTGGATTCATCTCAATGGCGCGCTTGAATACATCTTCAAGGCCGGACCATTCCCAATCGTGCAATCTGACATGGGCCAGCGACGCGTGTGCTTCACCCAGAGTATCGTCGATTTCCAGCGCCTTTCGTGCTGCCGCCTTCGCTTTCAGGAATCCTTCTTTTGGGGGGATTATTCCGCGAATAGCCAACAGCGTATAAGAGTCGGCAAGACCGTCATACGCTGCGGCGTAAGCCGGGTCCTCTTCAATAGCTTCATTGAAGTGCTGTATACCCTTCTTCATTCCCTCCTCAGTTCGCTTCAACCAAAAGTACCGCCCCTTTAGATAGAGTCGATAAGCTGTCGGACTACTGGTGTAACGCTTGCTGAACAGTCTCCTCTCCTCGACCGTCAACCGCAGCATAAGCGCCGCCGCTACCTGTTCAGATATCGAGTCCTCGACGCCAAATATATCGGTGAACCTTTCGTCAAACTTCTCGGCCCACAACGCAGTGCCATCGTCGACGTTTACTAATTGAACGGTCACGCGAATCCGATCGTCTGCGCGCTGAATGGTGCCCTCGAGCACCGACTCGACATCGAGATTTCTTGCTACAGCGACCGGGTCGGGCGTCAAGCCCGAGTAGCGCATCATGGCGCTTGTGGGTCTTACACTGAGGCTGCGAATCTTGCTTAGCCGAGTGATTAGCGCGTCGGCGACGCCCAGGCCCAGATAGTCCTCGGCGTCGCCCGCGGATAACGTTCTGAACGGCAACACCGCGATGGATCGAATCATACCGCCCTCGCCGCTCTGTTCCTCGACTACGACTCGGGACTGTGCGTGACGCCGCACTATGAACGCTGTCTCTTGACCGCCAGGCTGGGTAACAAAGGCAATAAATCGGTAGCCGGCCTTAGGCACGGTTTCGATGTACCTGGCTTCGCCGGCTGACTCACCCAGGGCCTTTCTCAAGTCAGAGATATTGCGAGCAAGAGTTGCGTCCTCGACAAAAGTGTCAGGCCAGAGGCGTGATATCAGTTGATCTTTAGAGACGAGGCGGCCTGGATTTTCCAGTAGTGCTAACAGCGTTTCGAAAACTTTCGGAGCCAATGGTATGGCGCGGCCTTCACGCAGAAGCAAGCGCTCCGGCGCGTTCACGGTGAAGGGACCGAACTCGTAACAGGATTTCAGCGGGTTGCTCATGATGCGACTGCCGGAAACTATGAATTACCGCCTACGTTAATCAGCAAGGTTTCGAACCCCGGTGTGCGCCGAAGACTGTCGAAGATTGGGTCTACCCCGAGGCGGCTCAGCCAACAGGATCTCTCGCTGCAGGCCCTCTCAAGCAAAGCGATCGCTTGTTGCTTCTTGCCCAGCGCCGCGAACACCGAGGCTAGATAATAGCAATCGACATACACGCGAGATGACAACGCGATCAGCTCGCCGGCAAGTCGATTGCCCGCGTCGGTGTTTCCCGCCAGCGCATAAGCCCTCGCGAGCCACTCAACCACATAAGGGCTATCATCCAGCGACCTGGCTGTTTCATATTCGCTGATCGCTTCTTGATACATAGTCTTCTGTTCGTACGCACAGCCCAGCCACATTCGCGCGCGAAAGTAGTTGGGATCCATCTCCAGCGTCGCTCGGCACTGTTCCACCGCTCGATCGTAGTCGCGGCTCAGATAGAGGAGCATGCCCGCATCTGCGCCTATGATAAGCGAGACCGGGTCCAGGCTCTGCGCCTGTTTGATCTCGGCTAGCGCCTCGTGCCCACGTCCCAGTTCGGCCAGAAAAATTGCATACCAATGATGTGCAGTCGCAAAGTTCGTATTCAGCTCGATCGCGCGCTTGTAGTGGGACTCTGCCTTCGCCCATTCCCATGAATAAATGTGAGCGGCGAGTCCCATTGAAGCATGGCTCTCCGCAAGCGTGTCATCCAGGCGCAAGGCTGTCGTCGCCGATGACACTGCCCTGGGCATTATCTCCGCAGGCTGAACCAGACCGAACCTTCCAAGCATCGAGTAGCAGTCAGCCAGCCCCGCATAAGCCCGCGCGTACGATCGGTCGATCTCGATCGCCCTACAGAAATGCTCTATACCCTTCTCATATCCGTCGCGCGTTCGTCTGTTCCAATAGAAGCGGCCCTTCAGATAGAGTCGATGAGCCTCGGCGTTGTCTGTGTCACGGCGGGTGATCAGGCGTTTCTCCTCGCCGGTCAGTCTCAGCACCAACGCATTTGCGACTTGCTCCGAAATCACGTCCTCAACGCTGAAGATGTCCCGGAAGCTCTCATCGAACTTTCCCGCCCATAGCGATCTTCCATCCTCGACGCTCACAAGTTGAGCTGTTACTCGTATCCGATCGCCTACTGTCTGAATGCTGCCGTCAAGCACGTGGCTTACCTTGAGCTCGCGTCCGGCCTGAGAGGCATCCTGCTTGAGACCGCCGTACTTGCGCACTGAACTGGTTGGTCTCACGACGATCTGACTCATGTTGCTCAGTCGCGTTATGAGAGCGTCCGCGAGGCCGAGTTCCAGATACTCGTCGCGCTTTTCGGAGCTGAGCGGCCGGAATGGCAGAACGGCTATTGAGGTAACGTCGGCGTCAGCGTCGAGTTGCTCTTCGAAAATCACTCGTGACCTGACATGACGCTCGACGATGAGCGCGCTGTCTTCAGTCCGAATACACTTCGCATCGGCAGTGAAGCGATAACCGCGCTTTGGAACGGTCTCGATGAACTTCTGCTCGCCGGTTGATTCGCCCAGTGCCTTTCGCAGATCCGAGATGTTGCGGGCAAGCGTCGCCTCTTCGACGAACGTGTCCGGCCACAGCATCGACAGCAGTTCATCTTTGTCCAGCAGTCGGCCGCTGTTTTCGATGAGAGCCGTCAGGGTGTCAAAGACTTTGGGGGCGAGCGGAACCGGTTCGCCGTCTCGCATCAGCAATCGCTCGGATGGATCGAGCCGAAACGGTCCAAACTCGTATAAAGTCCCGTGTTTCTTGCTGAACGCCACAGCCAAAGAGTCCTCAAGAAATACTCAAGAAAACTTCATCGTCCCGTAAAGACTTCAGAACTACTTAGGTTTATTCTCTGCCGCGTAGCAGCGAAATGGAGGCAACTCAAAGCCTCGGAGATTCGCGCTCATTGTAAGACCAAGCTTTGGTCGAGAGCAATGAGGTCGAAGACTGAATCAGCCGGAGTTCGCAATCACAGTGTTAAGGAAGGAGGCTCGCATGACTAATTACTTGTTCATCGAGAGCAGGGACCCATTCGGATCGACAGATTCCACGTTTGTCGCCGACACAGCAATCGCTTTGAAACAACGCGATAACGAGGTCACGGTATTCCTGGTTCAGAACGGGGTGCTCGCGGCTCGAAGGAACGCTCGGGGATCTCATCTGCCTCAGTTACCGAAAGCAGGGGTGAGAGTGATCGCCGATGACTTCTCACTCCGAGAGCGCGGGATCGAGGCGGGAGAGTTGTTGCCTGGCA